>CAYSCH010000138.1:0-1772 GCA_964429355.1 uncultured Planctomycetaceae bacterium | reverse complement strand
CCGGTCGTGCAGTCAATCTGGCCCGATGCACGATAGCTTACACCCTCGGTTGGGCAACCGACAGCCCCGATAGCAGGAATCTGACCACCCACCTAGTCCGGGCAGACGTAACCGCTCCTGTTTGCTTGCGAACGCAACGGCCGGGCTGTATGGTGTGCTGTATCGTAGGAATCACTTCTCGCAATACACCACCCGCAACGATCGAGAAAAGCCATGAAAAGAACTCTGCTTGGATTGTTCTGTCTGCTGTTTCTGCAGACGTACTTGTATTCCGCGGAACTGGCCAGGGACGGCGCGGCGGGCTGGAAAATCGTTCTGCCGGACGAACCGACGGCGGTGGAACAGACTGCCGCGAGGGAACTGTCGGAGCATTTGAAACTCGTGACCGGTGCCGATTTCCCGACGATTGCCGAAAAGGAGGTGCCCGCCGATGGAAAGGCGTTGATTTTCGTGGGCAACACGGCCAGGGCCCCAAAGAAAGACTACAAGTTCGACGAGATTCTGATCCGGATGGATGGCGGAAGCCTGATTCTGGCCGGGCATGAGAAGCGAGGCTGCCTGTACGCGGTGTATTCGTTTCTGCAGGACGTGGTCGGCGTTCGCTGGTGGGCGCCCGAAGACACGTTCCTACCGAAGAAGCCGACGCTTGTTGTCGCGGACGATTTGAATATTTCGTACGCGCCGCAGATGATCTCGCGGGAGATGTACCACCGAATGGCCCAGCCGACCGTTTTTTCCGCCCGGATGAAAGGAAACGGGTCCCTCACCGAGGAATATGGCGGCGCGGTCCGGATCATCAACTTCGTTCATTCGTTCTACAAGTATCTCCCGCCGGAGAAATACTTCGAAGCCCATCCCGACTGGTACTCGGAGCTCGAGGGCAAACGAACGCACGAGGGGGGGCAGCTCTGCCTGACGAACGAGGAAATGACGGCGGAGCTGATCAAGAACGTGCTGGAGACGCTGCGGCAGAATCCTGGGGCGAAGATGATCGACGTTTCGCAGAACGACTGGTACGGGTTCTGCACCTGCGCCAAGTGCAAAGCGATCGACGACGCCGAGGAGAGCCACTCGGGAACACTCGTACTGATGCTCAACCGGGTGGCGGAGGCGGTGGAGAAGGAGTTTCCAGATGTCCTGGTGGAATCCCTGGCGTATCAGTACACCCGCAAGCCGCCGAAAACGATCAAGCCACGCGACAACGTTCTGATTCGACTCTGCACGATCGAGTGTTCCTATATCCAACCGCTCGATGGCGAGCAGAACGCGGAGTTCGCCCTGGATATGGAAGGCTGGAGCAAACTGGCCAAGTACCTGTTCGTCTGGGACTACACGACCAACTACAACGACTACCTCGGTCCCCACCCCAATCTGCGAGTACTCGCGCCGAACGTCCGCTACTTCGTCAAGCACGGGGCCATCGGCCTGTTCGAGGAAGGGGAAGGCGACGACTTCTGCGAACTGAAGAACTGGCTGTTGATGCGGGTGATGTGGGAGCCGGATCTCGACGCCGAGAAACTCATCGACGAATTCCTGCGCGGCTATTACGGCGAAGAGGTCGCCCCGCTCCTCCACCAGTACTGGGATGTGCTCATCGCCCAGGCTGAAAAGGAGAAGATCTACCTAGGCTGCTTTGGCATGAACTCGGCGAAGTGGATCGACCTGGCCACTCTCAACCAGGTTACCGAGATCATGAACAAGGCGGTCGAGACCGCCACGCAAACCTATGGTGCCCAGTCCGATGAATTGCGGCGCTTGCGAAAATCGAAGAT
>CAYSCH010000137.1:0-21000 GCA_964429355.1 uncultured Planctomycetaceae bacterium | reverse complement strand
GGGGAGAAGGAGGAAATTGAAGATCCTCCTGAAGGTGCTGATCGCCATCGCAGTTACTCGCGCGCAAGGAGTTGTCCCGGCACGAGCATCGTACTGCAATCGTTCCGGCGGAGCAATCGCCCGGGGATGCGTCGGGACCTTAGGTCAACCCACATTATTTCGTTTGGCGGCGAGGTAGCCGTCCAGCATGTACTGTAATTTCATCCAACCGCGCCAGAAGGCGGGAGGCCGGCAAACGCGTCAAATCGGCTGACCGGCGGGGTCATTCGCCACGCAAACATCAGAAAAGACCCGTTCGTGCGCGCCTGGCGCCTCAAGACGCAGCCTTATCTGCGCCTCCTTCGCGGGACGGAGTCGTCTGCGGTGGACTCCATAGGAGGAATATACCTGTACTTGCCGCGGGAGAGCTCCGCCAGGACCTCCATGCGCTCGTTGCTGATGGGGTTTTCGTAGGCGATGGTGTGGATGGGCGTGTAGGAGCGATTGAACTGTTTGACAAGCTCTTCCGGAGTCGGGCTGCCTTCGAAGAGGTGTTCTGCCACGAACCGCTGGTTGAAATCCCCGTCGGAGAGGAGAAAGACGGCATCCGGGCTGATCGAGAGGGCAAGGTACAGGGCGTCGCGAGGGTCGGTGCCGCTACCCATTTCGACGCGTTCGAGCCACTGGCGCAGACGCCGTTTGTTTTCAGGCGTGGCGGGGATCGTCGCCGGGGCCGGCGACTTGTCGTCGAACATCCGGTTCGTGGAGTAGGAGAACAGAATGACGTAGAACTGCTGATTGGGAGCAAGCTTGTCGATAGAGCGGAGCAGTTCGTATCTTGCCCGTCCGAAGCGGCTGTTGGGGCCGGCCTGGCCGTGCCGGTTCCAGTTCATGCTGATCGATTTGTCGAGGATGTAGACGAAGCGGTCTCCCTGGGCGACCGTTCCAAAGTACTCCGTTCCGGCTTCCGCTCCTCCACTCCCTGGGCCACCCGGCGAACCGCCCGTTCCTTCGGCCGCTGTGCCGCCGATCGCAAACAGATCTACTTGGACTTCGGGCGCGACCGCCGGTTCGGACTGGGAAAGCTCCAGGACCTTGTCGAAGTTAAGCGGCTCCAGGTCGGCCAAGTCGACCAGCGCTTCGAGATCCCCCTCGTCGGTGTCGACTCGTGCGACCAACGCGACGGGAACCGAGGGGAGATCGACAGGAAGGAGCCAGATTGCGGTCACCGTCAGGACGAGGAGATTCACGATGGCCGATACGAGCCAGCCTATGGACCATTGTTCCCACAGCTTAAGACTCGCACGGGTGGTGCGGTTCAGTGAGCCGGACATTTCCCCGAGATCCTGAGATATGTGGCATGATCCCCATGCCTCAATATATCGCCGCCGGAAAGAAATGGGGCTGGATGGTCAGGCTTTGTGACAGGAAATTGCGCTGCCGGCATTGCCGCCGCTGGCACCGTTTCCCAAAGCCGAACCATCCAGCCCCATGGGGGAGGGTCTGTTGGAGAGTGTTTTGCTCCTATTCCGTCGTCTGCTTGCCGCCGCCGATCTTGACCAGATCCACAACCTCCCAGAGGCCGGACCGGTCCGGTTCCTTGATCACAATTTTCTCACCGACGTTGGCTTTGTCTTCCGGGAGGAGCACCTCGCGCTGCTCATCGCCGTGCTGAACCGTGCACTTTTTGTACTTCGTCACAATCATCTCCCTTGGCAGAAGCGGTCACCCCGTCGGACCAGCCGACGGACTTTCAACCCCGCCCAAGCATCAAAGTCTCGTTCCTACGATTCGTTTCACTCCCTTGAGGATATCCCGGCCGCAACGGATGAGGCAAGGTCTTTTATTTGATGCAGCACGTGGCTAGCGACGTGCTGGATCCACTTCCGCCACAAGGAAAAGTGGAGGGCAAGGAATGCAACTTATTGCCATAGCAATAGTTAAGGCTATTCATTGGATTCATTGGGACATGGACCTACGTTTCACGTGTCAAGCAACCTACGCTGGGGATGTGGTGAGAGTTCTGGCATGTCACCTGGAAATCAACCGATGGAAAGCGACGACAGCAGTGCTGGCGCAGAACTGCGAGTTGCCTTCGCCCAGGGGCCGGGTAGGGCAGCCAATGGGCCTGGCTTACCCAGATTATTCGGGTGGCCGGAATTCTACCGGGGGGTTGGTTTCGCTCAGGCGTGGGGTTTCCCAGCTTCTCTGGTCGGTCTTGCTGAATTTCGCTAGAATCCGGCGATTTCCCAGGCGTTGAGTGCCCGTAATCGTGTCGGTGGGGGCGGCAATTCTGGGTGGATGTTTGTCGTCGGCGTCAGACACCCGGCCCCATAGGCTCACTGCTGACAAGGCCCTCAGGCTGTGGAAATGATGCGGTAAGGCATGGAGGCCTTGATCATGGCGGTTCTCGGACGATCCAACGACCAACGGCATAAGGGCCGTCAATCCACGATTTTCGTGGCTCTGGGTGTCACACTGATCCTGTTGGCGGCGTCATGGGTGAGGGCACAGTCTGCCGCCAACAGTCGGGTCCCGGCGCGCACGGGCACGCTGGCCGCGGCCCTGCTCTCCTCCCAGGGGAAAGTGAAGGTAAACCACCAGGCCACGGTCCCGCGAAGTGAGAATTCTGGAGCCACAGGCATGCGCGGCGAAAACCTGCCGGCCTATCCCCAGCCGGTCTATGGGCAACCGCCCGCGGCTGTCGGCTCAGTTGTGCCCGCGGCTTGGCCTGCGACAACTCCTTCGCCGGTTGCAGGACCCCAGGGGCCTTCGGTTCAGCCTTCCAATCGGGCCTTGCCCGCGGCGGATTTCGCTGGAAACACAAACGCGGCCAGACCGTTTACCAGCTCACCTCCGGGAGACGGAACCCAGCCCGATCTGAACCGATTTCAACAGGTGGAGACCGCCGCGCCGCTTGCGGCATCCGCCAACCCTGAACCGACCCAGTTGCCGGCACAAATGACCGGCCGCGCCGGCAGCCTCGAGGTCTCAGCCATCCTGCACGAGGATGCGAGGCTCAACGATGTTTGTTTTGCCGATGCCGAGTTTGGCTGGGCCGTCGGCGATCGCGGCACGATCTGGCACACCAGCAACGGCGGACGCAACTGGTTTCTCCAGGCGAGCGAAGTGGAATGCCCGCTTTACTCGGTCCACTTTGTTGACCGGCAGAACGGCTGGGCGGTCGGCGGATACGCCCATCCCTTCACGCACACGGGAACGGGTGTGGTCCTGATGACCGACGACGGCGGGCGGACCTGGAAATCCAAGGAGCAACCGCTGCTCCCGATTCTGAAGAAGGTGCGTTTCTTCGACCCGGCGCACGGCTGGGCGGTGGGTTGCAGCAGTGCAGCTTCTCCCTCAGGACTGTTCCACACCGAGTCAGGTGGCCGTTCCTGGAATCCCGTGCCCGGCAGCAAACAAGCGGGCTGGACCGGGGGCGACTTCCTTGATCTTCAGACCGGCGCGCTGGCCAGCCAGGATGGTTTGGCTGCCGAAGTCCGCAGCGGCAGGATCACGGCGAGCCAAACCGCCCGGTTCGGACTGCGAGGTCCTCGAGCGATTCAGCTCGTGCCGCCTTCCTACGGTTGGCTCGTAGGCGAAGGCGGACTGGCGATGCTCACTCGGGATCTGGGCCACACCTGGCAAACCCCTCCGGCTCCCGTGCCTGTGGAGGCAGCCGGCCAGTTTGACTTCTTCGCACTGAGCGTGCGGAACACGAAAGTCTGGGTGGCGGGCTCACCCGGCACGCGGGTATTCTACACCCCCGATGCAGGACTTTCCTGGCAGGTTCTGCGAACGGGCCAGAATGCTCCGCTACGCGGCATCCACTTCGCCGACGACGTCCATGGTTGGGCGGTCGGCGATTTCGGCACGATCCTGGCTACCGAAGATGGCGGGCAAACCTGGCGCCGGCAACGAGCCGGAGGTTCCCGCGCTGCCTTGATGGCCATTTTCGCCGGAGGTCATGAGCTGCCCCTGGAACTGATCGCCAAACTTTCGGGCAATGAAGGCTATTTGAGTGTCGCCGAGATCCTGGGCCGATCCGATCCTGAACAATCGTCGGAGAAAGACGTGGCCTGCCGCGACCGGGTCCACGAGGCGGTCGTTTCGCTCGGAGGATGCGGAGTAGACCAGGCCTGGAGGTTTCCCCTGAAGCCCGAGATGCTCAAGCTCAAAGGCGAGGCCGTCATCGAGGAGTGGAATCGGGCCAATGACGGTCTCGGTGCCAAGTATCTCGAAGCCCACCTGGTCCGGCAGATCCGCACCTACCGGCCCGAGGTGATCGTGACCTGCGGGTCGAGTCCGACCGGCGGCGATGCACTTTCGGACCTGATCAGCTATGCGGTGGCGGACGCGGTACGGGCTGCTGCCGAACCCACCTCGCACACCGACCAGATCACCCAGTGCGGGCTCGAACCGTGGAAGGTGACTCGGGTCTTTTCCGCCATGCCGGCGGGGCTGACGGGCACGACGAGCGTATCGACCGCCCAGTTGGCCGCTCGGCTGGGGCGTTCACTTGCCGACGCGGCTTCCGGGCCGCGGGGCCTGATCGACACCGAGATGCGCCCGCCGATCGAGACTCTGGGGTTCTCCCTGCTGGTTGACGAACGTTCGGGACACGGCGGCGAGGAGGATTTCTTTACGGGGATCATGCTGCCCCCTGGGGGCGATGCGCGGCGGCAGTTGAGCGATCCGCCCCCTGCCAATCTCGAACAAATCCGCCAGATGGCCGAGCAGCGGCGCCATACGCAGGCAATTGTCAGACAGGCGGGGGCCGACTCGCCCACCGGCATGAACCTGTTGGCCCAAAGCGAGGAACTCACGCGCGGTCTTGACGACGACATGGCGGCCTCCGTTCTCCATCACATGGCGCAGACCTACTTCACCGCCGGCCAGTGGCCGATGGCCCAGAGCATGTTCGAGCGTCTGGCCAACCGCTATCCCACGCATCCGTTGGCGCGGTCGGCGCTGCGGTGGCTGGTTCAGTATTACGTGAGCGACGAGGCGGCCTGGCGAGTTCAGGGAACACAGCGTCTCACGGCACAGAAGATCGAAACACGAGCCGTCGACCCGAAGAAGTTCGCCGAGGGCGTCGCCGCTGCCACGTGGGAGGCCGATCAAGACGGGCCGTTTGCGATCCACCAGGCCTCGGCCCCGTCGATCGACGCGGCCCAATTGGAAAGCCGCCAGCAGCTTGCGACGACCATCGGCAAGACGATCGAGCGTGTCCTGCCCGACCTGTATGCCGAGCCCTCGGTGCGGTTTCCGCTGGCCGTTGCCGATCGGAAGCGAGGCTATCCGACGCAGGCCGAACGCTACCTGATGGTTCTTCAGCGCAGCACGACCCAGGACGACTGGTGGGCCTGTGCCCAGGGCGAACGCTGGATGAACCAGCCCACGGGTGTGCCGCCCAAGCAGGTTGTCAACTGCGTGATCGCGCCCACCAAGCCGCATCTGGACGGGCGTCTGGACGACGCCGTGTGGGAACGGGCGAAAGCCCTAAGACTCACGAACAACAGCCCTGATGCTCCGCGCCAGGAGCCCTCCGGTCGCCCTCTCAGCACGGATGAAGAGGCCTCCGGCCCAACCGGCACCGACGAACCGCCGGTGGCCACGGCCATGCTCGCCTACGACGACGGCTTTCTCTATCTCGCCGTGCGCTGCCCGTGCGTCCGCGGCGCGGATTATTCGGGAGTACGGGGCATCCGGCCGCGGGATCCGGACCTGTCGACACGCGACCGGGTCGAATTGTTCCTCGATATCGATCGCGACTTCGCCACCTACTACCAGTTGACGGTCGACTGCCGGGGCTATGTGAGCGAGAGTTGTTGGGGGGATGCGACCTGGAATCCGACCTGGTTCGTGGCTTCCGACGAAGACAAGCAGTGCTGGACGGCGGAGGCGGCGATCCCGATGGACCAGCTCACCGGGAGCTATCCGACGGCGCATAGCGTGTGGGCCTTGGGCCTGCGCCGGATCATTCCCGGGGTTGGGCTGGAGGGGTGGAGCACGACCAGCGGGGAGCAGATCAGGCCGGAGGAGTTTGGATACCTGATTTTTGATTGACGGCGAAACGAGGCACCATCGGGGCACGGCCCTCTTGCCTGGCCCGCAGAGGCTCGCCCAGATGTCGCAGCCGCGTTGGGTCGGCAAGGTCCCTCGCGCGGCGATCGGATCCTGCCCTACGCCTTTCGAATCTTTTCCCGCCCTTGGGTTACGCCAGCGGTGGCGTTGCGCGTGTCGACGACCAGCGAGGCGTGCCTCACAAGGTAGGCGTAGTCGTAGGCCGAGTGATCGGTGGCAATCAGCACGCAATCCTGGGCGGCAAGAAACTCGGGTGTGAGCTCGGAGCTGCACATCTCGGGCAGATCGTAATGCCGCATCGAGGGGAGCGCAGGCACGTGGGGATCGTTGTAGGTCAAGTCGGCCCCGGATGCCAGGAGCAGCTTCATCAGCTCGAAAGACGGACTCTCGCGGGGATCGTCGACGTCTTTCTTGTAGGCCACCCCGAGGACACAGATCTTGCTGCCCCGGACCGGCTTGGCGATCTCGTTCAGGGCATCGGCCACCTTGTGGACCACGTACTGAGGCATGCTCGTATTGATCTCGCCGGCCAGTTCGATGAATCGCGTGTTCATCCCGTGACGCCGCGCGACCCAACTCAAGTAGAAAGGATCGATGGGAATGCAGTGCCCGCCAAGGCCCGGGCCGGGGTAAAATGCCTGGAATCCGAATGGCTTGGTCTTGGCCGCGCCTATCACTTCCCAGACGTCGATCCCGAGCCGGTCGAAAAGAACCTTGAGCTCGTTGACCATGGCGATGTTGACCGAACGGTAGGTGTTTTCCAGGATCTTGCAGGCTTCGGCCGCCTCGCAACTTGTAACCGGCACGATCCGCACGACGGCCTGGCTGTAGAGCGCTTCTGCCAGGCGACCGCTGGCCGGCTCGAGCCCGCCCACGACTTTGGGAATTCCGCCGGCCGAGAAATCGGGGTTACCCGGATCTTCCCGCTCGGGACTGTACGCCAGAAAGTAATCCTCGCCCACGGTCAGCCCGCTCTTGGCCAGGATCGGCAGCATCACGTCGCGTGTCGTGCCGGGGTAGGTCGTGCTTTCCAGAACGACGAGCTGGCCGGGCCGCAACGTCTCGGCGATACTGCGAGTGGTTGATTCGACGTAGAACAGGTCGGGATCCCGGCTTTCGCTCAGGGGCGTGGGAACGCAGATCAAGAGCGCGTCGGCTTCTGCCAGTCGACTCATGTCGGCCGTGGGTTCCAGCGAGCCGTCGCCGACAATCTTCGCGATCCACTCGGACGAGATATGGCCAATGTAGCTCTTGCCCGCCAGAAGCGAGTCTACCTTGGACTGATCGACATCATAGCCGATTGTCTTGTAGCCGGCTGCGATGAAGGCCCGGATCAACGGCAACCCCACGTACCCGAGTCCGATAATGCCAATCTTGGCGCTTCGGTCGTCGATTGCCTTCTTAAGTGATGCTTCCATGTGAGTTATCCCAACATCTCCTTGAACTGTGCAAACAGGTAATTGCTGTCGTGAGGCCCGGCGGATGCTTCGGGGTGATACTGCACACTGAACGCAGGGAACCGATTGTGGCGCACTCCTTCAATCGTGTCGTCGTTCAGGTTAATGTGGGTCACCTCCAGGTCGTCTGGCAAGCTGTTTCCGTCGACAGCAAAACCATGGTTCTGGCAGGTGATCTCAACCCGCGTATCGAGAAGATTCTGCACGGGCTGGTTGGCCCCGCGGTGTCCGAACTTGAGTTTGAAGGTCTTGGCTCCGGCGGCCAGGCAGAGGAGCTGATGGCCGAGGCATATGCCGAAGATCGGGGTCTTCCCCAGCAGTTTCCCAATGGTCTGCTGGGCGTAGGTGATCGGCTCGGGATCACCCGGGCCGTTGGAGAGGAAAACGCCGTCGGGCTTCCTCGCCAGCACCTCGTCGGCCGTGGCCGTGCCGGGAAGGATGGTCACCCGGCAACCCATGTCGAAAAGGTGCCGGGCGATATTCCATTTCATTCCATAGTCGAGAGCGACCACGTGGGGAGCGCTCTGGTCGACCACGGTCGGGAGGGCTCCGTTGAGCTTCGCCCAGCGGTTGAGCGGCTGATCCCAGGAGACAGCCTCCTCGGGGACCACCTCCCGTACCAGGTCGCGGCCCACCAGTCCGGGACTGGCCTTTGCCTTGGCAACCAGACTACTGTGGTCCAGATCGGTCGTCGAGAGGACACCGTTCATGGCACCCCGAATCCGCAGCCGGCGAACGAGTGCCCGTGTGTCAATTCCCTCGATTCCCACAATTCCGTAGCGGGTGAGGAAATCGTTGAGACGGCCGTCGGAGCGGAAATTGCTCGCCCGCCGACTCTGCTCCTTGACAATGAATCCGGCCAGGTGGGGTTTGCCGCTCTCGACATCCTCGGCGTTGATGCCGTAGTTGCCGATTTCCGGATAGGTCATGGCGACGATCTGTCCCCGATAGCTTGGATCGGTAAGGATCTCCTGGTACCCGGTCATCGAGGTGTTGAAACAGACCTCACCATCGACTTCGCCCTGGGCCCCGAAGGCTTCTCCGGTGAATACGGTTCCATCCTCGAGTGCAAGCTTTGCGGTTCGACTCATGTTCTGGCGGTGCGCTGAAAAAAAGTAGGTTGGGCTAACTGATCGGTTGCCGGAGGATGGAACGGAGACGGCTCTGTGGTTTGTACGTTTGCAGGGTGGCAAAGTGAGTGCCGCTGCCGACTGCGATAAAGTAACGGCAGAACAGCACCCGATAGGGTTCTAGCGGCTGTGGGTCTATGCACAGGCGAACTCCCTACTTCAACTGTTCTTTCAGCCGATACTTGGAGGGCTCTCGTGCCGGCGATCGAGAGCCCTCGATTTTTTTGGAATTGTAGCAAGGGCCCCGCCGAGAGCTACGGGCTCCCCCCGGGGTGGATCCAGAATTCCATCCTGGTCCGAAGCCGGTGCCAGGGACTTCCCTGAACTTGTCTGCTGGATCCGGAGTCTCAAGCTCGTCCCAGGCAGCGGCCAATCTGGCGAACCGCCTGGCGAAGTCGTTCTTCGTTTTCTACGAGCGACATCCGCAGATACCCCTCTCCCGCTGGACCGAATCCAGCCCCGGGACTGACCGCGACATCCCCCTCTTCGAGGAGTTTCATGGCAAAATCGATCGACGACATGCGGCTGGCCCACTCTTCGGGCATCTTGGCCCAGACAAACATGGTTGCTCGGGGGCGCGTGATGGGCCAACCAAGCCGCTCCAGCCCGTCGCAAAGGACATCGCGACGTCCTTGGTACACCATGGCCTGGCGTTCAACGGCCGCATCGGTGTGGCGGAGGGCCATGATGGCGGCAATCTGGATCGGCGTAAACATACCGTAGTCGTAGTAACTCTTGATGGTGGAGAGGGCGCGGATCATCTCCGAGTTCCCCACACAGAACCCCACCCGCCAGCCGGCCATGTTGTAGCCCTTGCTCATGGTGGAGAATTCCACTCCCAGTTCCCTGGAGCCGGGGGTGGAGAGGAAACTGGGGGGCTTGTAGCCGTCGAAGGCCACGTCGCCGTAGGCGAAATCGCTGATGACCAGGAAGCCGTATCTCTTCGCCAATTTGACCACATCCACGTAGAACTCCGGTTCCACGGTGGTCGCCGACGGGTTGTGGGGAAAGTTGACGATCAGCAGCTTGGGCTTCGGATAGAGGTGCTGGCAGGTGAAGGCCACGTTGGAAAGGTACTTTTCCGGATCCGCCACATCGAGCAGGATCTCGTTGCCGGCGGCCAGTGCAACCGCATAGACGTGGGCCGGATAACTGGGGGCGGGAACGATGGCCGTATCCCCAGGGCCCATGAGCGCCAGGCACATGTGGCTGAAGCCATCTTTGGAGCCGAGGCAGACCAGGGCCTCGCTCTCGGGGTCGAGCCGGACACCGTAGTGTTTGAAGTACTTGCTGGCCACTTCGCGGCGAAGGCTGGCCAGGCCTTGGGCGTGGCTATAGCCGTGGTTTTTGGGGTCGCGGGCGGCTTCGGCCAGCTTGTCGATAACCAACGATTCGGGGGGGTCGGACGGATTTCCCATGCCCAGATCGATGACATCTTCCCCCGCCCGTCGCTTCTCGTACATCAGTTTGTTGATGCGGGCGAAGAGGTAGGGAGGAAGCCGCCGTACTCGATCTGCCACCGGGATGGAGAACTGCCGACCTTGATCCGCCGGTTTAGGTTGGTCGCTCATAGTCGGCCGTAACCTCAAGGAGATAACAGGTTTTCGAGGAAATTGCGCTGTGACAGTTCATGATGCAGCATAGGAGGAGGACTGTAAAGTGGAGGGGCCGGTTCGGTCAGGGGCTCACGGGTTGGTCTTGTTGTGCCTGCCCGGCTGATGGTACTCCAAACCAGGCTGACGAGAGCCCCGGCGCGCAAGGGAGGCGACCAGTGCCGCTCCAGCGGGGGCAGAGGAATCGTGGCACCTCAGGCCAGGAACGCTACAGATCGAACTTGGTGAAGAAGTGAGTTTCCGACTCAACGTCGCCGATCACGACCAGTTCGGCATCGGCAGGGAGCGGTCGGCGGGCGTCGGGATTGACCTGGAAGCAGCCCTCCTCGACGACGGCGACGACGTTGCACCCGCTGGTTTCCCGAATGCGGCTATCTGCCAGCGAATGTCCGGCGAGAGTCGCGGGCATGGGAATGCGGAAGACGTCGAGCCCTTCGGCCAGGAGGAGGATGTTGGCGGATTCGAGCGAGTTGAACAACACATTGGCGCCCATGCTGGCATAGGACATGACGAAGTCGGCCCCGGCACGATGCAGGGTGGAGGTGTTTCGTTCCAGGTTTGCGCGGCCCAGAATATGGATGTCCGGGCGCAAGCGGCGGCAGTAGATGGTGAGGTACACGTTCATGTCGTCGTCGTGGGTGGTGATGACCACCGAGCCGGTTTCCATAATACCGGCTTTCTGCAGCACCTCCAGCTCGGCCGCGTCTCCCGAGATGGTCTTCTCGGGGTTGGGCAGGCGTTTGGGTTGCCGGTCGATAATCCGGTAATCGATTCCTTTCTCTTGGAGGGTGGCGGCGACTGCCCGTCCCACCAGACCACCTCCGATGATGACAACCGGCTTCTCGCTCTGTTCGTAGATGCAGAACAAGGCGTCGTAGGCATCGAGCTGCTCGCGCGAACCGGCGAGGACGAGAACCGAGGTTGCCTGGATCTGGGTTTCGGGGCCGGCGATTTGAAAATGGCCGCGGTCCCAGACGCCGACCACGTTGACGTTGGCATGATCGCGAAGGCGGATGTCGCGCAAGCTGCGGCCGACGAGCGGGGTGTGCATGGCAGCGGCTTCGGCGATGAGGAGTTCGCCGAATTGGCCGATGACGTGTGTCTTGGCATCCTGTCCGAGGATTCGCCTGGCCAGGCCCTGGCCCAACATCTCGTGGAACTGCAGCACGCGGTTGCAGCCCGCCAATTGCAGGATGTCTACGGAAGCTGCCGAAGACGCGGTTGCTGCGATCGGCACCGAGGCGGAAATCTCCCGGACGGTGAACGCCACGTTGGTGTTGGTGGTGTCTGACCGTGTGGTGACGACGAGTGCCGCCTGGTCGACGCGCGCACGGTTGTAGGTATTCGGATCGTCGAGGTCTCCGAGCATGACGCGATATCCTTCGTCATGGAGCCGCAGCGCCTCGGTCAGGTCGGCGACCAGGATGACGTAGGCCTTCTGGGAGCGGATGAGGAGGCGGATCAGAGCGGCCTCAACCGCGTCGAGCCCGGTCAGGATGACATGCCCGGCGGTCTTTGGGGAGAGCGTGCGAGGGGCGCGTGCCGCGGCCTGGGCTTCCATCCAGGGAACATAGAAGAACTGGATGAACATGAAGGGCAGGAGGACCAACATGAAGACGGTGCCGGAGAGCAACACGACCACGGAGAAGATCCGCCCCAGATCGGAATGGAAGGTGATGTCGCCGAAGCCGAGGGTCGACATCACGACGAGCACCCAGTAGACGCCGGTGGCCCAACTGAACTGGCGTCCCTCCCAGGCCATTACGTAGTGGAAGGCGACGGTGAACAGGAGCACGAGCAACGCGAACATGACGACCAGCCGGCCGAGCACGAGGAGATTTCGACGCCGACCAGGATTGGTCAGGAAGCTCAAGACAACGGAGATCGATTTCATATCCTGCACCTCGCTCTGCGTGCAGCCACTGTTGCGAATCCTAAACATCAATCGGGGCGACGCTTCTCGATCACAACAAAATTCGCGCCGTTGCCTGCGACGGGGATCTGGAGACGGACTCGACCGGTTGCGTCGGCATGGAGCTGGGATTGGCCGGTGACTTGAAGTTGGGACAACTCCTTGACGGGTGCCACTTGTACCGGATCAAAGCCGGGCTGCCACGTCATGATCCGTTTCCCGGCCTCCTCGATCGTCGCTCGAATGTCTTCGTCCTTCGTTGTCTGGTGCAACTGAAATGCGGCTCCCAGAATCGACTCGGGCAGTTCGTCGTAGGCGGCGGCTTCTTTCACGGCCGCAAGCTGTACGGCGGGATCGGTGTTGGAGAAACCCGCCAGCAGCTTTGCCGCCTGCTCAGCATTCGGACGGCGGATCTTCGACGCCACAGGGGCCTGATCGCGCAACTGGCGGCCGAGGTGAAAGTAGGAGTTATGGTCCTTGTCAAACCGATACTCGCTCACGCCGGCCTCGGTCCAGGTCAGCCCCTTCAACTCCAGTTCGACGGCGAATTCGGCCTGCGAGCGAGCCTGAACGTCGGCGGGGTCGTGCGAGTACATGAGAATGAACAAGGCGCGATCGTCCTGAGAAGCGAATCCGGAGACCACGTGGCCGCCGATGACTTGTTCCGGGAGGACCCAGTAGCGATTCTCCATCCGCGCCAGGAGGCCGAGGAAACGCAGGATCGGCAGCGCGATCGTTTCGTCGCGGTCCTTGCGCCCGTCGCCATTGTCGTCGACGCCGATGACCTGTGTGGCTCCGTTATGTCCGCGAAAGTTGCTGTTGGGCCAGGGCCAGAAGGTCAGGATCGTTTCGCCAAATGCGTAACGCGGATCCTTCGCGGCGGCCTCCAATCCGCGGCGTGCCACGTCGGCGCACCATGTCGAGAAGTACCCGCTACCGAGATAGCTGTCGGCAGCGGCCGCATCGGGCGGCGGCGCCCAATCCGGGCAGGATTCGAACGAGTTGACCCACATATCCGCAAAGTACTCGGAATCCACTTCCAACGCAAGTTCCTTCGCACGGCGCAGCTTGGCCGCGGTCATGGGTGCCGAGTTGTAGGTGTGCACCGAGATGAAGTCGCAGGGACTTCCCTTGCCATTGTGGGCCCGGCACAAGTCTTCGACTCGTCGCGATCGCCGGCCATCCAGGCGGGTATCGCCGAATGCGGCATTGAGCTGCAGTTCTCCCTCGCAGGTTGCGGTCGGCGAACAGTGACCGAGGAAAGTTTTGAGAATCGGTCCTTCGATGTTCGTGCCCCAGATGGCGCCGATTTCCAATCCACCGATGAAGACGCGTTGCGAGTCGTAGCCGTGATCCTCGAAACTTCGCAAGACGGCGTCGGTCGCATAGTCGTAGAACTTCTGCAACTCGTCCCAGTTGCTGCTGCGCCAGAAGGCCGCGGCCAGGTCGGGCTCGTTGAAGATGCTCCAAACGAACGCGAGACTCGCGTCGCCATACCGCTCGATCAAGTGTGAAGTGTAGGCGTGAACGACCTGGTGAAGCTCAAGGTAATCTTTCGGGTAGGTCCATGAACGGCCGTCGATCGCAAGATCGCCGGGGGCGTCGGCGAAGTTCACGACGATCCGGCGGCCAAATTGCTGCACGGCGATGTCCCATTCCTTGTCCAAACGGCCCCAATAGTAATGGGGAGTGCCCGCAGGGGAGTGCTTTCGCAGGTAGCATCCTCCGGGAGGGAACAGTCCCGGCGCGTTGGGATCTTCCTTGACCGGCAAGGGGCGAGAATACTCGATTTTCCAGCCTTCCGCCGGCGTCTCGAACGAACTGACCAGCAGCGTCCGCAACTCGGGCGAGTCGGCAACGATTCGCAGTACCTTCGCGCGTGCGTCATGAATTCCATCGGCAATGAGGACCTCGTCGCCCGGATGGTAGTCCGGCGCGAGCGCCCGACCTCGTGGGATGCCATATTGCTCGTGGCCGAAAAAATCCTCGACTTGCAGCAACACACCAGCGTCCTGCGGCTCGATGGACAGGATGCGGCGGGTCTCTCGCTCGCGAACGACATTGGGAGGCCCCACGTCCAGAAACGCCGGCTGATGGCCCATGGTGGTCGGGGAAAAATCTCGCTGCAGACTCCACGCGCGAGGCGAGTCGCGGCGGATGCTCTGCATCAGTTCATAACCCGGAATGCGATTCGATGCGCTCGTGCAGAAGCTCGGTTTGCAGAAGCCCGTGAAGAAGCCCCCGGTCCAGATCGCAGGCTTGTCCGACAAATCGAGGGCAAACTGCAACTGGTGCGAAGTCGTCTTGTCGGCCGTCGTGAATTGCCACGATGCTTTGTCGGCGGTCAGTACCGCGCCGGATCGCGAGCGAGCTTCCACGGAGAGGGTGTACGCAGTTGCCGGCTGCAATCCGGGGCCGCCATCGATGTTGATGGCCATCGACGGAGCTGGGCCACGACCAGGTGCGATGCTCCCGGTGTAGCCCTCGGCGAAACGCGAACCGCGGCTCAGGAGTTCCGCTTCCGGCGACGTGGCGGAACGGAGTCGCACAACGACGCTGTCGGCCAGGACGGCGTCGGTGGCATTCTTGTCTTGAAATCCGATCTGAATGAAAAAGCTGGTGTTAACGGGCACATCCGTGGCTGCGGGGGCCGGGCGGGGGGATCCGAATGGGTCCGGAATCTGCTTCAGAATCCGGAGTTCGTCGCCACTGGACGCGGACGCCGCACCGAGCACTATCAGGGCGAATAAGACATTGGGTTTCATCGCAATCCTCGCGATATGAGTATTGGTGGCTGAATGGCCTTGCGTGATTCCTTTCGCCGGTCAAGATCAACAGGGTGCGGAACGGCTTCACTCTTGATCTTGCACGCCAGGTCATGCGTCACCGGAGCGATGGGGATGGAAAGTACGCCACTTCGCGACTCGATACTCTCGGTGTGTGTGGCAAGCCCCGTTCGCGTGTCCCACCACTCGACCTGGTAGCGGGCGTCGCCGGCGACCAGGATCTCTGCCATCGCCGGCCCGACCGCCGGGGCTTCGATGCCCGCCGCCTGGAAGGGCCATTGGTTGAGCCGATTGTGAATCCAGAGCATGGCAAGATCATCGTTTGTCTGGCCGAAAATGTCCAGGTCGGGATAGCGCCGGGGGTCGCGATAATTGGTCAGCAGAATCCAGTCGAAGCGTACCAGGTCGCTCCCTGTGTTATCGAGGGTGATCGCGTGCGGACCAGCGGGCACGTCGACCCAGAGCGGCCCCGGCGACTTCTGTTCCAGCACAACATGCCCGTCGAGCCGCACTTCCAGCGTCCCGTGGGAGACCGATTCCACATGCACGAGGCATCGACCGGGGTGGGGAAAATCGACCTCGAACACAAGCGGCTTGCGCCATTGGCGGCGGCCAGGGGCGTTGCCGAACAACTCGCCCGAGAGACGCTGGCCCCCGGCCACCGAGCCATCGGCCTCGACGCGGAACCGGCTCGCCCGCGGGAGGCTCCCCCAGTCGGCCCCGATGGGGGCGATCAGTACAGGCGAGAATTGTGTGTTGGGGGAGTCGCCGCTGAGCGTGATCGATCGGAGCTGAACCGGGCGGAACTGGACGCGGTTCCACGGCACGTCGCCGGCGAAACGGGCCACTGCGCGGTAGTGAGAGAAAAGGTTTTGGGGCTCGATCCGTTCTCGCCACCACCAGGGGAGAGTTGTTCCTGCCGAGCCCATGGCCAGGGGCGCCCAGAGGGAATTGTGGAACTCGATCGAGCCGGGATCGAGACTTTCCCCGCGCTCGTCTTTTGCCGGCGGCCCGCCCCCTTCGCCGTTGAGATAGGGCTTGGGCCAACGGGCGAGGTGCTCGGCGATCCGGGCGGTCATACCCGGGAGGGCCCCGTAGTGATGCCCCTGGGTGAAGTCCATCTCGGGCAGGTCCCACATGGCGGCAAACTTGTCGAGATTGCCTTGCCACGTGCTGGTCGTAAGCAGGTGCCGGTTCGGGTCGAGCTCACGAACATATTGGGCCATTTCCCGATGCCAGGCGACAATCTCCGGCCGCGCCTCGCCAAGTTCGTTCCAGAACTCCAGGGCCCAGATCTGGGGGCTGTATCCCCAACGGGCGAGAATGTAGCGGAGTCGCTGCCGATAGAGTTGCCGTGCGTGCTGGTCGGTCCAGAAGAGGCTGGGATCATCGAGGAACCCGCCGTTGGCCAGATTGTAGGGATGCCCGTTCCACGAGCCGTACGAGTCGGTTTTTTCCATCGACAGCTCGCCGCCACCGGTGGCGTTGCCGAGGCAGAGCATGACGAACAGGCCGTCGCGAGTCCATCGTTCGAGACAGTCGTCGGCGATCCAGGCGATCCGCTGGTTGTAGCGGCCGGCGCCGGCGTAGGATCGCATCCAGTCGCCGGGTCCGGCCCACGTCAGCCCGGTCTTGAACGTCCACTCCAGCCAGGTCCAATGGCAGAACGTCCAGACCCGAGCGCAATTGGCCCCGCCCTGCGCGAGCCGCCGCGAGTGGTCGTAGTACGGCCAATCGTTCTGGAGATTCTGTCCGACGGCGAAGAAGGGCTGCCCGTTGTCGAACTCGAAGTATCGCGGGTTTGCGCGGGAGACGCGGATGAAGCCGGGCGAGTTGGACGGCAGGGTCATGAAGGTACCCGGGGGCGAGCGAACGTCGCCCTGCACCTTGCCGAACCGGTTTTGCAGGCGCACGACGTAGTCATACTTTCCGATTTCGGTCGGCGTGAAGCGGACCATCCAGCACGGTTCGCCCGCGGGCTCCAGGAGGGGCCGCCGGGAATCGTCGCCCGGACTGCGGTTCCGATAGGGCTGGTAAAAGAAGCCGGGCACGACGACGTGTTTTCCCGCCGGGGTCGCCAACTCGGCGGTCAGGTCCACCTGCTCCGGGTCGAAGGGATTGTCGTAGGTGGCCGCCAGATCGATGGTCAGCTCGAACTTGCCGAATTGTGGCACCGCCGGTGCGTTGGGCGTCACAGTCAGAATCGCCGGCGTGCCCTCGCCGGTCATCGGCGGCAGTTCGGGCTCGTAGGCTTCTGCCAGCAAACTGGCCGTCGCCAGCAGGATCGATATCACATAGCCTAGTATCTTCACATGGAACCTCCGCTCAACCCGGCCTCGCCACTGGGTTCGCCTTTTCCGGCTTGATCGGCCGTTTCTTCAGGCCTCGGGCAGTGACCCTGAACTCCATCGGCGGAACAGAGGCACGGTGGCGCAGAACGTGCTGATACATTCCTTCGAATTTCGGTTTGTCATCAGAGCCCCACTTCTTGAAGATGCGGTCTCCACCGAGTTTCTCACAGATTGAATTCTGGACGGCAGAGAATTCGTGTTGGCAGTCGGCCGCGATTCGTGTGACGAGGCCGTCGCCATGTGGCTCGATGGAAGCGAATCCAGCAGTTGCCAGGTTGTCTTCTCCCAGAAACCGGACATAGTCGGGCCCAAGGAAGTTGACTGTCCCGAATTTAGGCATGCACAGCAAGTGCTGGTTGAGACCGGAAAAGGTAAGGCTGCCGGTGATTGCCGTAACATTGAGCTCGCCCCAGAAAGCAGAGGTTCCATCGATCCAATGGAGAAACTCCGTCTCCGCCGTAAGGAGACTGCCAGTGGCCATTCTACCCATGACTGTCATACGGTTTAGTGAGGACACGGTCTCGACCCAGTCGGGGTCCTCCCAGGTGACGGATATGCTCACGAGGGGATCGCCGAACAGGAAGTTATGAGAGTTCTTGGACACGTCCGGCCGAAACAGTGCGGGTATGTCGGCGTATTCGATATCGGAAAGGAGGGCACGCGCGCCACGATAGCCCAGAAAACGGCGCCCCGACACTGCCGTGTATCGTTCAAGCAGATCCCCAATGGACGCTCGATCGCGGTACCGTTCATCCCAGGATATCAGTTTGAAGAAGAACACGCTTTCGACGTGTGGATATCGCGGCATCGCTGAAGGACCTTATGCGAACACTGCACGAAAGTGGAAACGCAGGCTTGCCTGAAGTGGCTAAATCACTCTGGACGGTTGGAGAAAGGAACTCCATACCGATCCCCCCGAATGCGGCGCTGGTACTCGGCCAACTGAGCGGCGTCGCGCTCTACGTTCCACTCTTTTCCCCACTGGAACCAGCAGATCGCCTTGAGCTGAGGCGTAGTCTCGACAACGTCGAACAGTTCCTTCACCCAGGCCGCATCCCCGGCGTATCGCTTGTTCCATTGGGTCTGTTCGGGACCTGTGCCCCCCTCGGGAATCATGATCGGTTTGCGGGTTTTCCCGTAGAGTTCAAGGAACGGCTCGATGACTTCCCGCGGATTGCGCGAGCTGTAGACGTCGATCGCCAGCCAGTCGACGTACTCATCGCCCGGGTAGTAATCGGGCCAATCCTTCCCGCCGCTCCGGTCACCGTTCACACACCAGACCCAGGCCACGTTGGTGACCTGCGCCTTTCGGAAACGGTCGACCACGTATCGCCAGTACGCGACGTAGTCGGCGGCCGTGTTGCGGGCGGGCTCCTTCTTGTAGCCTTCGGAGTAGGGATACCAATCGCCGTCCATCTCGTGACTCAGGCGGATGAAGACCGGGTCGCGGAACTCCTTCAATCCCTTGATCCAGTCGTCCAGATACCAGTCGTAGTTGCCGGCAACCAGATCCTGGAGTCGTGGCGACCGCCCCTGGTCTGGGTACTCCATCCAAGTCCAGGCAATGACGGGAACCAGGCCGTGTTTGCGGCTGAGCTCGGCGTAGGACTCGGCCGGTCCGGCGCATCGCCCTCCGTCGGGCGTCTCATTCATCCAGTGCCAGGTCCGCCATTTTCCCTGCTCCTGGCAGTGGGCGAACCACGAGTGCAGCACCAGCGGCGGGCCATTGCCGAGGGCCTTGCGATACTGGGCAAGGTTGGCGGCAAATTGGTCGGCATTCCAGGAACCGGGCAGGCACAGGCCGTGATAGGTTGTTCCATCGGCCGGCTCATACCTGGCGGGCGCTCGGCCAGCGGGCTCAGACGAGTCCGCCTGACAGACGAGAATTGTACCCGCCAGCGTCACGGTGATAACCGGCAGGAGATAGAAACGAGACAGACGCCATTGGAATTTGCTGTCTTGCACGTTTGGAAACCTCTTGTGGTTTGTGGGGGACCACCCAATCGCATTCAGACGGGCTGCGGGCAGCGAGTGTATCTTCAAGCCAGCATACCTCCTCTTATGCGGCAGGTCGAGCGATGGGGGCGGCGCGGAGAATACCGGTTGTATCGCGTCACGGCTCTTTGTCGTTCGCCCGGGGATCCCGACAGCGAGTTTCAAGTCGTGACGGGTCTTTCCCCGGTGGAGGTCAGCGGCGCCGAGCACTCTCCATGGGCGGGCGATGCCCCATGACTTTCCGTGTCAAGAGGAAGAAATGGCCCTGGACGGGGAAAAACGGTGGAATGATGCGGCCAGGGGGCACCGCGTGCACGAGCAACCGTCCCAGAGTTGCAGAGGCCGCCCACCTGTGGCGCAAGCGGGGACGAGGCTTGGAGCGTTACTCAATCCACCGTTTTGCGTCCAAGGCAGCCTTGACAATATCTACGAGACACGGTGAGCCCAGGACATCGAGAGCCACCTCCAGACTCCTGGCGTACTTTTGAACCTCAAAGGCGTCGAATTCCGCTTGCCATTCTGTTGAAGAAAAGCAGTCATACTGACGCAAACATCTCAGGCGCGCATCCCAATGCTGCTTCCAGGACCGCTGAAACAACTTGTCGCTTTTGAGGAGACAGTTGGATGTCGCTCGAAGCCCGATGTACCGGAGGTTTTCGACGGCCAAGTATGGCATTCGGACACCTGGGGACAGGGCGCCACGCCGGAGCAGCGAATGCAAAAAGTAGCCCCAGGTATCGTTGTCCGAAAGAACGTACACAGGCAAACCGAATTGACGTTCAAGTCGGTGCAGTACTCGGCGCATCGGCGCGCGAGGCAGGCCACATCCTGTTGCCAGAAGCAGCCCCGTTTCGTGCCATGACTGGTTATCGAACAGGGCACGATATACCCGATCGCTCTCCACAAGTAAGACGCCCTTGGCATCACAAGTGACAAATTGCAGGCCGTCTTCTTCCACCCACTCAGGCAGCGGCGAGGGACTCTTCTGAGCGGCGAGATCCACGAGGACTCTGTCACCCATACGAATTGCCAGTGGTCCGGCGAGGCTGCCTCGACGCTCATAGAGGGCCACTTCATGCTCAAGTACATGGGCAAAAACAGAAAGCTCACTATCGGGGAACCGTGCGGCCTCTGATCTCTCGAGCGATTGAATTGCTACTGAATACGGTGGATCGCTCTCCGATATGCCGGCGTCAGGCGTCGCTGGGCTAAACAGGGTCAACGGGTCAGCAACTTCGGTCTTCATCACCAAAACGGCTCCTGCGTGCATTTAATTCGAAATGGGTACGCCCTGTCGAGGGCGATTCAAGTGGCGTCGATTGACGATTCTGAACGGCAATCCTCCCACCCAATCAAGGCGACCGGATAACTCAGACGCGGAAGTGGTACGAGACGGAGTTAGCATAGCCGAAATCGTTTTCTGCTGACAAAGGCGCAGGTTGCGACGCCAATGCCTCCTCACAGGGCCATCACGTGCCCCCGTGACGGTCCTGCGCTTTTTCGCGAACCTACTGGCGGTCTTCGGCGTCCCAGTAGGTCAGACGACCATTACTTGCGGCCGCCTGCTGAAGACGCGTAACGGAAGGAGATTGGAACCATGTTGCCTCTGGGATTGAGTCTTGCTGACGAGCGGGCCTAGTATGACAGCGCTACATTAGCTCAAGCCCTCCAGAGGTGAATGCCGATAAGG
>CAYSCH010000136.1:5684-21016 GCA_964429355.1 uncultured Planctomycetaceae bacterium | reverse complement strand
ATGTCAGGGCGAAGTTCAGCCGATGAAAGCGGGGCGGCCGCCAGTGCACTCTACGAAAGGGCGAATACGGACTGGCTTGCCCGTTGCCGGCTTGGGATCGGTGTTCACTGGACTGCCCAGACGGCCGCACGCCGCGGTCCGGCGAAGCTCTTTCAGAAGGCGGTTTCCGACTTCGACCTGGAAGGGTTCCTGGCGGGGGTGGAGCATGCCGGGGCGGATTACGTGCTGTTCACGGCGGCCCACGCCCTGCAGATGTTACCGGTTCCTCATCCGGTGCTGGACCGGATCCTGCCAGGCCGCACCAGCGAGCGCGACCTGATCGGGGAGCTTGGCGGCGCCTTGGCGGCCCAAGGAAAGCATTTACTGGTCTACTACAACCATTCGTGCAATCATCACCAGGACGCGGCTTGGGAGCAGGCGGTCGGTTACCATGCTCCGCGCAAGGAGCGGTTTGCCGGGAACTTGATGGAGATCATCGCGTGGATGGGCAACCGCTACGGAGACAGGATCAAGGCGTGGTGGTTCGACAGCCCCTACTCGCTGGATCCCCGCGGGCCCCACAACAGCGTCACCAGCGACATGACCGGCTTCCAGTTTCCGTGGGAAACGTTCACAGTTGCCGCCAAGGCCGGGCACCCCGGTCGACTGGTGACATACAACGCCGGAGTGAACGAGACATTTTTGTACACGACCCATCAGGACTACTGGGCTGGGGAATTGGTCCATCTCGATACGCCTGCCGCAGGCCGCTATCTGGAAAGCGGCCTTCAGTGGTTTGGCTGGACATGCCTGGAAGATCGCCGTTGGGTTCACACCGAAGCAGACACGCCGATACCATCGCCACTATACACCGATGAGCAGATCGCCGAGTATGTGCGGACATGCAACAAGCACATGGCTCCGATGACCTTCAATGTCGGCATCTACCAGGAGGGTACAATGGCAGAGGGATCCGTGGAGCAACTCCACCGGGTGAGCTCTGCCCTGGGGCGAGAATCGCGGTAGACGCCCTCAGGGGCAAATACGGCGGAGCTTGATGGCTACGTCCGGCGACGCGGGCAAATACCAGAGGGGTGGTTGGCCCGCAATGTGGTGGTTCTCGCGGCGCGACCGCGCACCCGGTACGACTGGCACAATCGAGACGCGCGTCGCTTTCCGCAATGATTTCACGACCGCCGGAGAGAATCTGCGTGCTATATACCTCTAGCAGAAGTCCGCGGCAATCCATGGGAACATGGATTGGCCCGGAAAATCTGCATGGAGGGGGCAGCGCAAGCGGCAACGTTCGCCCACGGCAAATCGCGATCAGGGGCGAGAGAATCGCCTGGCCGTGACATTCGATTGAGCCTGCCGGTTTGTGAGTTACCAAGCTGGAGTTTGAAGATGATTGTCATAGTTGGCTGGATCGTGGTGATCGGCGCGGTTTTGGGGGGATTCACCATGGCTGGCGGAAACCTCCATGCGCTCATTCACCCTTCCGAGTTCGTGACAATCGGCGGGGCGGCCTTGGGTTCTTTGATACTGATGTCGCCGAAGAAGGTTCTGACGGACCTGATACGCGGCATGGTGCAGTGCCTGAAAGGGACACCGTACAACAAGAAGGCGTACGAGGAAATGTTCAAGCTTCTCTACAGCCTGCTTCGAGTGGCCCGCCGGGACGGGCTGATGGCCCTGGAGCCGCACTTGAGGGAGACGGGCACCAGCACCATCTTCACGAGCTTTCCGAATTTTGTGCGTAACCACCATGCCATGCATTTCCTGGTTAGTGCGATGACGCCGATCGCCGAGGGCACCGTTAAGCCCGACGATCTCCCGCGTCTGTTAGCGACCGACATCCGACTGGTAGAAGAGGAGCATCACGCCACAACCTCGGTGCTGGCGAAAACGGCCGATGCGTTGCCTGGTTTTGGTATCGTGGCGGCGGTGATGGGAATCGTGATCACGATGGGTGCGATCGACGGACCCGTGGAAGAGGTCGGCGAGAAGGTGGGTGCGGCGCTGGTCGGGACATTCCTGGGAATTCTGCTTTCGTATGGGGTTATTGGGCCGTTGGCCGTGCGTTTGGAGTTTATCAATGGGGGTGAAATCAGCTTTCTGGAGATCATCGCCGCGGTGATGCCGGGGTTTCTGGGAGAATTGGCGCCCAAGGTTGCACTGGAGCGAGCGCGGCGCGGCGTGGCGGCGGAGTACCGCCCCACGCAGGACGAGTTGGATGAGTGGCTCAGGCAAATCGATGCGTCCTGACGCACGAGCAGAATAGGGCAGAGTTCAGCGAGGAATCAGTCCCATGGCAGGTGCAGGTGGCGGAGCATGGAAGGTGGCCTACGCGGATTTTGTGACCGCGATGATGGCATTCTTCATGGTGATGTGGATCACGGCTCAGGGCCAGGACGTGAAAGAGGCCGTTGCCGAATATTTCGAGAACCCACCGAGCGGATCGCTGCTTGGGGGTGGTGGTTCGCCGATGCTGCGACCGAACAAGCCAGGTCAACCGGTCGGCTCGTCGCTGGCTCCTTCCCGTCCCAAGGATGCACCGGAAACCGGTTCATCGAAGGTACACAAGGCAGCCGACGCGACGAGTGACAAGTCGGCCAAGGAACGGGGGGACGATTCGGGCCTGTTGATGATCCATGCGGGCGACCGTCGCCGGGTGGGGACGGTGATCGTGTTCGCTGAGGGGGGGAGCGAACTGGACGAGAAGGCCAAGGATCAGTTGACACAGGTGAGCGACATGCTTCGGGGCAAACCGCAGAAGGTTGAGATCCGAGGGCATGCGACGCGAGGTTCGCCGTCGGGGGGAGGGGACGGGAACGACCCCTGGCAAGTCTCTTACGCCCGTTGCCGTAGGGCGATGGACTTTCTGGTGGAGAAGGGGATCACGCCAGAACGGATCCGCCTGAGCCAAGGGGGGGCTTACGAGCCGTTCTCGATTGAGGCCGATCCGACCCAGCGGATGTACAATTCGCGGGTCGAGGTGTATGTGCTCAACGAGCTCACGGAGGACTTCATGGGGACCCCCGAAGAGCGGGCAAAGCACTTCAGCGAGTACTGAGTTGACCGTGCGTGTTTACCCTTCCTGGGAGCTCGACATTCCCGTTGCAGAACAGCCCCTGGATGGGTGGACAAGAGGCTGAACAGACCGAGGGACTTCCCCACGGGCATGAATGTGCATCGACGGTCATGTTGCTCTTGGGCCTGAGGCGTCTGAGGCTGTCTGTCTTGCGTCGCCGTGAAGTGGTGATATTCTGAGATTGTCGGTTGCCTGGGTTTCAGCCGATATCGGGTGGTTCCTTTTCAGGAGGGGCGACGTGGCAGATGGCATGTCTGGGCCTGATGCTGGCGGATTTTCTCAGGGGATAGATTCCATCCGGCGACTCTGGCCGCGAGAAGAGCCAAGCATCGACATCCGATTCTTTGAGAGTTCCCTGCCGTTCGATGTTCGTCGTATCGGGGCGGCGGCCGTCTACTGTAGCGACGGACGCTTTGGGGAGCAATGCGACGATCTTCTGCACAACGGGTTACTTCTGCCGCGTTATGACCGTGTCGCCGTGCCGGGCGGAGCGGCATGTCTGGCCGGGCATTGTGCCGCTTATCGGGAAGAAGAGGCAGTGATGGAGCAACTGCGGTTCCTGGTAAAGGTGCACGGGTTGGAACGTGTGATCCTGATCGCACACGAAAACTGCGCGTTTTACAGCGAGCGTCTGTTCGTGCTGCCGTTCGAACTGGAATCAAAACAACAGGAGGATATGAAGAAGGCCGTTCGGAGGGTGCGGTCGCTGTCCGAGAAGCTCGCCGTCGAGGCGTACTTCGCCAGGATCCACGGCGGCAAGTTGGTGAGGTTTGAGTCGATGGACTGCGGGAGATAGCGATCCTCCGCCCAGTGGTTCGTGACGGCAGGTTCTTGGCGTGGTATACTCGGGCACCGTACGGCGTTGGAGGACACCACTTGAACCAGGGGAGGCGATCATGGGACGTATCTGGCGAGGATTCGTTGTCGGCCTGCTATTCGGCCTGGGAACCATGACAAGCATCGCCTACGGGCAGTGGACCACGATCTATGGGGCAGCTCGAGAAGAAGCCCGCCAGGTGTCGAGCGCTTCGCTGGCCGTGCCGCTCTCACAGGGAGAATGGGAGGCAAGCCTGGCTCGCCGCCGCGAGATGTGGCGGGAGATGCTAGGACTTTCGCCCCTGCCACCGCGAACGCCGCTGGCTGCCACAGTGACAGGAGTATTGGAGCGGGGAGACTACGTGGTCGAGAAAGTCCATTTCCAGAGTCTGCCTGGAGCCTACGTGATTGGCAACCTGTATCGTCCGGCCAAGGCAACAGGGCGACTTCCGGCGGTTCTGTATCTGTGCGGCCACAGCAAAGGGAAGGTTAACGACCCGTACCAGGCGAACCCCCGTTGGTTCGGGCAACATGGATATGTGGCGCTCGTGCTCGACCCGATTCAACTGGGCGAGTCGCAGGGAATCCACCACGGCACGTACCGGGAAGGGCGATGGGACTGGCCGAGCCGTGGCTACACGCCGGCAGGAACGGAGGTCTGGAACGCGATGCGGGCCCTGGACTACCTGGAAACCCGGCCGGACGTGGACGCCGAGCGAATGGGAGTCACCGGATTGAGCGGAGGGGGCGTGATCTCCTGGTGCCTGGGGGCCGCGGATGAACGGGTCAAAGTCGTCGTGCCGGTTTGCCAGTCGGGGAGCATCGAACATGTCGTCACGGACCGGGCAACCGATGGGCACTGCGACTGCGCTTTCTGGATCAACTACTACCGCTGGTGCTGGCCGGATATCGGATCGTTGATTGCCCCGCGGGCGCTGCTAATGGCGTCCGGTTCGGAAGATGTTTTGTGGCGCCCGTACGGTTACCGGGACGTTGCCCACCGCATCCGGCGGCAGTATGCGGCCTTGGGGGCTGACGGCAGTTTCGACCTGGTGGAAGACCTCACACCACACGGCTACACACCGAAGCTTCGGCAGGCGATTTTCACCTGGTTCAACACGCACCTGAAAGGCGATCCGACGCCGGTGACGGACGACGTGACCGACTTCGTTGAGCCGGAAGAAAACCTGCTGGTATTCGGTGGCAAACTGCCGGAGCAGGACGAGATGCGGCGGGTGGACGAACTCCTGGTGAAGCGAGCGGATCTGCCGGCGATCACAGATGAAGCCGGCTGGCGGGAGTACCAGGGGAAGGTGATCGAGCGGTTGCGGGAAGTGGCGTTCCGAACGACGCTGCCGGAGCGAGTGCCTCGCGGGCGGGATTTCCGGATGGACGGGAACGACAAGACAGCCTCGATGGGGACGTATGTTCTCGATAGTTTCGATGGAATGACGGTAAGCATCAAGACGAGGAGACCGAACGGTGCACCACAGCCGGCCACGTTGCTGGCGTTTGCAGTGCAGCCGGAAGCCCAGAGCACGTTTGGCGGGGGCGGGCCGTCGCGGCCGGGAACAGGGGACCAGATCGTGACGGCGGCGGTCGAAGTGCGCAATACGGGCGCGACCTCTGTCGGTCCCGGGTATCTGTGGACGGCGCGGCGGACGTATCCGCTGTTGGGCCAAACGCTTCCCGAGCGCCAAGTGAGCGACTTGCTGGCGGCGGTCATGTTGCTGAGGACCGAGTCGGCAACGGGCCCGGTGGCGGTGTACGGCCAGGGCTACACGGCCTCGCTGGCGATCTATGCGGCTGTACTCGACCCGGAGATAAGCGAGATCGTTCTTTCCGATCCGCCGGTAAGCCATGAAGACCCGACGACGCCCGAGATTCTGGGTGTGTTACGATTCGGGGACCTGCCTCACAACTTGGCGCTGGTGTATCCCCGGCCGATCACGTTCGTGGGGAAGATGCCTGAGGGTTACGAGTGGACGCGGCAGGTGTATGAGAAACTGGGGGCCGGGGATCGGATTCGAGTGGTCGAGAGTGTGGGGCAGTGGCAGCCCCGGTAAGGCTTCCTCGCATTGCACCCCGCGGGCAGAATGAGGCCGGGTTCTGGAAGTCGGATCCGCCGGTACCGGAACTGGCGTTTTTGCCATCTCAAAGAATGGGCCGGCAGCAGAAGCGGCGATAGGACAGTCGATACAGTCTGCACGCATGCCGAGGCTGGCACTGCAGCAGCAAGAGGGGCCTCCGTGAAATTCGACATGCCCTGGATCGTATCGGATACTTTCAACGAAGTTTGGGATATCGCGGACGATACACTCTGACGCCCCCGGGCGGAGTCGGTCATGCGGAAGAAGGCCTGGACCTTCCGGTCCAAAGTGCTTCTGACGGTCGTGGTAACCGTCGTGTTCACGGCGATCACAATCCAGTGCTCCGCCAGGCGAGAGACGAAGCAGGCGATGTTTGCCGCCTACGACGCCAACGCCATGAATCTCGTCAGCACGGTCACCCTCCACGTCGAGAGCGAGTATCGGAGCATCCTGTTCCACAAGTCCGCCATGCTCGACAGACGCAAGGCGGAACTGCGGAACATGGTGACTCTGGCGGTGGAGCGGATTGAGAAGTGGCACCGGGAGCAGGACAAGAGCGGGCTCCCAGAAGCGGTGGCCCGCCAGCGAGCCCTCGACGACGTCAGCCAGATGCGATACGACGGCGGCGTGGGCTATTTCTGGATTAACGACACGCGGAAGCCCAAGCCGCGGATGATCATGCATCCGACCATGCCGGAACTGGTCGGATCCACCATGGACGAACCGCGTTTCAACACCGCCATGGGTATCGACCAGAACGTGCTGGCCGCTTTTGCCGGCATCGCTTCCGAGCAGCGGGTAGGCTTCGTCGACTACCTGGCACCAAAGCCGACGGCCAGCGGACTGACCGAGTATGCCCCCAAGATTTCCTGCGTGACACTGTTTGAACCATGGGGTTGGGTGGTGGGGTCGGGCGTGTATGTGGACGATCTGGAGGCGGAGACACAGCGGCGTGTCGATGCGGTTCGGGACGACCTCAACCAGACATTTGCGAGAGTGAGGATCGCCGAGACGGGCAACCTGTTCATCTTCAACGGCCGGAAGGAACTGTTGGTCCATCCCTTCATGGCCAGAAACGCCAGTACACGCAACCCGGAAACGGGGATCGAGATGCTCGGCGAGTTCATCCGGAGCGTGAAGACGGGAAGAATGCCCTTCGAGTACACCTGGAACAAGCCGGGACATGAGAGCCGGTATCGGTTCAGGAAGCGGGTTTACCTTGCCCATTTCGAGCCGCTGGACTGGTACATCGGAGCCGCGTTCTACACCGACGAAATGGAGTTGCCGGCCATACGGCTGGAGACCAGGATCCTCCTGCTCTCCAGCGCGGTCCTCCTGGTGGCGGTTGCGTTGGCAGTGTTAGTCTCCAAAGGGCTGACTGAGCCGCTCCGCCGGCTGGCGGCGGGGGCCGGCCGGATCGAACAGCAGGGAATGTGTTCCACGGAAATACCCGTGTCGGGCCCCGCCGAGACCAGGGAACTGGGCATCATCCTGCGAGGAATGCTCTCTTCGGTCAAGAGATCGGAGACGGATCTGAAAACGGCCAACAGTTACATCGGCAGCATCATCGATTCGATGCCGTCGGTTCTGGTGGGCGTGGATGCGACGGGCAAGGTGACCCAGTGGAACACTGCGGCCGAGCAGGTCACGGGCTTGGGAAAGCAAGCCGCCTTGGGCCAAACGCTGGCCGAAATCTTGCCGAGCATCGTCCCCGAAATGGAACGGGTGATCGCGGCCATCAACAGTCGGCAAACGCTCGCGCCTCACAGACAGGCGCGCCGCCAGGACGGGCAAATCCGCTATCAGGAGGTCACGGTGTATCCACTCGTGGCCGAGGGCTTCCAGCAAGCCGTAATCCGCTTGGACGATGTCACGGAGCGGGTGCGGATGGAAGAACGGATGGTGCAATCGGAAAAGATGCTGTCGCTGGGGGGATTGGCGGCAGGCATGGCACACGAGATCAACAATCCCCTAGGGGGTATGCTCCAGACGGCCGGCGTGCTTGCCAGCCGGCTCAGCGACGATCTTCCGGCCAACGCTCGAGCAGCGGAAGAAGCGGGGACAAGCATGACGGCGATTCGCGCCTTCATGGCGGCTCGCGGTGTTCCGCGGATGCTGGAGCGGATTCGCCAGTCCGGCGTCCGTGCCGGGGAAATAGTGTCCAACATGCTGGACTTCGCGCGCAAGCACGACACGGTCTTCTCCCCCCACAACCTGGCCGAACTCCTGGACAAGACGATTGAACTGGCCGGGAGCGATTTCGATCTGAAGAAGAACTACGATTTCCGGCAGATCCAGATCGTACGCCGCTATGAGGAGGGGGTGCCCGCGGTGTTCTGCGAGCCGGGGAGGCTGCAGCAGGTGTTTCTCAACCTGCTCCGCAACGGCGCCGAGGCCATGCAGGAAGCGGGCACAGAGAGGCCCCAACTGGTTCTCCGCCTCGTCCACGAACGAAGGGAGAATCGAGTGCGGATCGAGATCGAAGACAACGGTCCGGGAATGGACGAGGCCACACGCAAGCGAGTCTTCGAACCGTTCTTCACGACCAAGCCGGCAGACCGCGGCAGGGGCCTGGGGCTGAGTGTATCGTACTTCATCATCACGGAGACTCACGGCGGCACGATGAGCGTCGAATCGGCTCCCGGCGAGGGCACCAGGTTCATCGTTCAGTTGCCTGTGGAGAGGGAACAGCCATGAATCCCAGGCCGGTCGTTCGAAAGGCTGTGTGGACATTCCGGTCCAGAGTGCTTCTCCTGGTGGTGGTAACTGTGGTGCTGACCGCCATGGCCATCCAGTACCTGAGTTTGCGCGAGACAAGAAAGGCCATGTTCACGGCCCACGACGAAAACGCCCTGAACCTCATGAACACGGTAGCGCTCAACGTCGAGAGCGAGTACCGCAGCATCCTGTTTCACAGGGAGGCCATGCGGGAACGGCGGAAAACCGAGCTGCGCAACATCGTGGACCTGGCGTTCAAGCGGGTGGAAGAACGGCACAAGGCATATCGCGAAGGCCGCTTCTCGGAAGCGGAAGCGCAGCGGCGTGCTCTGGCAGATTTGCGCTCGCTGCGGTACGACGACGGCGTGGGATATCTCTGGGTGAACGACACGGGCGTTCCGACCCCGCGGATGGTGATGCATCCGATCATGCCCGAGTTGGAAGGGACGTTCATGCTCGAAGGGCCGCGATTCAACTCCGTGCTGGGGGCACAGAAGAACCTGCTGGCCGCCTTCGTCGACATCTGCCGCGAAACCGGAGAAGGCTACGTCGAGTACCTGTGGCCCAAGCCGGCCCCGGAGGGACTGGACGAGGATGTCCCCAAGATCTCCTACGTGAAACGGTTCGAACCCTGGGGCTGGATTCTCGGCACGGGCGTCTACGTCGATGATATCGAGGAGGAAACCCAGAAGCGGGTGGATGCCGTCCAGGCGGATCTCAAGCAGACTCTCGCGAAGGCCAGAATTGCCGAGACTGGCTACCTGTTCATCTTCAGCGGCGACAAGCAGGTGCTGGTGCATCCTTACATGACCGCCGGAGACGACACTCGTAATCCCTCGACGGGAAGAGACATCCGCGATGAGTTCATGGTTGCTGCCAGAACTCCGCGGGTCCCGTTTGAATACCTCTGGGACAAACCCGGCCACAGGAACGACCGCCGGTTTCTCAAACGAGCTTATATTACCCACTTTAAACCGCTCGACTGGTACATCGCAGCATCGTTCTTCGTGGAGGAAATGGAGCGGCCGGCCAGGAGACTGGCCGTGCGAGTCTTCCTGGTGTCCTGCGTGGTCCTTCTGGTGGCGGTCGGCTTTGCCGTAATCGTCTCCAAGAGTCTCACGGAACCCCTGAAGCGTCTCGCCCTGGCGGCGGCGAGAATCGAACGGGAAGGGATCCGCTCTGCCGAAATACCGATCTCCGGCACGGCCGAAACGGTGGAACTGGGAACAATCTTGCGGAACATGCTGGCCTCGATCGAGAGGTCGGAGCGGGATCTGAAGAAGGCCAACAGTTACATCGGCAGCATCCTCGATTCGATGCCCTCCGTGCTCATAGGTGTGGATGCAGATGGTAAGGTCACCCACTGGAATCGGGCCGCCGAGCAGGCCATCGGCCTGCTGGCCGGGGAGGCCCTCCAGCGCCCGGTCGACGAGGTTCTGCCCAATATGGCGTCCGAGATGGAGCGGATGAGGACCGCCATCCAGAGCCGGCAGACGCTCACGGCCCACCGACGAACGCATCTGGAGGACCAGGAGGTCCGCTTCCACGACGTGACCGTTTATCCGCTGATCGCCGACGGGATCCAGGGGGCGGTGATCCGCCTCGACGACGTGACGGAACGGGTGCGGATGGAAGAGCTGATGGTCCAATCGGAGAAAATGCTGTCTGTGGGAGGACTGGCCGCCGGCATGGCTCACGAGATCAACAACCCTCTGGCGGGCATGATGCAGACCGCCAGTGTGCTATCCAGCCGGCTCACCGACGATCTGCCGGCAAACACCGAGGCGGCCCGCGCGGCGGGGACCAGCATGGAAGCGATCCGTGTCTTCATGCAGGCCCGGGAGATTCCGCGAATGCTCCACCGCATCCGCCAATCGGGCATCCAGGCGGCGGAGATCGTGTCGAACATGCTGAACTTCGCCCGCAAAAGTGATCGGGCCTTCTCCACCCACAACCTGGTCGAACTCCTCGACCAGACGCTGGCCCTGGCCGGGAGTGACTACGATCTGAAAAAGGAGTACGATTTCCGGCAGATTGAGATCGTCCGCCAATATGAAGAATCTGTGCCGGAAGTGCCCTGCGAGGCAAGCCGTATCCAGCAGGTTTTGCTGAACGTGCTGCGTAACGGCGCCGAGGCCATGCACGAAGAGTTCAAGAGCAGCGGCGGTTCCAAGAAGCCCCGATTCACCCTGCGGCTGGCCCACGAACGGGAAGCCGGCTGGGTGCGGATCGAGGTCGAAGACAACGGCCCCGGCATGGACGAAGCGACGCAAAAACGGGTGTTCGAGCCTTTCTTCACAACCAAGCCGACCGACCGGGGTACAGGGCTGGGGCTGAGCGTATCGTACTTCATCGTCACGGAGAATCACGGCGGCCAGATGACCGTAGAGTCCGCGCCTGGAGCGGGAACCCGGTTCATCATTCGCCTTCCGATGGGAAGGGACAATGGTAGGACATGAGCGAACCGGTATTCACCATATTGATCCTCGACGACGACGAGGCCGTGCGGGAGAGCGTTCGCGATTTCTTCGAGGACCGGGGCTGGCGGGTACATGCCGCAGCAACCGCCGAAGAAGCGCTTGCCCTTTTGGAGCACGCAGCGATCGACGGGGCAGTGGTGGATATCCGCCTGCCCGGTATGGATGGCAACGCATGGGTGCGGGTGGTGAGCGAGCGTCATCCCATGCTGGCGTGCGTGATCTGCACCGGTTCGCCCGAATATCACCTGCCGGGAGATGTGACAGGCCTGGTCCAGGTGTCGGAGCGGGTGTTCTTCAAGCCCGTAGCCGATTTCGGCGAACTGGCAAGAACGGTTCGCGACCAGATCGAGAAGCTCCGCGGGCACCCCGGAGATCGGCCTGCAGAGCGGAGGGCGGGCGAGCAACCGGGCCGGAACTCGCAGCATGAAGGAAGTAACCATGAATGACTGTGCGGCGACCATCCTGGTGATCGAGGATGAGCCGGCATTGCGCGAGAGTATGGTCGACTACCTGGAGGACCGGGATTTCCGGGTCTTGTGGGCGGAAAACGGCCGCGTCGGACTGGAGCTGTTCGAGCAGCATCATCCCGACCTGGTGCTCACCGACCTGAGGATGCCCGACGTGGATGGTCTGGAGGTGCTACGCCGGGTGGGCGAATTGTCGCCAGAAACGGCGCTGATCGTCGTATCGGGCACGGGACGGATCAGCGACTCGGTGCGGGCACTGCAGCTCGGCGCGTGGGACTACATTCTCAAGCCGATCGACGACATGTCGATTATTTCCCTGGCGGTGGCCAAGGCGCTCGAACGGGCGGGCTTACTCCGGGACAACCGCGCCTATCGGGAGAACCTCGAAGCGATGGTGGTGAAACGGACCGAGCAGCTCGAGCTTGCCAATGCACGGCTGGAAAGCACCGTTGCGGCACTAGAGCGTTCACAGGTTGAACGCGAGAGGCTGATCGCCCGGCTCGAGGCCCAGAACGCCGAGCTGGAGCGATTTGCCTATACAGTCTCCCACGATCTCAAGACTCCGCTGATCACCATCAAGGGGCACGTCGGCGCACTGGCAGAAGACCTGGCGCGCGGCGACAGAAAACTCGCCGAAGAGGATGTGGCACGGATCGCCGGTGCGGCCGACAGGATGGGTTCGTTGCTAAAAGACCTGCTGGAGCTCTCACGGATCGGCCAAGTGGTCAACCCTCCGGAAGATGTGCCGCTGGATGAGCTGGTGGATGAGACGCTGCAGATGTTCACTCAACAGATCGAGGCAAAGAACATCCGGATCGACGTGGCCCCGGATCTGCCCACCGTCTACGGCGACCGGAATCGCCTGCTGGAGGTCTACCAGAACCTGCTCGAGAACGCCATCAAGTATCTTGGCGATCCCCCCGAGCCGCGAATCGAGATCGGATGGCGCGCCGATGGCGATGCCAGTATCCTCTTCGTTCACGACAACGGGATCGGAATCGAGCGCCGCTACCACGAACGGATCTTCAAGCTCTTCGACCAGCTCGATCGAAACGTGGAGGGCACGGGAGTTGGACTGACCCTTGTCCGTCGGATTGTCGACATTCACGGCGGCCGCATCTGGGTCGAGTCCGAGGGGGTGGGACACGGCTCGACCTTCTGCTTCACGCTGCCGCCCAAAGACCAGATTGTGGTGGCGCCGGACGGCGGCCGCACCCCAGCGGGCCGTTGACGCCGGCCCGTCAGACGCTGGCCATCGCCATTGCGCCGTGCAGCACGACCTCTTCGCCCAAGGCGGCAGGGCGGATTTCGTAGGTTCCCTGGTGCGGGGGAAAAACGAACCGTTCGACCGCCTGACACACGGGCGCAAAGAAGAGGTCGTCGCCGATCAGGGAGACGCCGCCTCCCAGGACGACCACGTTGGGGGCCAGGAGGGTGATCATCTGGGCGAGGGCCCATCCATAGGCCTGGCAGGCCTCGCGCAAGACTTGACCGGCGAGTTGGTTTCCTGCGGCGGCGGCATCCGCGACGTGTTTTGTGGTCAGCAGCGGTGCCCGATCGGCGCAGCGGGCGAGGAGGTCGCGGGCGTCGGCGGTATGGGGGCATTCGGCCACGCGGCTCCGGGCGGCGGCAGCGATCGCCCAGCCGCTGGCCATGGACTCGACGGTTTGATCGGGGGCGTCGCAGTGGAGGCCAGGGCGGAGGTGCCCCAGTTCGGAGGCTACGCCGCTGCCACCGCAGAAGAGATTGCCTTCGATGACCAGCGAGCCTCCAATTCCGCTACCCACGTTGCTGTAGAAGACAACGCGTCCCCCTTGGCCGGCGCCGAATCGAGCCTCCGCCAAGCCGGCGGCATCGGAATCGTTGACCAGAGCGGCCGGCAGCCCGAAGATATCGCGGCACCAGTCGACAAGGGGAAAGCGATCCCACCCCTCGACTTGATGGCTCTTGATGGTTGATCCCGAGGCTGGATCGACCGGGCCGCCAAAACCGATTCCGACCGCCCGAATCTGGTGGCGGGCCAACAACTCGGCGCCGCTCTGGGCGATCTGGCGGAGAACGCCCTCGGCGCCGGCGGCTGGTTCCACGTCGAGACGAAGGAGTTCGACGAGCGGTGAGCCGCCGCCGGGTCCGACGGCCAACTGGAGTTTTGTGCCGCCGATTTCGATTCCCAGGAGCATTTCGGTTTCCTGGCACCTCACTTCTTGAGTTCCTTGATGCGGATATTGCGGAACTCGACCCGATCGCCGTGGCCCAGGAAGCCGATATGCCCCTTCTCATTGTGCAGGCCCGGATGCTCCTTTCCGTCCAGGGGTTCCTTGATCTGGGCCAGATCGGCATCGACGATAACCTGGCCGTTGAGGGTTACTTTGATGTGCGAACCGTCGGCCATGATCTCTTCGCTGTTCCATTGGCCGGCGGGCTTGCGATGGCCCGTCTTGGCCGCCACGACGCCGTAGATCGAACCGTGGTGCTGGTAGTCTTTCAGCCAGCCCTTGTACTTTTCATGGGTATCGTCGAGGATCTGGATTTCCATACCACCATAGGCTGCGTCGCCGTTGAGTGGCGTGCGGATGCCGACGCCGTTGTTGGCACCGGGGGGCAGGTTGAACTCGAAGCGGAAGACGAAGTTGGAATACTCCTTCTCTGTCATCAATTGGCCGCCGGGAGCGCAAACCAGGATGCCGTTTTCGACAACATATCCCTTCGTGTCGCCTTGCCAGCCTTGGAGAGTCTTGCCGTCGAAGAGCGAAACGAACCCGTCGGCCGATTCGCTAGCTTCGAGCACGGCCGGCTCGGTGGTCGGAGACTTCTCGGCGCCGACGGCGCTACATGCGGACAGAACGACGGCGGAAAGCAGGGTGCGGAACATGGTGGCTCCTTGGGGAATGGGTGAAGCGGAAATCGCGAGGCAAGTTCGCGCGGGAGGGGTGGGATGGCGGGCCAACGCCTGCAAACCAGAGACCCATTGTGATCTGTCGTGAAACCCGCCGTCAACCCGCCAGTTCCTACTGTCTTATCTTGCGGAGTTCTTCTGTCGTTTTCATGGAGCAGAATTTGGGTCCGCACATGCTGCAATAGTGGTGCTCCGAATCGGCCGAGACGGCGAGCGATTCGGCGTGCATACGGCGGGCAGTTTCCGGGTCGAGGGAGAGTCGGAACTGTTCGTCCCAATTGAACTCGAAGCGGGCCTTCGAGAGGGCGTTGTCGCGATCCTGAGCTGCTGGCCGTCGCCGGGCGACATCGGCGGCATGGGCGGCAATCTTGTAGGCGATCACGCCCTGGTGGACATCCTCCATGTTGGGCAGTCCCAAGTGCTCCTTGGGGGTGACGTAGCAGAGCATGGCCGCCCCATACCAGGCTGCCATAGCAGCGCCGATCGCGCTGGTGATATGGTCGTAACCTGGAGCGACATCGGTGACGATTGGACCGAGCACATAGAACGGCGCTTCATGGCACAACTCCATCTGGCGACGGACGTTCATTTCGATCTGGTCCATAGGGATATGGCCCGGTCCTTCAATCATGACCTGGCAGCCCCGTTCCCACGCCCGCAGCGTGAGATCTCCCATTACCTTCAATTCGGCGAACTGGGCTTCGTCACTGGCATCGTGAACGGATCCGGGCCGCAGCCCGTCGCCGAGGCTCCAGGTGACGTCGTAGTCGCGCATGATTTCGCAAACCTGGTCAA
>CAYSCH010000136.1:0-5674 GCA_964429355.1 uncultured Planctomycetaceae bacterium | reverse complement strand
GATTCTCTTGCCTATGCGTCATCATCCACTTGGCAACCAGCGAACCCCCGCGGCTGACGATTCCAGTGAGGCGATTCTCTGTGAGTGCGACGTGTTCCTGCAAGAGGGCGCAGTGGATGGTCATGTAGTCGACGCCCTGCCGGGCCTGGTGCTCGACGACGTCGAGGAAATCCTGGGGCTTCATGTCGACGATATCGTCGAGTTCTTCGCACATCTGGTAGAGGGGTACCGTGCCGACAGGCACGCTGACGGCGTCGATGATCCGCTGGCGAATCTCGTTGATCTGTTGTCCGGTCGATAGATCCATCACGGTATCTGCACCGTAGCGGATGGCACATTGGACCTTAGCCAACTCGCAGGCGGCATCGCTTGAGAGGGACGAATTGCCGAGATTCGCGTTGATCTTTGTGCGGGCAGCTATCCCGATCGCCATCGGATGAAGCCCCTTCTGGAGGTGGACCCGATTGGCCGGAATGACCATTCTTCCCCGGGCCAATTCATCGCGAACGAGGTCGGAATCGAGCCGTTCGTCTTCGGCGACCTGTTGCATCTGGGAGGTCAGGTTTCCGGCTCGCGCCTGTTCAAGCTGGGTCATCTGCATGGCATACCCGCGAAATTCCGTCTTCAATGAGATTGTGAGCAATCCAGGTCCCCCAGGAAAATGGGGGTTGCCGAATTTGGTTCCACGATACGGCATTTGATCGCGGAGCGAACCAAACCAGTGGTGGGATCGAGTCGATGAACTATGCCGTCAGAAACGCGCACCCTCGAAAACGAGGGTCCATCATCTGAGGGGAAGACTCCTGCGATCTTACCGCAGACTCCCATCCTATCCGTGTCAGGATGGTTGTCAATTGCCATTGGAACCGGCCAGAGGATGGCGTGTGAGGGAGCGCAGCAGGAGATGCCGGATAAGCCGATTGCAGCGGTTGTTCTGGTTTCGGCGAGTCCGCGCGGCTTCTGGTAACGGCTGTATCGGATTTTGCGACGGGCCATCAGAAAAACACTGCGAAGCGTGTATTTCCCTTGCGACCGTTCTCGGGGGAAGTTACGGAATGTCCGATACAACTGTCAAAGCAGGACTTGTTTCCGAGCCGGGAGGTTTCCGCAATGGCCGCAACAAAAAGAACCCTCGCGACGATCGTCTGGGCAGGTTGGATGGCTGGCCTGGCGGGAGCCGTGGGGGTGGCTGGCGAGCCTTTTCCGCAACTGGCTCGCCGGGCGATCATTGCGGTCCAGCCGATGGAAGAATCGCCCATGCCGCTTCCGCCGGTGACGATTCCGGAACCAGGGGGGCCGACGGGAGGCAGCCCAGGGGCGGCACAACCCCTATCGCTGGACGACCTGCGCCGGATGGCAGAACAATTCAACCCGACCCTAGGTCAATCTCAGATGGGGGTTCGGGCCGCACAAGGTCGTCAGATCCAAGCGGGGCTCTATCCGAATCCCCAGATCGGTTACTCGGGCGAGGAGATCGGATCGGAGGGGAGATCGGGAATGCAGGGGGGCTTCGTATCCCAGGAAGTGGTGACGGGGGGGAAGCTAAGGCTGGCCGAGTCCGTGGCAGGGCACGGAGTGACCGCAGCCCAGCACGGGTTCGAATTGCAGCGGTGGCGGGTGATGAACGCCGTCCGCGCCGCATTCTACGAGGTATTGCTGGCCCAAAAAACGATCGGGATCCATGACGACCTGGTGCGAGTCAGCAACGAGGCGGTGGAGACCACTTCGCGACTTCACCAGGCTCAGGAAGTCGGCAAGGCCGAGGTGCTTCAGGCGACGATCGAGGCCGAGCGAGCGGAGGTGAGCCTGTTCATGGCCCGTAATCGGTATCGGGCGGCCTGGTATCAATTGGCGGCCGTGGTGGGGCAGCCGGAGATGCCGCCGGCTCCCCTCAGCGGCGATCTGATTGCCGACCTGCCGAAGATCACCTGGGAGGACGGGCTCGGACGGCTGCTGACGGGAAGCCCCGAACTGGCTCAGGCCCGGGCCAAGATTCAGCAGGCCCGCTGCAATGTGGCCCTGCAGTGCGCGGAGCGACACTCCAATTTCACGGTTGAGGCAGGCGCGAGATACGACGCGGCTGGAGAAGACGCGATTGCGAATGTGGGAGTGACCGTTCCCCTGAAGGTTCACGATCGCAATCAGGGGAACATTGTGACGGCCCAGGCCGAACTGATTGCCGCAACGCGGGAAGTCGAACGATTGGAACTGGAGTTATTCAACCGGTTTGCCGGAGCGTTCGAGGGCTACGCCAACGCCAATCGCCAGGTCCAGCTCTTCCGCTCGAACGTTCTCGACAACGCCCGAGAGTCGCTGGAACTGGTGGGGTCGGGCTACCGGCAGGGAGAATTCGATTATCTTCGCCTGCTCACGGCGCAGAGGACGTACTTTGCGGCGAATCTCGAATACATGGACGCCCTGCGAGAGCTCTGGGAGCGGTCGGTTGAATTGGACGGATTGATGTTGTCGGGTGGATTGAAGGCAGGCGAATGAGTACCCGGGGAGTGCCTGCTGCGGATTCTGATGTGTCAGTCCATGTGTTAGAGTTCCTATGGGTGCCATTTCCGTCGAATCACTACGACGAACCGCAATCCAGCTTCTTGCCAACATGGCGATTGGAGGATGGCTGACGATCGGCGTGGCGGCCATGGGCCAGGATCAGCCACTTGCGGTTGGCCTGCCCCCCCACACGAATCCCGAACGCAGCAACCCAGCAGGCATCGGCCACCAAATGGAAGAATCGATGCGGGCAGGGCAACTGGAGGAGGGGAAGGAACGACTGTTCGGGCCATTGGCGGAACCGGGGTGTGGGGTTCATATGGAGCCCGTTTATTGGGGCGAGGTATTCAGCAACACACGAGGTGGGATATCCTCCCGGAACGCCACGCAGTACGAAGGGCTTCTGGATCTGGCCCTGATCGCCGATCTGGAGAAACTTGGCGCGCCTTGGCAGGGCGAGTTCTTCATTCTCGGGCAGAGCACTCACGGCCGGGGCCTGACGGAGGATTTCGTGGGGGACTCGCTGGTGCTGAGCAACATCGATTCGCTGGGTAACCGAACTCAGATCTCGGAGTACTGGTGTGAGTTCCATTTCCGCGACGACGATATCCGGGTGCGCCTCGGCAAGCAGGATGTAAACGCCGAATTCCTCGTGGTCGACCTGGCAGGTGATTTCATTCAGTCCGGCTTCGGCATCTCTCCCCATCTGGCCGTGCCGACCTACCCGGATGCCAGCGCCGGGGTGGTCGTGATGGCCGACTTGACGGACAAGCTGCAGGGCAAGGTAGGGGTGTGGGATGGAGTGCCGGACGGACGCAACTGGGGGTTCTCAGGAACCGGGATCACGTTGACGGCAGGCGAACTGGAGTACCGCTATGAGCTAGCCGACGGACACTTGCCAGGAGCGATCGACGGCGGAGTTCTGTATCTCTCGGCCGGCGAGGTATCTCCCGGCGACTTCCGCCCGCAAGGGTGGGGGATTTTTCTTGATTTCGAACAGATTCTCTGGCGGGAGGTGGTTTGGGACGACAACGATACACAAGGGCTCGGCTGTTTCGTGCAATACAGCAATGCGGCTCCGGATGAAGAAGTTGGCTTTCCCGAATATCTCGGCGTGGGGCTGGTCTACGAGGGGATACTGCCGGGGCGAGATGACGACGGTCTCGGCGTCGGCGTGGCGGCAACCCGTCTGAATGCCGGCGGCAGGAATTGTGAAACGGTCGTCGAGTGGTACTACAAGGCGGCGATCCGTCCGGGGATGGTGGTGCAACCGGACGTGCAATACATCGCGTCACCGTCGGGGGTCTATCGCGATGCGCTAGCCGTAGGCTTCAGGTTCGTTCTGACGCTATAGGGCGGACCCAGGGACCAGCTCCGGTCCATGCGACAGTGGGGGTCCGTTGACGTTTTACGACCTGGACTTCGGACTCGGTGACGATTCGCATGGCTCGTCCGTCACGGTTCAACTCGAGTGTGCCGATGACGGTCGCATGAACCAGCTCAATCGGGATCATACCCCAGATTCGAGGCCAAATGCCGCTCCACTTCGCGTGGTTTCAGGCCCTTGCGCCGGGCGTAGTCTTCGACCTGGTCGCGCGTGATCCGGTCGACTGAGAAGTAACGCGATTCCGGATGGGCGAAGTAGAGCCCGCAGACGGAGGCGGCGGGGGCCATGGCCAGGGTTTCGGTCAACTGGATGCCGGTGGACCTGGTGGCATCGAGGAGAGGGAAGAGGATTTGTTTCTCTGTGTGGTCGGGTTGGGCAGGATATCCTGGTGCAGGACGGATGCCCCGGTATTTTTCTTGGATCAGGTCGTCGTAGCCGATTTGTTCGTGGCGGCCGTAGCCCCAGTCGTCTCTGGCCCTCTTGTGGAGACACTCGGCAAAGGCTTCGGCGAGGCGGTCGGCAAGTGCCTTGGTGATGATCGCGTTGTAGTCGTCGTGATCGGCCTCGTACGCGGCCGCCAATTCATTTGCCCCAATCCCGGCCGTCACGGCAAACCCGCCAAGATAGTCGACTCGTCCCGAATCGAGCGGGGCGATGTAGTCGGCAAGCGAGCGGAAATAGTCTTGCCCTTTGCGCTGCCACTGCTGGCGCAGGGTGTGGAAGCGGGCGATTTCTTCGTGCCTGCCGGCATCGGCGTAGACGAGAATATCGTCACCGACCGAGGCAGCCGGCCAGAAGCCGTAGACCCCGTTGGCGCAGAACCGTTTCTCGTCGATGATTTGCTGCAGGAGTTGCCGGGCGTCGTCGAACAGTTTTTTTGCCTCGGTGCCCACGTTCGGGTCGTCGAAGATTCTGGGGTACTTGCCTCGCAGTTCCCAGGCAGAGAAGAAGGGGGACCAGTCGATGTAGGGGAGCAGTTCGTCGAGGGGGAAATCCCGGAGGACCCGCGTTCCAATGAAGGCCGGTGTATCGATGCGGACAGAGGCCCAATCGGTGGCCAGTCGCCGGGCACAGGCCTCGGCATAGGAGACGAGATTCTGCTGTTGGCGGCGGGTGTAGGATTCGACGAGCCGCTGCTGCTCCTGGCGGTTGGTGCGGTCGAAATCGGCACGGCGGCCGGAATCGACGAGTCGCTCGACGACGCCAACGCTCCTGGAAGCATCGGGCACGTGGACAGTCACCTGGCTATAGGCGGGCGCGATCTTGACAGCGGTATGCCTGGCGCTGGTCGTGGCACCGCCGATCAAGAGGGGCATGGTCATACCGCGGCGTTCCATTTCGCGGGCAACGTGGGCCATTTCGTCCAGACTTGGGGTGATCAGTCCGCTGAGGCCGACCATGTCGGCTCGCTTATCGAGGGCCGTATCGAGGATCTTCTCGCAGGGGACCATCACGCCCAGGTCGACGATTTCGTAGTTATTGCAGGCGAGGACGATGCCGACGATGTTCTTGCCGATGTCGTGCACGTCGCCCTTGACGGTCGCCACGAGCATTTTTCCCTGCGGACGGGCGGCCTGACCGGACGCGACCGCGCGGCGTTTTTCCTCCTCCATGAAGGGCGTGAGGTAGGCGACAGCCTTCTTCATCACGCGGGCGGATTTCACGACCTGCGGGAGAAACATTTTGCCGGCGCCGAAGAGGTCGCCGACGACGCGCATGCCGTCCATCAGCGGGCCTTCGATGACGGCGATCGGGCGCTGGTATTTTTGCAACGCTTCGGCGGTGTCG
>CAYSCH010000135.1:0-21297 GCA_964429355.1 uncultured Planctomycetaceae bacterium | reverse complement strand
CCCTGCTCCCCGCTCCTTGCTCCCCGCTCCCTCCCCTAGTGTGAATTAGTTTCGGAGCATACCTAACTTGTGGGGATCACAGTTACGATTCATCCCATATCGGTAAAGGCGTACACTACTATGACTTGCGCAAACCTCTCTCGCCCTAGGGCCATTTCGGCGCACCAGCCCCATGCGGTACGAAATATAGGCTTTACCCCATGCCGGCATCAGTTCCACGCCTCAGCGAGAACCCCTCCGCCGCTGCCGGCTTGACCCCAACCCGACACGCAACCGAGAACGTCCTTCACCCTCGTGCTCGCCAGTCACCCTGACCCCTGACCCGATTTCCCATCTCCTATCTCCGATCTGCTCCCCTGTCCCCTGACCGCGTCACCAACCTCCCGCTGACAAACGCGACGAATGAGAATGTTCGTGAATGCGGTAACCCGTGCGACTCCTCTAGGTGAGGATCGCGAGCACTGCCACGGCGAACATCACCGCGCCGATCGCCGACTTGGCAACCGTGCCCAACAATCGCCCCCAGAAGGCAGCCTCGCCGATCTTCAGACTCTCATCCAGACGACGGCCCCTCCCTCGTTCACCCACCACGGCCCCCGCAAACGCCCCAGCACCAGCCAGCAGCACCGCTCCGAGCAACGGACCGACAATCGGAATGGGCAGGCCCACAAACAACCCCACAACCCCGCCGGCAATCGAACCGGCCAACGCAAAAAGCGCCCCTCGCCGGCTCCCTCCCGCACGTGTCACCCCCAACGCACCGGCCAGGAACTCGAGCAACTCGCCGATCGAAGCCAGGACCAGCAGGACCACAACCGTCATCCAGCCCATCGCAACCGGAGACCCGGCCGGCACAAGCAGCACGTAGCCCGCGGCGGCAGCAATCATCAGCCAGTTACCGGGCAGGCCAAGCAGGTTGAGAGACCAGCTTGCGGCCAGGATGATCAGGAGAAGTGCAGACCAAACGTATTCCATCATTTACAGGCGGCGCCGGTCCAAGCAATCTGTGAGTTCGCGATCACTTCTTCCCCTCTTTGCCCAGACGGACGTTGTCGGCAAAACGTTGCAGGTCCTGGCCTTTCAGGACGGCGGCGAGGAGGTCCGGGAGACGGTCGGGGATGCAGCCGAAACAGGGCATACCCAGCTTCGAGAGCTTCTCGGCCAGGTTGCTGTTGAAGGAGGGCTGGCCCTGGTCGGAGATGGCCAGCAGGGTAACCGCCCGTAAGCCGCTTTCGAGAAGGAACTCCATCTTCTTGACAAAACGGTTCTCATTGGGACTGGTGTCATAGAGGTCGCCGATCACGATGTAGAGTGTTTTGGCGGGCGTGTGCATGAATCGCTCGCAGTAGCAGGTTGCCTTCCAATAGTCCTCCGCCCCGCCAAGCTGAACGCCAAACAGCAGATCGACCGGATCGCTGCAATGCTCGGTCAGATCGACGACTTCCTGGTGGTTGAAGGCAACGACATGGGTCTCCACGGCCGGCATGCTCGCCAGAATGGCGCCCATGATGCCCCCATAGATCAGCGACCCCGACATGGAGCCCGACTGGTCCATGGCAATGATCACGTTCCACTCGTTCTGCCGATGCCGGCGGCGGAAGAACGAAATCTGGTCGGGAATGATCGTTTTGAGCGAGTCGTTGTAGTTCTTCAGATTGCGGCGGATTGTCCGCGGCCAGTCGAGGTTCGGCAGGCTGCGGAAGGCACAGTGCTGGCTGCGGTCCAGGGAACCGCGGATCGCCTGGGCGAAGCCCGACTCCAGCCGTTTCCGCAGCTCCTCGACGACTCGCCGCACGAGGTCACGGGCGGCGTGCTTTGCCTTTTCGGGAACCAGATGCTTCAGCTCCAGCATCGCGTAGGCCAAATCGAGAGACGGCTCGACCTTGGCCATGATCTCCGGCTCGAACAGCAACTGCTTCATTCCGCGGCGCTCGATGGCGTCCTGCTGCAGCAGAACCACCACGTCCCTGGGAAAGAAGTTGCGAATCTGGTCCAGCCAACGGGCAACGCGGGGCATGGAACGCCCCTTGACCACACCATGCGGGAGGCCGATCGCCGGTGATTCCCAGTCGCTGCGGCTGATCTCCTGGTCGGAGTCGGCGGCGTAGATCGCTTCAAGCGCTTCGTCCATTTCCATCTGCTCGGCCGACAACGAGCAGCCGGACGGCGACATCCTGGCCATCGACTCCTGCGAGTCCTTGCCCAGTATCAAACGCCAACGAACAAGCTGTTCCTGAGTGAATGCCATGGTGGGAGGCTGCGGTGGTTCGCGGTTTCCGTGTGATGCGCGAGGGGCGTGTAATCACCCAAAAGCCCGGCTGCTACAGATCATCAAAGTCGAAATCGTTCAGGTCCTTCAGGGTTTCTTCTTCAGTTTCGGTGAGGGGCTTCTCGACCATTTCGCTGGCCGTATCCGGATTCAGGCCCCAGTACTCGCCGAGGTTCTCGGAAATGTGGCGTTTCTCGCGGGCACTAAACGGTCCGAACGCCCGTCGGAGAAATACCAGGGCCCGGCGAAATTGCTCTTCGTCGAGCGATTCGATGTAGCCGGCGAGCTGTTCCCAGAGGGGCTGGCGGGCAAGCAGGGCATAGCGGTTGCGCTGTGCCAGACCTTCAAACCAGCCTGCGCCCAGGTCGGCAGGAACCCCGGGGGAGATTCGCCGTGACACCTCGCGGGCGAGGGCCTCGTTTTCCATCAGCCCACGTTCCAACAACATCGCACAGGCATAGCCCGACAGCGACGGGTTGCGGTCGTCGGCGTCGGCCAGCTTCCGGAGCTGCTCGATCCAAAGCGGCTCCTCCACCCGGTCGTGAAACTCCAGTCCCACCTTGTTCACCTCGTCCATCGCCTGCATCATCGGCTTGATCGCCCGATCGTCGCAGGCGGCGGCTGCGAACAGGGACAGTGTGGCCTGAACAAACAGCTCTTCCAGGAGCGGAACGAGAGGTTCGGCGTTGAAGCGGCGGACATCCCCGTAGCGAACAACCAGGCTCAGTTGCCAGGCCGCGGATGCCAGGGCGACAAACTCGTGGCTCGTCGTGGCCAGTTCCTGCAGGCGCCGCCGGGCCTGCTCCATCGACTTCATCAGCCGGCATTGGCAGGCGTTGTGCACCAGGGCGGCTGCATCGGCAATCGACAAGCAATTGTCGAGCTGCGTCGTGAAGCGGTAGGCTGTTGCCAGCTCCACCGTTTCGCCCAGCAGCACAGCTTCAACCAACTCGATTTCGCTCTCCGGCGTCCACTGGAGGACCCACTTCTCCGCCCAGGTCGCGGAGTCTTGACGGGTGGGCGTTGGCCTGGCGAAGGAAACGCCCAGGACACGGAGGCGATGGAAGAACGAGGATCGGTTCAAATCGAGAAACGCCGCCTCTTCGCTGTTGACTCGCCGGTTTTCCCGCAGATCGAGGTCGAGTTCCTGCTGGACCGTGGTCCGGTACTTCTCGAGCTTGAGACGCTGCAACTCGCGATCGAAGTCGGCCTGGATCGAGGTCTGGCTGACGCCCTTGGGCAACTGGCCGATGGCTGTACCCACGTCCACGTGGGCCAGCGACTCTTTGACCGCGGCCCGTTCCCCCTGGCCAAGCAGCGTGATCGCCGCGTCGCGCAGGTCGCGCAGCGTGGGCGCCTGCCCGGCCTGCAAGGCCGCCAGGGTCTCGGCCAGCCGCACACCATCGATCACTTCGGCCGTGGAACGATGGGTTCCCGCCTCTCGCAGGTGCCGTGCGACCAGGGACAGATAGCGGCGCGACAGATCGTGGATGCCCTGTTCGTTGAGCGATTCCCACAGCAGTTCGAAGTAGGCCGGGGCCAGGTTGCCGGCTCCGTAGCCCGACTGCGACGACAGCCGGAAGTAGGAATAGGGCATGAGCGTGAGCTTGCTTGTCCGGCGGGGCAGCCGGGCCAGCTCGGCGTCGGTCATGGCCGGCTGCTCGCCGGTCAGCACCGGGGCGTGGAAGGCGCCCACGACGGCAACGACTTCGTCGGGCTTGAAGCCCGAGTCAAGGGCCTCCTCCACCCGGCGGCGCATGTAGGCTTCGCGAACCAGGTTCTCGGCCTTCCAACGGGGTTCGTCTTCCTCGAGCTCGCGCAGGGCTCGCCCCAATTGAAAAGTCGCCCCGTGGTAGCTGTCGGAAGTCGTGTTGTGTTCGAAGTGGCGTTCCCAGTAGGTGTCGTAGTCATGCTCGCCGGCCAGGTCGGCGATCCGCTGATAGAGCGACGGTTGTGGTTCCGGCACGCCGACCGCCACGGGCTCCTCGGCACCCGGCGGCGACTCGGCCTGGCGGCGCCTGTTCTCCAGCCACTGGAGTTCGGCGTCCTGCAGACCGAGAAACACATCCGACGGGAGATCGAAAAACTTCGCCCGGGCATCGTTCTCGTGGGCCCAGCAGATGGCCTGGTATTCCGGGCTGTAACGGGCGAATGGGTAGACCAGAGTGCGAACGGGGAGGCTGTCCGTATAGGCCAGGATGGCAATCGGAGGCTTCGTCTGGCTCCGGGTGATGTCTGGCAGCAGTTCGGTGGCGTCCTGGAGCCCTTCGATCAGCACAAGCGCGGGCCGCGTGCGGTCGAGGAAGTCGCGCAACTGCCAGGCTCCCATCGGCGACAGATGGCGGACACCAAAGACATGGATTTGCCAGGTCACTCGTTGTGCTCCGAGCAGGCCTTGAACAAGGGACGCCATTCGGCGCCGCGTTTCTTCAACACGTTCGTCAGGTACTCCTGCCAGGTCGTACGATCTTTCTCCTCGTCCTTGACGACCGAGCCCTGCAAACCGGCGGCCAGATCCTCGGCCGTTACTTCACCGGAACCGAAACTGCCCGCCAGGGCCATACTGTTGGCCAGCACGGAGATGGCTTCTGCCGTGGAGAGCACGCCGGAAGGAGTCTTGAGCTTGTTCTTGCCGTCAAGCGTCTGCCCCAGCCGTAGCTCGCGGAAGATCGTGACCACCTTTTCGATCGCTTCGGCGGCGGGCACTTTGGCCCGCAGCGAGAGGCTGGCCGCCAGTTCCGTCACGCGTTTGCGAACGATGTCGATCTCCGTTTCCAGGGTCTTGGGTGTAGGGAGGACCACGATGTTGAACCGCCGTTTGAGAGCTGCGGACATGTCGTTGACACCGCGGTCGCGGGTGTTGGCCGTGGCGATCACCGAGAACCCCTTCCTGGCGGCCAGCTCGGTGGCCAGCTCGGGCACGGAGATGCGTTTCTCCGACAACAGGGAGATCATGGCATCCTGCACCTCGGAGGCGCAACGGGTGATTTCCTCGAAGCGGGCCAGCGTGCCCGATTCCATGGCCCGGTAGATCGGGCTCTTGATCAACGCGTCCGGACTGGGCCCCTGGGCAATGAGCATGGCGTAGTTCCAGGTGTAGCGGACCTGCTCTTCCGTCGTGCCGGCCGTGCCCTGCACCACCTTGGTCGAATCGCGGTTGATCGCAGCAGCCAGGTGCTCCGATAGCCAGCTCTTGGCGGTTCCCGGTTCCCCGATCAGCAGCAGCGCCCGGTCGGTTACGAGCGTGGCGATGGCGATCTCGACGAGTCGCGAGTGGCCGATATACTTCGGGCTGATATCGCACTTGCCCGCCTTGCCGCCGCAGATGTAGGTGTGAACCGCCCGTGGCGACATCTGCCACCCCGGCGGTTTCTCGTCTCCATCCTCCCGGATCAGCGTTTCGATTTCTTCCGCATACAGATCCTCCGCCGGAGCGCGGAGAATATCGCCGTTCTGGGCCGGCATTTCGGTGATTTCGGCTTTCTTCTTGGACATATCGGTTCCGTCGATTGGAGCATGCGAGTTTATTCATCATCCCGGCATTTTGCCGGTGTGCCCTGAATCCTCAACTCGGCAATAGAGTCGAGCAACTGGTCGACCATCTTCTCAGGCAACGTGGGTAACAGGGATTCCAGCTTGGGAAGGGCCTCGGCCTTGGGGAGGCGCGGGATTATGTCGCCGAACCAAGCGTAGAAGTTTGTTTTGGCGGTCATCTTGATAAGTTCAATCGTTGCGTCGGTCGCAGCGGGATGCTCGATACGAAGCATCGTGCGGAGGATATCGACTTGTGGGCCTGCGGCTCGCGACTTGCCGGGATCACGCCAGAATTCCCTGGCGATCAGTTCATTGGCCCCAACATGCCCGGGGCGGGCAAGCAAGCAGACGAGACTCGAGCGACCGAGTTTCACCGCCACGTCAAGCCAGTGCGGATCGAGACTCTTAATCACATCGAAGCCGCCGCAGTCGAACTCGTAAAGATCTGAATGCCGCAGTCTCTGGCTCGAGTGCAGCACGTCGACGATCGCTTCCCTTTTCGCATAGGCGGGATCGCGGTACTTCTTTTTCTCATTGACTTTGGCCGTGAGGTAGGGGCTGAATAGTTTGAAAACCTCAGCCGGTTTGCAGCAGCGGCAGGCAGCGACGAAGGCATGGCCCAGGCTCTCCGCCGGCAGCATCGCGTGGGCACCGACCAGGGCCGACTGCACCTTGGGTGGACCGGCTGCCATGACGGACATGAGTCGTTCGACCACGTCCTTTCCGCTCGGCTCCCCCTTCACGGCAGCAAGCTGCTCAGCGCGGGCGAACAGGTTCAGCAGCAGCTTCTCGGTCTTCTTGTCGTCGCGCCCTGCGAGGCACTGCAGAATCAGGCTCATCCGTTCGTTCTGCTTGCCGAGTCTTTTTTTGTCCTTCTCTTTGCCGGCGATCAGGGCCTCGGCCTGCTTCTCGGCCGCTTCGAAGAGCAAGTCGCTCACGACCCGATTCCGGCTCGTGCGGATCGGTTCGATGGCCAGGGCCAGATCGGTGCTTTCGATCGCCTCGCAGAGCACCTTGACCGCATCGGCGGAACCACTGCTCCCCAAGGCCCGCAAGGCGGCCGCACGCACGTCCTTGGCCTTGGCTTTCACCTGTTCGAACAGGAAAGGAAGATCTTCGGGCGACTGGCCCAGACAGCCGATCGCCGCAATCCGCACTTCCTTCGATCCGTCCTCGAGCGCCCGTTGGACGAGAGGACGGGTTCCCTGCGGATCGAGCTGGTGCATGAGAAGCAGCCGCCGCACCTGGCCGCCCCGTCCCTTGGGGTCGAATTTCGCCCGTAGCTCCGGCAGAATCGCCCGGCCGTAGAGAGGCAGCACCTTCTCGGCGACGAAGTCCCCAATCTCCGCGTAAGTGTCGTCGAGTGCCGCCAGGGTCGGTGCGATCAAACGCAGATCATTGAACGCCCCTCGCTCGCTGGCATCGCGGATGATCTCCAGCCGGCCGGAGCCCGTCGTTGTCAACGCGTCTTGAAGCGGCTTGAGCACACGGGCGGAGGCCTGGGTTTTGAGCCGGCCCATATTGACCGATTCGATCGGTGCCAGCTCTCCCTCGATGCCCGTCTCGCCCTGGGTGTAAAGAATGGCGTTGACCAGCGTGGTCAGTTCCAGCAGTGCCGCCGCAGAGGTCTTCTCGTTGCTCTCAACCAATTGCCGGGCAGCTTCCCCGACCTTCGCGAACACGGGGGCTTTCTTGCCCGCCTGTTCCAGTTGCGGGACCAGCTTCTTCAGTCGGAAATCTCCAGGTGCGACCACACTGCCGGCAATCGCCAGTCGCCGCACCTCGTCGTACACTTGCGTCAGAACCGGGATGCTCATGGTTGCTCCTGCTACAGCGTCAATCGGATCACTTCGGTTTCTGTCACGATACCGAGCGGTTTGACCTGCAACTTGCGGCTGTCGAGGTCGTGGCGGAAACGCACAGTCAACGTCTGCCCCTCCAGGGCGTCTTTCGGCAGCAGGGCCAGGAGATGGCTGCTGCGAGGCTCTTCGGTCATCCCCAGGTCGGTCATCACGAGCCGCTGGCCTGCCTTGTCTTCGACCACCAGGTCGTTGCCGATCTTTCCGATCCGCCGGTAGTTCAGAACGCAGATGGGATGTTTGTCGGCCAAGGGTGCCTTCAGATGGGACTTCACCTCCTTGACGATGCCGGCGAAGTCGTCGTGCCCATGACTGCGGATCTTCGCCAGGTCCTTCGGTTCGATCGGCCGGGCCGTCATCCCTTCCCAACGCACACGGGGGTTCATGCCGCCGGGGTAGATGCACAGTTCCGGAACCTGCGCGACCTGAAAGAAGCTGTCGTCGCTCTTGATGTACTTGACAGCCTTGTACGGGCGGAAGTTCTGGGTCACGCAGATCCGGCCGTTACCCAGGTGCATCCAGATGCCGGTATCGACGTATTCCTTGCGGGCCACGTCGTCGTACGAATTGAACGCTAGCTGCACCAGTTCCACCCGATCCTCAACTAGGCCGGCGTCTCGGAGCTCCCGCAATTGCCAGGCGTGTCCCAGCCAGGCCGCGATCCCGGTATCGCTATCGGGGGCAAGCTCCGGATCTTCCAGGCGGGTTCGCAGGTACGCCCGCCCCTTGCCGATCAAGGCATGGAGACGGCCGAGTTGGTCCAGTGCCTCGCTGTAGATCGCCTCGCGTCCGGCCGCGGTCAGCTCATCGCCCTCGTCCGAATAGAACAGTTTCGTGTAGTTGCGCAGGGCCGTCTGTGCCCCGGGGAGGTACGCGTTGCCGAGTTGCCTGGCCTGCTCCTCCAATTCGTGCGCCGTTTTGGCGTTCATATTGCCGATGCCCAGCCGGACGACGTCCTGTGTGAGCTTCTCCAGCAGATCGATGCCGCCGAGTTGCGATTGGATCTTCTTGGCCAGAGCGGACTTGTTGACCTTCCGCGGGACCTCCGCCTCGGTCTTCCGCTTCTCAACGCGGGCCGCCGCCTTCTCGCGTTTGGCGGCAAGTTCCTCTGGCACGTCCGCGGCGACGAACTTCTTGCCTCCCGCGATCGCATACAGCAATCCCAGCGAGTGCTTGCAGGGAAACTGCCGGCTGGGGCAAGTGCAGCGGTAGACAGGCTTCTCCGGCACGGCAAAATCCGCCGAGCACAAATAGGGCGTTTTCCCGCTTCCCTGGCAGCGTCCAAACCACAGCGTCTCGTCCGGCGAATGGTTGAGCGCCACGAACTTGTTCTTCAGCACTAATCCCCGCCCATTCTTGGCCGCTTCCGCGTTCGGCGCGGAGGCTTCAATGAATTCCTCTTTGATTGAAATCATGCCAGGCCGTCCACCTCAGGTCTGTGAATCGGAAATCAGACTCGGCGTCATTCTGAGGGAAAAGTACGGCGTGATCAAGACGCCGTCTCACGCCCCTTCGTCGAAAACCGTGTCCCGATCGCTCCTCGGCCACTGCCAACGAGTGCACCAGCTCTTATGCTGGGGTGATTCTGAAGCACGAAATCGGCGGTGGGTGATCGAACGACCGTGCGAAACAGGCTGGCCGAAAGGAGTGGCTTTTCCCCGGCCGACTCGACAAGAAAGCCCACCCGTAAACTCCAAATGCCCGAGCCCCGCCGGGCTGCATGGGCTTCTCGCGGCCGCCAACTCTTCCCAGGCCCGGCCTGGGAGGGGGTGCTTTTCCTGCAATTTACGCAGTTTTCCTGTCTTGCAGAGGCCGACGAATCATCGGGATTCGCGGTGGAAACACCAACCCGAATCACCGGCGAGGATAGCAACGCCACAACCTATGCCCTCCCTTGCGTTTCGGGTTGGAGTCGCCTGTCTCTCATGGGGTCGCCACCAAGGGCCGTGGGACTCGGGGGCAAGAGGGTTGCCGCTGCAGCGACAAGCCCTTTTCCCAAGGTTTCGTTGCGTTTGAACCGATAGATTCAGGGGTGGGATGATCTCTCTTGACATGAACGGGCACCTTGACGTATGGATTGGCTGCCAGACTGCGTTCTCAGGGGAGGTGGTGCGATGCGAGGTTTCCCGTCGCGACTGATCGGGGTGCTGCTGGTGGCTCTCGCCGCTATACCCGCCTCTGCGCAGATCGCCACGGAGAACCTGCAGGAGTCCGGACGGCCCTTGCCGCAACCACTGCCGGTGGTCACGGCACAACCGGTCGACGGTGAAAGTCTTCACTATTTCTCCTCGGAGCGGATGACCACCAGTCCGCCCGTGGCAGTCGATCCGGGGCCGACCGGTCTGAATCCGACTCTTCCCGAGGGTGTGCTTGCCGAAACGATGACGGCGGCCCCCTCTGTAGACTTCGTGCCGGTCATCCAGAGCGCCCATCCGGATCCGATCCAGGGCTTTCTCGGCTATCGCTACGAAGTCAGTTCCACCGACTGGATGATCGGCAATGGCCAGCAGTTCGGGATGTTCTCCCTCACCTGGGACCACTATCAGTCGCCGGGCGTGGACCACGGACTTGGCGCGGGGATCGGGATCCATTTTCTCAGCGGTCCGGTGACCACCGACATGCCGCCGAGGGCCTATGATTTCAGCCTCGCATACCAGCACCGCGACCGGCTGGGCGCCTTTGGCTACGACGTCGCGGTTTCCGTGATGGCCTCGAGCGATTTCGAGGGAAGTGCCCGAGAAGGGATCCGGTTCCCCTGTCACGCGGTGGGATTCTTGTCAACGAGTCCCACGACGGACCTGGTGCTTGGGGTCGATTACCTCGACCGCGGCGACGTCAAACTGCTTCCCGTTGGCGGGCTGATTATGGTTCCTCATCCGGACCTGCGCCTGGAGGTCGTCTTTCCCCGGCCCCGCGCAGTCTTTCGATTGACGGGGCAGAATCAACTGTACGTGGCCGGTGAACTGGGCGGAAATACCTGGGCCATCGAGCGGACCACACTGGTCGACGATCTGGCCACCTACCGTGACCTGCGAGTGTGCGTCGGCCTCCAGACCGTCGACGCCGACGGCGATGTGACGGCCATCGAGGTCGGCTACCTCTTCGACCGTCGCCTCGAATACGGCACCGGCAACGGCGACGTCAGCCTGAACGACACGGCCATGATCCGGATGGTCAGGACCTTCTGACCGCGCAAACGGCCCCGGAGTCTCTGCCGACGACCGCCCTGGGTTTGCCGCTTGTGCTGGCCCGGGACCAAACGTCTGACCGCGCAAATCCGAGAATCACCATAATCAGATCCCCCGGAAGCCGGAGTGTCCCTATTTGAGTGTCCCCCAACGGTGACGTACGCTTGTAGAGCGGCAGCGGATTGGCAGTGAGGCTGAGGCTACGGCGAAGCAGACGCAACATGATCCGAGTTTTCCCAAGATCTCTGGGGACCAGATTCCTCTGTGTGGTCGGCGCGTGTGCGACCGCATGTGGTGCGTTGCTTCTCTATCGAGGCTGGAGCCAGAACGTCGCCCAAACTCGACTCATGGCCGCTTCGCAGGCCCAGATCGGGCTGGAGTTCAATCTCGCAGTCCGCGATTTCGTTGCCCGGCACGTGCGGCCCTTCGCCCAGGAGCACGTAGCCCGCGATGAGTTCGTGCCCGAAGTAATGTCGACATCGTTTGCTTCCGGGGAGGTGTTCGAGTCGGTGAGCAAGCGGTTCCCTGACTACATCCTCAAGTTCTCTTCGGCCGATCCTCGCAATCCAAAGAATCGGGCGACTCCGCGAGAGCTTGAAATCATTCGTTTCTTCGAGAAGCATCCCGAAGTCGAGAACTGGAGCGGCCCGCTGGTGCTGAACGGGATTCGGTACCAGGCCGACTTTCGCGCCCGGCGGATGACCAAAAGTTGCCTTCAATGCCATGGAGAGCCGGCCGATGCACCGGCGTCACTCCTGGCTCGGTATGGAGACAAGGCCGGATTCCACCGCCAACTGGGAGAGATCGTGGCCCTCGACATGGTGGCAGTGCCGATCGAACACTTCGAACGCCAGGTAGCGTCGCTCACCTGGCGCAACGCGGTAGTCGTCATGGTGAGCCTTGCGCTGCTGCTGGGTGCGGTCTACGTGGCCTTCGATCTCCTGGTGCGCCGTCGCCTGGCGGCAATTGCCCGTCACTTCCGGGGATCGCTGGAACAATCGGATCCCACTCGCGTGGCACCGATCCAGCGGCTGGCCGACGATGAGATCGGCGACCTCGTCGACGGGTTCAACAGGCTTGCCGGCCGCCTGTCCGACGTCTATGGCAGCATGGAACAGCGTGTGGCGGAACGCACCAGTGAGCTCGAGACTGCCAATCAGAAACTCACCCACGAAGCCGGCGAACGAATGCAGGCACAATTGGAGCTCGGCCTCGCACTGGCCGAGGCCGAAAAGTCCAACCGCGCCAAACGCGAATTCCTGGCCAATGTGAGCCATGAAATCCGCACTCCGATGACGGCCATTCTTGGCTTCTCCGAAAACCTGCTTGACTTCAATCTCGACGACGCAGAACGCCGTGAAACCGTCGAAACCATCCGGCGGAACGGCGAGCACCTGCTCAACCTCATCAACGACATTCTCGACCTCTCGAAGGTCGAGGAAGGCAAGATGCTGGTTGAGGCCATTCCCTGCCGACCCGACGAGATCGTTCGCGAGGTCCTGACTTCGATGCGACTTCGCGCCCAGGCAAAGCCTCTGACGCTTCGCGCCCGTTGCGCGGGGCCAGTGCCCTGCGAGGTGCTGACCGATCCGACCCGCCTGCGTCAGGTGCTGATCAACCTGATCGGCAACGCAGTCAAATTCACGGAACAGGGACGGATCGACATTGTGGTAAGTTTCCAGCAGGGCCCCAAGCCAGTTCTAGAATTCTTGGTCAACGATACGGGCATAGGCATGACCGTCGAGCAGGCCGATTCGCTGTTCCAGCCGTTCACCCAGGCCGACACGTCCACTGCCCGCAGATTCGGCGGAACGGGGCTCGGCTTGGCCCTCAGCCGGCGACTGGTCGAACTTCTCGGAGGCCGTCTTGAACTTGTCAGCACCGAATTGAAATTGGGAAGTTGTTTCCGTGCGACGATTCCAGTGTCGCTGGTCGAAGGCACCAGGATGGTCGACTCGCTCGAAATCGCGATGGAACCGCAGTTCCCCTCGAACCGGACGTCGGACAGTCGATTTGCCGCGCCTTGCAGCGTGCTCCTGGCCGAGGACGGTCCCGACAACCAGCGGCTGATCAGCCTGATTCTTCGCAAAGCTGGTGCTGAGGTGACGATCGTGGAGAACGGCCACGAGGCAGTCCTCGCGGCCCTCGCAGCCGGTGACGCGGAGCCGTTCGACGTGATCCTCATGGACATGCAGATGCCCGTTCTGGACGGCTACGAGGCGACCGGTCGCCTCAGGGAGGCCGGCTACAAGGGGCTGATTGTCGCGCTGACAGCCCACGCAATGGCGCACGACCGGCAGAAATGCCTCGATGCGGGCTGCGACGAATACACGTCCAAACCCATCGATCGAAACGCTCTGATCACCCTGCTCCGCGACCTCGTTACGCGGCGGGCTCGGGTGCGTTCGTGAAACAATTCGATATCCAACGTCTTGCGGCGTCTCAAAACGCGTAAAAATCCTCGGGCACCGTCTCCGTGGGACGCCAGTCGATCTCGCCGGCCTCGGCCCCTTTGTAGCGGAGGAAGGTCTCGGCCATCACGTCCTTGTCGAGCTCGGGTTTGTGGGCCTTGCTGGCCACGATCCAATTGTCGACTTCCGCTGCATCGATTTCGCCGCTGTTGGCCAGACCCACGATCAGCACCAGGAGGTGCTTGCAGAGGGCCCCCCGCAGGCCGCCGCAGATGTTCAGGTTCTGGGTGCAGCAGGCAAACGCCCCGTCGCGATTGAGCTGGCACGAATAGACCAGGTCCGGATCGGTCTCGCTCTTCACCACCCCCACCAGGCCCTGGCCGGTCACCTGCGCGTAGAGCTGGAATCGCTCGGCTTTGAGCATCTTGAGGGCCTTCTTGAGCCGCTCGGCCTCGACCGATTGGCCCAGCCGCTCCATGAACTCCTCGGTGGAAAGCGAACCCACCTGGAGCTTGGGTGCCTGGAGCAGGGCCGGATTGGCCCCCTTCCCTCGCCAGTTCATGTCTTCCGGCAGCTTGTAGCCCTGCGGAAACTGGGTGGCTTCGTCGAAGGTTGCTCCCGAAAGCTTTGCACCCTCCAGGTCGGCCGTGCTGAGGTCGGCGCCCGTCAGGTCGGCCCGGCTGAGATTCGCTCCGGCGAGGTTCGTCTCCCGGAAGAGGGCCTTCCGTAGGCTCGCGTCGATGAGGTTTGCCTTGCCGAGATTGGCCTCAGTGAAATCGGCGCCGTTGAAACCGCTCGTGGAAAGATCTGCCCCCTCGAGGTTGGCTTTCTTGAAGCCGGCCTGGTGGCACTTGCACTGCTGGAACTTCGCCTTGGAGAGCATGGCTCCCTCGAGATTGGCCGACTGAAGGTCGAGTTTCGGGAACTTGACCCCGCTGAGCCGCGCCCCGGCGAAATCGGTCCTGGCAAAACTACCGGCCTTGGCGATCTCGGCCGGCGTGCGGGCGTTGAATTTCTTCACGCCCCCTTTGCCCAGGAGCTCCTGGAGGAGTTCCTCCCGGGCCTGTTTGCCGGAGGATTGACGCTCCTTGGCCAGTTTCTTGAGATCCTCCTGGCTCGGTATTTCGACGCCGAATGCCTCGCACATGGCCGCCGTGACGATGTCTTTGAGCTGTTTGCCTTTCAGGGGGCTCTTTGTGCTGGAAACTCTGACTGAATCCAACCGCAAGGTTCCTTTCTGCCAGCGATGCGCGACTTCGCTGAGGGCCTCGGTATAGGACCGGCTTCGCCACGAGTGGTCGTAGTCGCGATCGACCTTGGCCCCCGGGATATGCTTGCGCCACTCGTAGTGGTTGTATTTGGAATTGCCGCCAGTTTCGATTTCGACGTAGCCATCATCGAGCGCTACCTCGGCCTTAATGGTGATGGCGGCGGCCTTCTTGGCGAGTTTTTCGAGTTGCTGAAGGGCCGGACCGAACGGGGGCGCTGTGGTCTTGCTCGGGTCGAGTCCCCTGGCCTTCGAGCAATCGACACCGTCGAGCTTGGCGTCGACAAGAACGGCGCCTTCGAAATTGGCCCCGTCGACAGTCGCGTTCTTGAGGTCCGCGGCCCGGAGTTGGGCACCTCGGAGGTCGGCCTTGGTGAGATCGACGTTGTGAAGTCTGGCATTGCGAAGCTCGGCCTGAGCAAGGTTCGCACCGCGAAAACAGCAGCCCGACAAATCGAGATCGGAAAGCCTGGCCTCGGTGAGATCGGCCCCTGTGAAATCGGCTTGGACGGGTGTTTTCCGCCCGTAGTTGTACAGTTCGATCTTGCGGCAATCCGCCTTCTTCATACTCGTCTGCCGGACAGCATAGAGGTGCGTGTCGACAAGCACGGCCTCGTCGAAGTTGCAGTCGTTCAATTCCGACAGCGCGGCGCCCGTTGCATCGGCCCGCCGGGCGGAACAATGCTCCAGCTTGCCTACATGGGCTCCCTTCAGAACGGCTCCATCCAGGCAAAGGTTCCTCCCCTCGCCGAAAAAGGCCTCGCTCAGATTGGCTCCTTTGAGGTTGCAGCCGTCGAGGATCGTCGTGTTGAGGTGCGCCCCGGTCAGATCGGCGCCCGCAAGATCGGCACCGGAAAGGTCGAATCCGTCAGGAAGAGGCAGTCCGTTCCATATCTTGACTCCCTCCGGACCACTCGACAGGATGGCGACAGCCTCGTCACGGGTGGGAGCGGCAAGTTGCTCGAGAGCCTGCTCGTTGATGACCTGAATGCTCGCTCCGCCGCCGGCATTCAGCTTGACCGCCTCCTTCTCGGCCGCCGATGTGGAACCGGCATTCTTCGAGTGGACGATCAGGTAGTTCAGTTCGGCCGTCACTTTGTCGACAGCCGTTCCACCCGCCGCCTCGATCGCCCTCACCTGGCCTTGCTTGTCCCACTTGCTCCAGCGGCCTGCGAAACAGAAGGTCATGCCGCTCAGTTTCTGCCACGGTTTTGGTTCGTTCGGCGTACGGCTCTTGGCGGATTTCTTCTTGGCCATGGAGAGTCTCCTGGTTCCTGAAGCAACGAGTAACGCAGCGATTCGATCAGTTGGCTGGAGTCGAGGCTCCAAATTCTACCTCAAAACGCATAAAAATCCTCAGGCACCGTCTCGGTCGGCCGCCAGTCGATCTCGCCCGCCTCGGCGCCCTTGTATCGAAGCAGGGTCTCGGTCATCAGGTCCTTGTCGAGTTGGGGTCTGTGGGCCTTGCTGGCAGCGATCCAGTTGTCGATCTCGGCGGCGTCGATCCGGCCGTTCTTGACGAGACCCACGATGAGAACGAGCAGGTGTTTGCAGAGCGCGCCGCGGAGTCCGCCGCAGATATTGAGGTTCTGGGTGCAGCAGGCGAAATCTCCCTCACCGGTGAGCTGGCACGAGTAGACCAATTCCTTGTCTCGCTGGCTCTTGACGACGCCCACCAGGCTATCGTCGTTGATTTCGACGAAGAGCTGGAATCGGTGGGCCTTGAGCATCTTCAGGGCGTTCTTCAGTCGCTGGGCGTCGACCGACTTGCCGAGGTGTGCCATGAACTCTTCCATTGAGAGAGAGCCGACCTTCTTCCTGCGAACCCGCAGGGCCGGGTTGGCCCCCTTGCCACGCCAGTTCAAGTCTTCCGGGAGCTTGTAGCCCTGGGGAAACTGGGTGACCTCATCAAAACTGGCCCCCGTGAGTTCTGCCCCCTCGAGGTCGGCCGTGCTGAGGTCGGCACCCGTCAGGTCGGCCCAGCTGAGGTTGGCGCCGACGAGGCTGGCCTGGCGGAAGAGGGCCTTCCGCAGGCTCGCTTCGATGAGGTTGGCCTTGCCGAGCTTGGCCTCGGTGAAGTCGGCACCGTTGAAACCGCTCGTGGAAAGGTCCGCCGCCTCGAGGTTGGCTCTCTTGAAGCCGGCTTGGTGGCACTTGCACTGCTGGAACTTCGCCTTGGCGAGGACGGCTCCATCGAAATTGGCCGACTGAAAGTCGAGCTTCAGGAACTTGACCCCGCCGAGCTTCGCCCCGGCGAAATCGGTCCTGGCAAAACTGCCGGCCTTGGCGATTTCGGCGGGCGTGTGAACGTTGAACTTCTTGACGCCCCCTTTGCCCAGGAGTTCCTGGAGGAGTTCGTCGCGGGCCTGTTTGCCGGAGGCTTGGCGCTGGCTGGCCTCTCTCTTGAGATCCTCCTCGGTGGGCATCTCGACACCGAAGGCCTCGCACAAGGCAGCCAGGACGATGTCTTTGAGCTGTTTGCCTTTCACGGGGCTCTTTGTGGTCGAGACCTGGATGGAGTCGAGCCGCAGCGTTCCGCTCTTCCAGAGGTCGGCCGCTTCGCTGAGGGCCTCGCCGTAGGAGCGGTTCTGCATGGAGGAATCGTAACCGGGTTCGACCTCCGCCCCGGGAACATGCTTGCGCCACTGGTAATGGTTGTGTTTCGAATTGCCGCCAATTTCGATCTCGACGTAGCCGTCGTCGAGGGCCACTTCGCCCTTGACGGTGATGCTTCCGGCCTTCCCAGCGGCCTTGTCGAGTTGGCGGAGTGCCGGGCCGAGAACGGGGAGCTGGGTCTTGGCCGGGTCGAGCCCCTTGGCTTTGAAGCAGTCGACGCCGTCGAGCTTGGCGCCGACGAGAACGGCGTCCTGGAAATTGGCCCCGTCGACGATCGCATTCTTAAGATCGGCGTCCCGCAGCCGGGCATCTCGGAGGTCCGCCTTGCTGAGATCGACGTTGTGGAGCCTGCTGTTCTGAAACTTGGCCTGAACCAGTTTCGCGCTGCGAAAGCAGCAGCCTGACAAATCGAGATCGGAAAGCTGCGCCCCGCTCAGCTCGGCGCCCGTGAAATCGCCTTCGATCGATCCTTTTTGCCCGTAGTTGTGGAGTTCGAGATTGCGGCAATCCGCCTTTCTTATGCTCATCTGCCGCATGGAATAGACGGTTGCGTCGACAAGCAAGGCATCGTCAAAGTTGCAGTTGGTCAATTTAGCCAGCACGGCGTCTGTTGCATCGGCCCGTTTGGCAGAACATCGCTCCAATTTGCCCACATAGGTCCCCTTCAGAATGGCTTCATCCAGGCAGATGTTCTTGCCCTCGACAAGGTAAACGCCGCTTAGATCAGCCCCTTTCAGGTTGCATCCGTCGAGTACCACGTTCTCGAGATACACCCCCGTCAGATCGGCGCCCGCGAGATCGGCGCCCGAAAGGTCGAATCCGTGGGCAGCAGGCAGTCGGTTCCATATGTTGATCCCGTCCGCGCCGGCCGAGAGGATGGTAACGGCCTCGTCTCGCGTCGGAGCGGCAAGTCTCTCCGCAGTCCGTTCGTCAATTGTCTGGATGCTTGCCCCGCCGCCGGCGTTCAACTTGATCACCTGTTTCTCAGCGGCCGACGTGGTTCCAGCGTTCTTCGAGTGCACTACCAGGTAGTTCAGTTCGGCCGACACCTTGTCGACGACGGTTCCGCCCGCCGCCTCGATCGCCTTCGCCTGCGACTGCTTGTCCCACTTGCTCCAGCGCCCGCCAAAGCAGAAGGTGACATCACGGAGTTTCTCCCAGGGCCTGGCACTGCCGGCCGAACGTTTCTTGGATTGTCTCTTTGCCATCCGCCATTCTCCTGATTCCGGAAGGCTACCCTCGAATAATCTCCGCCATGCATTCCGCCAAGCGTTCGGGCGTACAGACCAGGATATCCATGCCCACCTTCCGCAGCCGCCGTGCGGTGGATTTGTTGTATTCAGGGCGTGCGTCGTAGCCAAGAGCCCCCAGGCCGATCATGCGGATTCCCGACTCGGCCATCTCCTTGGTCTGCCGCAGAAGATCCCGCTCCGGGCGCCCCTCGTAAAAGTCCGTGATCAGCACCACAATCGATCGGGCCGGCTCCCGGACGAGCCCCTGGGCATACGCCAGTGCCCGGGTGATGTCGGTTCCGCCCCCGAGTTGGATCGAAAGCAGCACGTCCACCGGCTGCCCCACCTGGTCCGAGAGATCCGCGATGTTCGTGTCGAACAGAAAAAGCGACGTCCGCACGGCCGGCAGCTCGTAGAAGATCGACGCCATCACGGTCGAGAAGATCGCCGAATCGAGCATCGACCCGGACTGGTCGACCGCGATAATGATGTGCCAGGGGCGTTTCTTCCGTTCGGCGGCGAAGAAATAGAGCCGATCGACCAGCAGCTTGCCGCTGTCGGTGTCGTAGTTCCTCAGATTGCGCCGCAAGGTCATCCCCAGGTCGAGATTGCGGAACACGCGTCGCGGCGAGTGCTTGTCGCGCCGGATTGCCCCGGTGATCGCCTGCTGGACCTGGACCTTCATCTTCTCCTTGAGCTGCTGCACCACCTGGTCGATGATCTTGCGGGCCAGGATCCGGGTCTTGGGATTGAGCAGATCCTTGTGCGTGAGCAGCGTTTTGACCAGATCGAGATTGGGCTCGACCTTCTCCAGCAGTTTCGGCTCTTCCAGCAGTTCGGCGATCCCGCGGCGCTGGACGAATTCCCGCTCCAGAACCTCCTTGGCCGTCCGTGGAAACAACTCCGAAACCGCGTCGACCCACGAGGGAACCGTCAGCACCGAGCCCCCCTGGCGACTACCGCCACGGCCGCCGCGGCGGCCGCTTCTTCCGCCGGAGCCGCTCTCGTCAAACAGGAAACCCAGCAAGTTCTCGATCCGCTCGCACTCGGCATCTCCCTCAAAACCAATCGAGTGCGCCTCGGCCGACCGACCGAGCACCAGCCGCCAGCGGGCGAGGAAACCGCGATCCTGGGGCGAGAGAGAAACGCCGGCGTGTGCTTTCTGCTTGGCCATGGGCGGAATTGTTGTGAATGGCAGGGTGCGTCTTGACGGACCCTCTTTGTGGCGCGACACCTGTTTTTATTCTTGGTGCGTCAGGACACACCCTAAGTCTTCATCTTTTTTGCCGGTGCCTGCGGCTGGGCGTTAAACGATTTTGTGGCAAGGGGAGCGGGCCATTGCTGACCGAGCGGTGGCTCGTACTAAAATTCCCAGTTCTTCATCTCCTCGGCAACTTGGGCGTCGATGCGTGCGACGAGTGCGGCAGCGCCCACGGAGGTTCGCAGTTCCACGAGCGAATCGGCTTCCTGGGCCAGTCCGTAGCGGAGTGCGACCCGTTCGGCCATCGCGTCCGTCTGTCGATCGTGGAGCCGTTCGAAGGCAGCCCGCAGGCGGGGAATCAATGTCAGGAACGTATTCCAGTCGGCCTCGCGGACCAGTTCGTCGATTGCCCCCACCAGTGCATCGGCCCCCAGCATGATCGAGGTGCGGCTGACGGCCATGATCCCATCCACGAAATCCCCCGCGCGGACCATCACATCCAGCGGCGCCTTGGCGTAGGCAGCGACCTCCGCGGCCAGATCGGCCGGCTCCATCTGACGGATCTCTGCAAGCACGCCCAGCAGGGCGCCTCGCAGAAAGGGAACCGTCGACTGCTGGGCCGCCGCCCGCACGTGCTGGGTGAACAGGGGCCGGTCGAGCCGTTCGTCCTTCCCTCGCATCAGGATTTCCGCCAAGGAGAGGAGCGCGTCGACCACGCCCGGCTGCTGATCTTCGGGCACGCTGACCACGTCGGTAATGGCAAAACAGGCCCGGTCGAAGCAGCGGACGATCAGGTCCTCCAGCAGATCGCGGCGCAGGTTCCGATAGGCGGCATAGCGTTCGAGGATCGCCAGGCTCCCCAGGGCGTCGGTGAGCGATACGAAACCCGTGTCCTCGTCGATGGCGGTTCCGCAGGCATTTTCGACCTCGAAGACCATGCCCGGCAGATCCATGTCGATGGCGCAGACCAGATGGCCGCACGTCTTTCCGGCATACTGCCGATCGACCGCCAGCGCTTCCTGGAGCCGGTTCAGTACGGCCGCTTCGATCGAGTCGCCGTAGAGATTCTGTTCCGCCAGTGCCGGTTCGATCTTGGGATTCCAGCGCAGGGCCCACTTCTCACGGAAGATCCGCCCCGTGTCGAATTCGCCCTGCGGGGTGTCGAGCAGCTTGCCCACCGGCACGTCCAGGAACAGAAGCCGATGGAGGAAGGCCGAACGCCGGGCATCGGCAAACGCGCGACGGTCGAGTTCCAGCGCCAATTGCTTCTCGCGCCCCATCAGCTCGCCCAGATCCAGGTCGCTGAGCTGGCTGTAGAAATCGTTGACCATCGGCAGCCGCCCCAGAGCCGGCGTGACCTTCCCGACCCGGGTGCCGATGTTCGCCTGATCGATCGCCCGGCGCAGGTGCACGCCGTCGGCCTCGGGATCGCCTTTGCAGCAGCAGGTGATCAAGGCGTCATGGATGTCGTCGAGGACGGGGCTGCTCCGTCCGCGGAGGTTGGCGAGCATGCGGGCATGCTGGCTCACCGAGATGGCATCGGCCGACGATAGGTTCGCCCCCTCCCGCCGCGCCCGGCCCAGGGTGGCAACGACGTGTTCGGCCAGCAGGTCGTCGCTCCGCCCCTGTTCGGCCATCTCCCAGAAGGTCTGGTAGAACTGGGGCGCCCGGTTTCCCGCAGCGTAGCCCGACAGCTCGGAGATGCGGAAGAAGGAATACG
>CAYSCH010000134.1:0-21712 GCA_964429355.1 uncultured Planctomycetaceae bacterium | reverse complement strand
GTATTGGTGGGCCGATTGCCTTCGAAGACTTTGTGGGGCACGAGCGCGTCGCGGGTCCCTTCGGCCACTACTTCCTGGCGGGTCTTGCCGAAGGCCAGCGCCTCGGTCTGGGCGAAGAAGTTGGCCATCAACTTGGCATGGTGGTCGCCGATGGGATTCTGGCTGCGGGCGAATCCGATGAAATCGGCTGGCACGATCTTGGTGCCCTGGTGCAGCAACTGGTAAAAGGCGTGCTGGCCGTTCGTGCCAGGTTCGCCCCAAATGATCGGTCCGGTCTGCCAGGCGACGCTCTCGCCGCCGAGGGTGATATACTTGCCGTTCGACTCCATATCGCCCTGCTGGAAGTAGGCGGCGAAGCGGCTGAGATACTGATCGTAGGGGAGGATGGCGTGGCTGTCGCAGTCGAAGAAGTTGTTGTACCAGATCCCCAGCAACCCGAGCAGAACCGGCATGTTTCGCTCGAAGGGCGTCTCGCGGAAATGAAGGTCCATGGCGTGGTAGCCATCGAGCATGCGGGAGAAGTTCTCCGGGCCGATAGCGATCATCAGCGACAGGCCGATGGCCGAGGGAAGACTGTAGCGGCCGCCCACCCAATCCCAGAACTCGAACATGCTCTGTTCGGCGTCGATTCCGAACTCAGCCACCTTCTGACCGTTTGTGGACAGGGCGACAAAATGCCTGGCGATCGCCGCTTCGTCTTTGAGGGTCTCGAGCAGCCACGCCCGAGCGCTCTGGGCGTTGGTCATCGTTTCCTGGGTGGTGAACGTCTTGCTGGCGACGATGAACAGGGTCTCTTCCGGATCGAGGTCACGTGTGGCCTCGGCCAGATGAGTTCCATCGACGTTGGAGACGAACCGGACAGTCAGTTCCCGGTCGGAGTAGGGGCGCAGGGCCTCATAGGCCATCACGGGGCCCAGGTCGGAACCGCCGATTCCGATGTTGATGATGTTGCGGATCGGCTTGTTCGTATGTCCGGTCCAGTCGCCGCGACGAACTTTCTCGGCGAAGTCGGCCATCTGTTTGAGGACGGCACGGACTTTTACCATGACGTTCTCACCATCGACGACAACCGGCGTATCTGACCGATTACGCAAGGCCGTGTGGAGTACGGCACGGTCTTCGGTGGAATTGATCTTCTCGCCAGTAAACATTCGTTCGATTGCCTGTTTCAGGCCGGCCGCGTTGGCCAGGGCCAGGAGCAACTCGAGCGTCTCGTTGGTGATCCGGTTCTTCGAGTAATCCAAGAGCAGGCCGCAGTCCTCGATGGTGAAACGCGAGGCCCGGCCGGGGTCGTTGCGGAACAGGTCGCGAAGATGGAGCGGCTCGACGTGCAGAAAGTGAGCCTGAAGATTCTGCCACGGTTCGGTCTTGTCGAGGCGGGTCATGATCGAATTCTTTCCACGGGACTTGTTGAACGGACACGTCACTAGGTGCAACATATCGCAGAGCCCTACCTTCCTACCAGGGGGGCGAGGGATGGGTAGTCAGTTGACCCTCGCAACTGCTTCTCTGAACAGGACTTGTGAGGTGCGTGACCGAGGATCGAACAGGCTGGGGCGGCCAGGGGGTTGTGGTGCCCACCCACTTGTCCTGCATCAGTCTTTTCGGTAGGAAGGGGGATTACGAATCGGCGCCGGTTGGCCGATCGCTGCTCCCGCGGGACTCTGTTCCGCCTCTTCCTTCGACTCGAGGAACCAGAAGTATGGATATTCACGACCTGATCCGCTCGCTGAAGACGTCGGGCGACAGCAAGATTGTCATGTTGGTGTCTGACGGAATCGGCGGACTGCCGCAGGAACCGGGCGGTCCGACAGAGCTCGAGAAGGCCAATACACCGAATCTGGACCGACTGGCGAAGAAGGGTGCCTTGGGGTTGTCGATTCCGATCAAGCCGGGAATCACGCCGGGGAGTGGTCCGGGGCACCTGGGGCTGTTCGGCTACGACCCGCTCAAGTACCAGATCGGTCGTGGTGTGCTGGAGGCTTCAGGGATCGGTTTCGCTGTTGGCCCCAACGACGTGGCCATCCGCTGCAACTTCTGCACGATCGATAAGAACGGGAACATCAGCGACCGCCGGGCGGGTCGGATTCCGAGCGAGGAGAGCGCTCCGCTGGCGAGAAAGCTCAACGCCGTCAAGATCCCAGGGATCGAAGTGTTCGTGGAACCGGTCAAGGAGCACCGGTTCGTGGTCGTCCTGCGTGGCGAGGGCCTGGGTGGGAACGTGGCCGACACGGATCCGCAGAAGACGGGCGTGCCCCCGCTGGATCCGGTTGCGGCAGACGAAGCCAGTGAGAAGACGGCGGAAGTGGCGATCGAGTTTTACAGGCAGGCCAAGAAGCTGCTGGCCGGTGAGGCGAAGGCGAACTGCCTGACGATGCGAGGGTTCGCCCGAAAGCCGGACCTGCCCAGCTACCAGGAAGTCTACGGGCTGAAGGCTGCGGCGATTGCCGTTTACCCGATGTACAAGGGGCTGGCCGGACTGGTCGGAATGGACATCGTCGGCAAGGCTGCGACACTTAGCGAAGAGATGGACGTTCTGGCGAAGGCCTGGAACGACTACGATTTCTTCTTCGTCCACTTCAAATACACGGACAGCCGCGGCGAAGACGGCAACTTCGACGCGAAGGTGAAGATGATCGAGGAATTCGATGCAGTGATTCCGCGGGTCGAGGCGCTCAAACCGAATGTGCTCATCGTCACCGGGGATCACAGCACACCGGCCACGATGGCCAGCCACAGTTGGCACCCCGTCCCCACGATGATTGTGGGCGACAACTGCCGCACCGACGCGTGCCAGAAGTTCGGCGAAACGGAGGCGATTAAAGGTGCACTAGGCCAGTTCGAGGCGATCTATTTGATGTCGCTGGCCCTGGCGCATGCCGGTCGGCTCGGCAAGTATGGTGCGTAGCGTATGGATCTTGAAAACAGAATCAAGGCGTTCCTGGAAGGTCGTGCGTTTGCGGTTGTCGGTGCGTCGAACGATCGGTCCAAGTATGGGAACAAGGTTCTGCGGGTCTGCCAACAGAATGGGCTGACGGTCTATCCGGTGAATCCGAAGGCGGAGGAGGTCGAGGGACTGGCGTGCTATCCGGACTTGGCCTCCTTGCCGGAGCGGATTCACGGTGTGTCGATCGTGACCCCGCCGGCCGTGACGGAAGAAATCGTGGAAGAGGCCCATGAGGCCGGCATCCGGCATCTGTGGATGCAACCCGGTGCGGAGAGCGTTTGGGCGGTCGAGCGGGCACAGGAACTGGGGATCGAGGTGATTGCGGGCGGGCCGTGCCTGCTGGTAACGCTGGGATACCGGGAATAGTCGACGGGGCGCCCCTCCGAAGACCGCCGCTGCCGGATTCGGCAATCGGCCGATTTGCGGACAGACCGTGCGAGCCGATCGCGGAACGACCGACTATACCCATCGATCCCCGCCGGAGTGTCGTCCGCCTCGCGTTGTGTCCGTAACTCGCAGCCGGCAAACCTATTGGTGAATTGCGGGAGAATTCTCCAGGATTGTGGATTGGGCGAGCCTGATAGGATATCGTGACAGTCAATTGACGAGCGATCCTTACCGAACCCCAGGTGACGCCGATGAGACAAATTCTCCCCATGTTCGCCGTAATGTTCGTTTTGGCGCTGGCCGTCCGTGCGGAAGATGTCCGCCTGCAGCCGCTCAAGGACCTGAATGGCTACTTCCCTTTCAATCCGCCTTCATCGTTGACGGATTGGCAAGCCCGCAGGGAGTATGTGCGGCGGCAGATACTGGTGGCTGGGGGATTGTGGCCTATGCCGACCAAGACGCCGCTCAACCCGGTGATTCACGGCAAGGTCGACTGCGGCGAGTACACGGTCGAAAAGGTTTATTTCGAGAGCGTTCCGGGTTTTTTTGTCACCGGTAACCTCTACCGACCCAAAAACGTCAGTGGCAAGGTGCCGGGAGTATTGTTCGCCCATGGGCACCGGCAGGACGCCCGTCTGCACCTGGCGAGCGAAGACAGTGTGCGCCAGGAAATCGCCGCCGGCGGCGAACGCTTTGAGAGCGGCGGGCGCAGCAGCTTTCAGGCTCTTTGTGTTCAGCTCGCACGGATGGGCTGCATCGTCTGGCAATGGGACATGCTCAGCGACTCAGATTCGATCCAGTTGTCCCGCGAGGTCGTCCACACCTTCGCCAAGCAGCGCCCCGAGATGAACACGACGGAGAACTGGGGGCTGTACAGTCCCCAGGCCGAGGCTCACGCCCAGAACATTTTGGGTCTGCAGACCTGGAATTCGGTCCGCGGGCTCGATTTTCTGCTCGGCCTGCCCGAGGTGGATCCGCAGCGGGTCGCGGTCACCGGTGCGAGCGGTGGCGGAACACAGACCATGCTCCTATCGGCGATTGACGACCGCATCCAGCTCTCGTTTCCCGTCGTCATGGTCAGCACGGCCATGCAGGGTGGCTGCACGTGCGAGAACGCCTCGCTCCTGCGAGTGAACACCGGCAATGTCGAGTTTGCGGCTCTTTTCGCACCCAAACCGCAAGGGATGAACTCCGCCGACGATTGGACCAAGGAGATGTTCATCAAGGGCTTCCCGGAACTGCAGGCCCTCTACGCGGCCTACGGCGCCAAGGATAAGGTGTTTCTCCAACGCGGCGAACATTTCCCCCACAACTACAATGCGGTGACCCGATCTGCCTTCTATACGTTCCTCAACAAACACTTCCAGCTCGGCCACCCGTCGCCGGTCATCGAACGTGACTTTGAACCGCTCTCCCGGGAACAATTGACCGTCTGGGACGACGCGCATCCCGCGCCGAAGGCGGCCGACCCGACGTTCGAACGCGAATTGCTCAGATGGTTCACCGACGATGCCGAAAAGCAGCTTCGAACCGCGGCTGCGGCGCCGGAGGGCCTGCACAGCCAGATTGGCGCGGCGGTTGAGGTCCTCATCGGCCGCACTTTCGCCGCTGCCGGCGAAGTCGAATGGAACGAAAGTGAGAAACACGACCGCGGCGACTATGTCGAAATGACCGGAACCTTGATCAACAAGACCTACGGGGAAGAAGTGAAAGTCGCCTGGCTTCAGCCGACCGAGTGGAAAGGACGGGCCGTCATCTGGCTCGATGACAACGGTATCTCCTCGCTTCGTGGTGCTGACGGCAATGTCAAACCGGGCGTGCGGAAGCTCATCCAAGGCGGTGTCGCGGTCCTTGGTGCCGACCTGCTCTTTCAAGCGGGCGAGCCTGTGAGGCAGACCCGGGTGGTCGAGAATCCGCGTCAGTTCGCCGGCTACACATTCGGATACAACCATGCGCTCTTTGCCCAGCGCACCCACGATGTCCTCTCCATCGTGAAACTCCTCCGCAGCGCCAAGACCGATTCGAAGCTGAGTGCCAAGACGATTGCCATCGCCGGCTGGGGCGGCTGCGGTCCCATTGCCGCTGCCGCACGAGCGATGGCCGGAGGGGCAATCGACCGCACTGCCGTGGATACGGGCGGCTTCCGCTTTGGCAAACTGCTCGACTACCGCGATCCCATGTTCCTGCCCGGCGGAGCGAAGTATCTCGACCTGCCCGGCATGCTCGCGATCAGCGCTCCTCACTCGCTGTGGCTTGCCGGCGAAGGCGAAGAGCCCGAGATCATCGCGGCCGCCTACCGTGCAGCCTCCAAACCCGACGAACTTACCACGTTCACCGGCGACCCCATGGAAAAGGAAGCCTCCGCGGTCGAATGGTTGCTGAAGTAAGGTCGCCTCGATTGTTCCCTCCAATCCGTGTTCCCTGGTTCTTGAGACCGTCGTCAGGGGTTACACTTCAGGCAACTCGAAACCTTTCCGACGCGACCGGCTCCGCAGTGCGTTCGCCTCATCGTCCCCGGTGAATTCCTCCTTGACCGGGTCCCAATGCAGCCTGCGTCCCAATTCGCGGCAGATGTTGATCAAGTGGCAGATCGTTGTGCTGCGGTGCCCGATTGCCGCCGAGGCCACAGGCTTATTCCGCGTCCGGATGCAGTCGACCCAGTCGCGAATATGCTCATGGGAAACGCTGGCGTACTCCGATTTGTCGGCCGCCGGGGGAGCATCCTGGATCAGTTCCGGCGGATTGGAGGCCAACCGGTTTCGGTTGATCTCCATCTTGCCCTTCTCGCCGGCAAAGATCCCACCCATGCGAGGTCCTTTGTCCTCTGGCATGTCCAGCTTCAAGAGTGTCCCGCAGGCATAGCGCATGGAGACTCGGCCGTTCGGCCCCGGCTCTTCTGGCCAGATTTCCACCGGTCCCGTGTCGTCGGTTCCCAGCGCCCGCTGGATCTGGTCGAAGGCATGCACCCAGCCCGTCACCAGCCAGCCGCAGTACTGCCGGTAACGGGCCCAACGACCGAGACCCGGATGCAACTGGGAACTGTACGGCGCCAGTTCGACCTGGTCGCACCACAGATTCCAGTCCATCTCGGCGGGCGTCGCCTCCGCCGGCAACTGTGGGCGAGGAACTGGTCCCGGAAAATTCGGACATGTCACGGTCCGCACTTTTCCGATGGCCCCGCTGCGAACCAGGTCGCTCCCGAAGTTGTTGATGGCGATCGACCGCTGCTGGGTGCCCGTCTGGAAAACGGTTCCATACTTCTCTTCGGCACGGACAAGATACTGCCCTTCTTCGATTGTCAGCGTCAGCGGCTTCTCCGCATAGACATCGAGGCCGGCCTGCATGGCACGCAGACAGGCCAGCACCCGGACGTGCGTGGGAGTTGCCACGAACACGCCGTCCAGCTTCTCCTTGGAGAGCATTTCCCGGTAGTCCTGATACTGCGAACACGTCTCGGTGACGATCGATCCGGGAAACTGTCGTGCAGCCGCCAAATAGTCGGCGATCATACGCCGATCGCAATCGGCGACGGCCACAAGCTTCACGTCGGCGGGGCTCTCCTTCGTCAGATCCTTGGAGCGGTTGCCCGATCCGATCAGACCAACGCAAATGCGATCATTGGCTCCTGGACGTCCCGGAGCGGCCAACACAGTGCCCGGTATCCACGAGGGCACGGTCAACGCTGCAGCTGTCTTAAGGAATGTACGCCGTTTGGTTCGCATGCTTCGCATGGTTCTTCCCTTCTCAGGTAAATTGGGCTGGAATCCAGCCGGAATTGACGAACGGAATGCGGTTGATCCATCGCCAGGGCTCGTGCTACAGGTCGTCGAAGGTCGATCCGTGTTGAAAGACGAGGAACGGTTCGATTGCCGGGCCGGGGGCCAGTTCAGGGTGGTCGGCCATGTACCAGCGGAACCACCGCAGCTTCTGTTCCACGGCACGGGTCGCGCGCTTCATGCGCTCGCCGTGGCCGTAACCGAAGGTATGCAGTATTTCGTGTGTCAGGGCCCAGGGGCTCTCGTAATGATCGAAGCTGTCGGCCAGTTCGCGGAACGGCATCGTGATCCCATGACCGCCACCCCAGGCGGTACCGCTGGTATTGTGCCAGCGTACGGTGATGCGGTGCTTGCTCGGCTTCATCTCATATTCTTCGATCGAGTGAAAAACGCGACGGACCTTGGCCAGGTAGTTCACTGCCTGCAGCCCCCAGTGCGGCGGTGCACTCGTTGCGAAGCCGAGAGCCTTGTACTCCCGGAAACCCACCGGCGTCAGCGTGGTCGAGACCGGTTTCTCCAGCTCATAGGCGACAGCCACCCGCACCGGGCGGCCCGGCGCCCTGAGTAGCTTGACCTGCGCCGGCGTGAGCTCGACGTCGCGTCCCACTTGGCCCCATGGAGTCTCCACGGAAACGTTCCAGTCGATCTTCGATTCCGACTTGTCGACCAGGTAACCCTGGGGATCTACCAGGTCGGCGCCGCAAACCAAGTGTTTGGTCTCGGGCTTGTCCACCAGCTTACGGGGCATGACCGTAGCCCAGGCGATCGGCGTCAGCGACCCGCCGACCGTGATCTGTTGCTGCTTTCCAATCTCACCCAGTTGTGGGCAGAACACGAGGCGTCGGCCGTTTGCCATTTCCATACGGAAGTGACACGACATGAAGCATCGATTTGTGATCAGAACCGTCTCCGAGTTGACCGGGAATTCCATTTTCCCGTCGGGAAACGCGAATCCCGCGTTAACTTTCGCATATGTGGGTCCATCGTTGCGGATGCGAAACCGGCAGGTGCCGATACCGGCCCCGCTCGTCTGCAGCAGCCAGTTGTTGGCCGGCACCTCGTGCCAGACCGCAATGTGCGTAGATTGGCTCTCGCCGATGGCCCGTAAACGGTAACGCCGCGTCGGGCTCGTGACTACGCGAGGGGACCCTCCGCCGCTGCCAGCATTCCAGTTGAGTTCGCCGATGGCAGCGTCCGACCGGATGGCGAGTTCCCGCAGCCCGACGCCCGGCAGATCGCGCAGGGCGAACTCGACCGCCTGTGGCTCCAGGGCAGCCAGTTCGACCACCGCGTCCTGTTTGACCTTGCGAGAAGCTGTCTTCAACGCGATGAGCGTATCCGGCTGGTCGAGATGGAGCACCTCGAATCGGTATTCCCCTGCCGGCACATCGACCTTGCACTGCCCCTGGGAGTCGAAGGTGGCCTCGATTGGCATCCGCCGAAGCATACCGCCAAGCGAGGCGGCTGCCAGGACGTTCAACTTCGCCCCGCTCTTGCCTTTGAGGACCTGGCTGGTGACAGTGACCTTCACCGTGCGTTCCGCGGCTGGCTGGCCGAAAGCGATGCTTGCCGTGATCGCCCAGCCAATCACCAGGCGAATTGGCCAACGTCGTACGATACCGACACTTGCTTGCATGGATCCTCCCGCTTGGCTACTTCCGGCAACAGGCCCTTTCATTCCGTCGGGCTAGAAAGCCATTTCGCGTGCAGGCCTCCGGCCATGCTAATGAGGACCATGCATGCCGTCAAGGAAAACGGCAATCGGTTAAGAACTCGGCCATTAGCCGGTGCGAATCTGCCGGCGAAACCTTGCCGGGGTGGTGCCAAGGGCCTGGCGAAACACTTGCCCCAGGTAGCTGGCGCTTCCGTAGCCCGTCGCATCCGCAATTCTTGGGATCGGCAGGTCGGTCTCGGTCAGCAGCCGCTTGGCGCGTTCCAGCCGCACCCGCTGTATCTCGGCGTGCACGGTACGCCCCACGGTCTTCTGAAAACGAACTTCCAGAGTCCGCCGAGAAAGGTGAACGTGGCGGACGACGTCGTCAACACCGATCGGACTGGCGGCATGATCGTGAAGAAAGCGGAGTGCCGACGCCATGTCGGGATCGTCCAGGGCGATAATGTCCGTCGAACGCCTGACGACCACGTGCAGCGGTTCGACGACGAGCGTCTGTTTCCGGGGCACGTGCCCTCGCATCATCTTGTCCAGCAGCGCCGCCACCCGGTAGCCGCCGGCTTCGGAATTGAGCGCCACGCTGGAAAGTGGCGGATCGGCGAGGTCGCACAGCAGCTCATCGTTGTCCACGCCAATCACCGCGATTTGCTCCGGCACGAGGATCCCCGCCTCGCGGCAGGCTTCCAGAACCTGCCTCCCACGGTCGTCGTTGCAGGCCATCACGCCAATCGGCTTCGGCAATGCCCTCAGCCAATGGGAAAGTCTTTCCATTTCCCTTTCCCAATGCCGATCGCGACGACTGCGCGGCTGTGGATAGATGATCGCCTCGAAGCCGGCAGCCACGATCCGTTCAAGAAATCCTTGCTCGCGCCGTTCTGACCACACGCGATCGGGAACCCCGACAAAACCAAACCGCGTGAAGCCTCGTTCGAGCAGGTGCTCGGCAGCCATTTTCGCCGCCTGACGGGAATCGGAGGCCACCTCGCTTAAAGCCGCCAGTGGACTATCGACCGCCAACTGCGATGACGAGAGATCCAGGGCGATCGTGGGCAGACCCGCGTCAAGGATCGCCTTGGCGACTTGGGGCGTCTCGATCCTCGCGATGATTCCTGTGCCCCCCCATTGCCGCATCTTGGGAACGGCTTGTTCGAAATCACCCGGTGTGACGTAGAAGCTCCAAGGACCGTGCAGACGCGAGTAGCTGACGATCCCTCGCAACAGGCCGCGGCCGTATCCGCGAGCCGTTTCAACCAGGAGCGCCACTTTCGGGATGTCGGGACCGGTATGCTTTGCCATACCCCCTATTGTATTTGGAGTCCTCGGAGGAAGTAAGGATTCACGCCGCAAAACGGATCGGCCCGTTGGGCGACTTGAGATCAAACAGCCCAAAAATCTCCTTCTGCGTCAGCCCCAGCTTGTTCTGGGGTCGATCGGTGCCCGAGAGGATCGTCTCGAAGAGCTCCCGCTTTTCGTCGAGGACCAGATTGATCCGCTCCTCGATCGTGTCCGACACGAGGAACCGAGTGACCGTCACCGGGCCGGCCGCACCGATGCGGTGGGCCCGGTTGACCGCCTGGTCCTCGATGGCGGGGTTCCACCAGCGGTCGAACAGGAATACGTACTCGCAGAACTGGAGGTTCAGCCCGACCCCTCCCGCCCCGTAGCTTATCATCAGGGCGTGTTTGTCGGGAGAGTCGCGAAATTGCTCAATAATCTCGTTGCGGCGTCGCGGGGGAATCTTTCCGTGGTACTCGAGCGGCCCGAATCGTTCCAGACGCTTCGAGAGACACTGCAACGTACTGACCCACTGGCTGAAGATCAGCGCCTTGCGCCCGCTCGCAGCGACCTCTTCCAGATCGGCTTCGAGGCGTTCAAACTTAGCACTCGTCCCGGTAGCAGGATCGAAGTTGCAGATCTGTTTCAACCTCAGAATCAACTCGAAAACGTGCTGGATCGTGGCCTCGTCGCCCATTTCGCTCAGCCGCAACACCCCCTCATCTTCGGCCAACCGATAGGTCTCTCGCTGCTCCGGCAGGAGTTCGATGGTCGCATCACGAAACATCTTGGGGGGCAACTCGGTCAGCACCTTGTCTTTCGTCCGGCGAATGATGTAATCGCTGACACAGCGACCCAACGTGCTGGGCTTCATCTCGGGCGAAAGATGTCCCGGCACCAGGAACTCGAAGATTCCCACCAAGTCTTCGGCACAATTCTCCACCGGCGTGCCGGTCAGGGCCCAATTTCTCGATCGCGAGATGGAACGCGCCACCTGGCTGGTGGTGCTGCGGCGGTTCTTGATCCGTTGCGCCTCGTCGAGCACGGCAAGATCGAACCTGAGCGGCTCGCAGCCACTCGTGTCGGTTGCCTCGAACAGCTCCCGGTCGCGAAGCATCAACTCGTAGTTGGCGATCTTAACCGGCACGTCCGCCAGTTGCCACTGCCAGCGGCGCCGCTTGTGGTCGCCTTCAACAATCGCTACCGGGATTTCGGGCGCCCACATGCTGAACTCTCGCCGCCAGTTGGAGACCAGCGGTTTTGGGCACACCAGGAGCACGGATCGGATTTCACCACTTCGCAGGAGCAGACGAATTGCCGTGATCGCCTGCATCGTTTTTCCCAGGCCCATTTCGTCGGCGAGAATGGCCGCCTCGCGAACATAGAGAAAGGCGATCCCCTCCATCTGATAGGGAAACGGAACAAACGGAAACTCGAGCGACCGCTCCGAGAGCACCATTTCGAGCGAAGGCTGGAGAAGGTACTGCAAGCGATCCTCCAGCTTGATCACATCCTGGGGAGGTCGGATTCGCGTCATGCCTGCCAGCCGCTGAACCGGCCGCGGCTTCGCTTCCGTATTCTGAGGCTTCGCATTCGGCGAGTCCGGGCTTGACGGGACGGCGGACCTGTCTGCCACGCATCCCTGGTCGCTGAACAAAAAGCTCCGCACGGGAACCCGCGGCGTCTCCATGGGGATCCGCACCGCCTTGGGCCTCGCGATTCCGAGTTCGGTCGGAGTTACCTGGATCAGTACGTCGCGCTGGAGGGCGCGATTCCAGCCCGTCACATATGTGTGAGCATCCAGGCCGAGTTCATGCTCGTACGTCGAAGGTGGCACGGGAACCGTCCATTGAAAGCTCCCATCGTCACCGATTTGGCTGAATCCTTCCGGCATCGGGTTCACTGGCCTCCGCGCCGCGCTTCGTCGATCGCCGCGCGAATGCGATCAAACGGCTCGGAGAGATCCAAGCTCGCGGCAACGGTTCCGATTTGGAGAACAACCGCCTCGTCTTCCTGAGAGGCCCTGTTCCGCGGGATGGCAAATCGCTGTCCGCCCACCTCGAAGAAACGCAGTTTTGGCTCCGTGGCCTGGGCCGGGTCGAGCCGCCATTTCTGGCCATTGCGGTTCTCCGACCCTTGGTCGGCCGCGGAGGGGGGCTCACCGTTGCCCCCCCCAACGAGAACCACCGGCAACGATATGAACTCACTCACCGCGAGCATGGGTTCGCAGTCTGTAAGTAAAGCCGTCGTAGCATTTCTTCCCTGCTCCAGCAGGGTCCGCCCAATCTGCTCGCCGTAGAGATACGGGCGCAAAGTCGGGCCGTAAAGAATTTCCTGAGCACGGTTTGGCCGAATCGGCGCCGTGCAATGGAACTCCAGGGGTCTGCCGGCCCGGTTGAGGACAAGATAGCCCCCAAACAGCCCGTGTTTGTGGTCCTCCACGACGGTCAGAAAACCCAGCAGATTCTCGGAACTGGCGTCAAACGCTGTCATTTGCCTTCCTGTTTCTCCCGGTACACCCAAGCTGCGCATCTTCTCAAACAGACAGCACGTTGATAGTGTCTCTCGGTAATTCGGGCCGTGACGCCTGTCGACTTTAGCAGTCGCTTGTCGGACGCCTGCGGGTTGAACCGTATCTGGCGTTTGCAGCCACGGGGTTGCCTGCGGCGTTTCTTCTCGCCGTGCGGTATAGCACCCCTCTGCCTGAAATGGGAGTTTTGCGGTTCGCACCGTCGACAGGTGGCCTGAAAGGGATGCTGGCAGGTGCCGTCCTTGAGGCCTGTGCCGCTTGGGTAATTTCTGATCGCTCCAAGTTGAAAAGTCGCGCACAGAATGCGGAACGTAAGGCTCGACTTCGCCAGTCGGTCGTGCTTATACTGGAAGTCTGAAAGGAAAGAACATCTATGACAGATCATAACCGTCCTCATCCCTCCTTCTTCAGCCAAATCGACGTCTCGCACGGCGCTCCGGCCCCACCGACCCACTCAGGGGCGGCAATGTTTGCCGAAATGGCGGGACTCCTTCGAGCCATGCTTGCCGCACAAGACCGGCAAAACGAATTGCTGGAAGAGCTCGTCAATCAGATGGGTGCAGCCCAACGCCAACGGGCGGCCGAGCTCGGTCAATGGAAACAGGCCAATCCAAGTCTGGCTCGCGCCTGCCGCATGGCCGCAGAATCGCTGAGCAAGATCCAGACGGAATATTTGGAAACGCTTACCGGCGAAATTGGTGAGAATTTCGAGACGCTGCGGGACGGTGAGTTCATGCTCAACGAGTTCGTCGACCGTTTCGGGCCGAGGGTGGCGCACCTGAACGGTTTGCTCCAGGTACTCTCCCAACTGAGTGCCACGACCGATTCATCGCACGTGCACTAAATGAGGTTGCGTGATTCCAGGAGGAAGGAGGTGACAGCCACCTTTTGCCGGGAATCCCGCAAGGCTATTCAGGGAGCTGGATTCTCATGCAGTTCCGGTCCGCCCCCCTTCTTCTCGCATTCCTATTAGCGCTCACGTCCGTCACGGGGCCGGTGCGGGCTAGCGGAGCCGCGGAGGCGGCCGACTGGCCGCTGTTCCGCGGCGGTCCTCGGGCAACCGGCGTTGCCGCAGCCGAGTTGCCGGAGAAGCTGGAAGTCCTTTGGACCTTCAAAACGGAAAAGGGCGGGTTCGAATCCACGGCGGCGATCGTCAAAGACCGCGTCTTCCTCGGTTCCACCGACGGCAGCCTGTATTGCCTTGAACTCCAGACGGGAAAGAAACTGTGGGCGTTTTCGACCGAACTCGGCTTCACCGCCTCGCCGTCGGTCGTCGCGGGACTGGTGTACGTTGGCGATGTTGACGGACGGTTCCACTGTGTGTCGGCCGAGGATGGCAGCGAACGCTGGACCTTCGATTCCGAGGCTGAGATCAATTCCAGCGCCAACTTCTATCAGGACAAGGTCCTGTTCGGTTCCCAGGACGGAATGCTCTATTGCCTCAAGGCGGCCTCAGGCGAACTGGCCTGGAAATATGAAAGTCAGGACCAGATCCGCTGCTTTCCCACGATCGTCGAAAACCGTGCCTTCGTTGCCGGCTGTGACGGAAGCCTTCACGTAGTCGATCTCGATCAGGGCAAGGAAATCGGAAGCGTGGCCATCGAAGCTCCCACCGGTTCCACACCTGCCGTGGTAGGCGACCTGCTGTTCGTCGGCACGGAGGGCTCCACCTTCTTCGGTATCGACTGGAAGACTCCCAGCATCGTGTGGCGTTATACGGCCGGGCAGCGGCAGATGCCGTTCCGCAGTTCGGCGGCAGCGACCGAGAAGGTGGTCGTTGTCGGGTCCCTGGACAAAGCCGTGCACGCCGTCGAACCCGCCACGGGCAAGTCGCTCTGGAACTATGCAACCCGCGGAAAGATCGAGAGTTCGCCCGTGATCGTTGGCGAACGGGTCTTCATCGGTTCCGGCGATGGGCGGCTCTACGCCCTCGAGGTCCAGACTGGTCGCGAAGTGTGGCAGTACGACGCGGGCGGATCTTTTCTCGGCTCGCCGGCGGTTGTCGAGGGCCGACTCGTGATCGGGACCGACGAAGGAACCCTGTTCTGCTTCGGGAAAAAGCCGTAGCCGGCCGGGCCGTCTCGTCCGGCAACTTCCTCCTCCTGCGCCATGTCAAAGCCCCTCGTATTCATGATGGGTCAATCGCCGGCGATACTTCCGGTCGACCGGCTCTATGCGCGGAACCATATGTGGATCCTTCAGCAGGGGGAGATGCTCCGGCTGGGGTTCTCGGCTTACGCGGTACGGCTCCTGGGCGACATGCATCACCTCCGGTGGTCCATGGAAACAGGCAGTCGGATCGAGACCGGCGGGCAGATCGGCTATGTGGAGGCGTCGAAGGCGACCAGCGATTTGTATTCGCCCGTCAGCGGCCGGGTCGAATCCGTTAACGAATCGGTCCTCTCCACCCCTGGCCTGATCAACACCAACCTGTATGATTCAGCGTGGCTGCTGGAAGTGCGAGGCAACGGCACGGACCTTCTCGATCCGGAGTCGTACCTCCGGCATCTGGAGGCCACTTGGCCCTTTGCGCAGCGGCTCCTGAAAGGACAGGCTGACCGCAACACGAACTGAGACCGCCGCAAGACTGGAAACGATATCCCTCCATGCCCGAAACGATCTCCGTCATTCTCTCCGAACCGCGTCCGGGCGATACCCGGCAACAGGAACTGGTGGCCTTTCTCTCCGGTGCCCTGACGGGTCGGAAGTCAATTGAGCTGACGAGCATACCCCATCTTTACGACTTGGATCCGACGGGCCCCACCATGGAATACGTCCGGGGGATCCGGGGGCCCATGATCGTGATCAGTTGGCTCTACCCGCGGGCCGCCTATTGGACGCTCCGAACGGGCGGTGTCGAAGGGCGATTGGCAGACGGGTCGAACGACAAAGCTGGCGGGGACCGGCCGGTCTGGTGCCTTGGCATGCACCCGCGGATCAATCCCCAGGCGATTCTCGATCACGTCGACCGGATTGTCGCCGCCGATCCGACCATTCCCGCGCCGGACGAAGGGCCCCCTCCCACTTTGCACCGCCAATGGGAAGACACCCGCGAGCGCTGGTATCCGGTGATCGATCGCGACCGCTGCACGGGCTGCCTGGAATGTCTGAACTTCTGCCTGTTCGGCGTGTACGGCATGGACTCGACTGATTCTCTCCTCATCGAACAGCCCGATGCCTGTCGGACCGGCTGCCCAGCCTGCAGTCGAATCTGCCCTGAGGGGGCGATCATGTTTCCCCAGCATGCGGATCCGGCAATTTCGGGTGACGCGGAAGCCTCTTTGACGGGCCTCAAACTCGACCTCTCCCAGGTGTTCAGCGGAGCCGGCCCCAGCGATCTGGCGCGGGCCGAACGAGACCGCGCCCTGTCGCAAGCCGAGTCACCTCCAAAACCTGCCGACCAGCTCGACACCCTCGTCGACGAACTCGACGAGATGGATATCTGAGACTGCCTGACGAAACGTGCGAGTCTCGCACATGGAGTGGTGGCACCGGGTGGGATCGTTGCGAGCATTGATCCCAACTCCTTGCCATTGAGCCTCGCAGCGATTAGGCTGCGTTTATCTGGTGATACGGAGCCAGCTCCGGTTGGGAAACTGGCGGAGCGAAATTGGCCCGCTGGCCGCTGCGGCTATCCAACCACGCTTCTGTATCGGGTCACGCCCTGGAGATCGACCATGAACGCCCCATCGCACGGCTGCGACTGGACCCGAAAACCAGCCGAGAAGAACGCGGGTCAGCCGGCTCCGTGCCGTCCCGGTTCTTCGTCGGCGGTAGGGGCCGCCGCCACACCCTGCGAGCACTTCCGCCGCATGATCTCCAATTGTCTCGACCATGCACGGGCGGCCAAGGCCCAGGGGCGACCGATCGTGGGCATCCTGTGCGAATATACGCCCCGCGAGCTAATCCTTGCCGGCGGCGGTGTTCCCGTCTGCCTGTGCGGCGGGACGGCCCAAACGATTCCCGCGGCCGAAACCCAATTGCCAGCCAATCTCTGCCCGCTGATCAAGTCGACCTACGGCTATCATGTCGAAGGCAGCAATCCCTTTCTCGAAATGGCCGACCTGGTCGTTGCCGAAACCACCTGCGACGGCAAGAAGAAGATGTATGAGCTCATGGGGGAGACCCGGCCCGTCTACGTGCTCGAATTGCCGCAGAAAGTCGACGATCGGGACGCCCTGGGCCACTGGCGGGCCGAACTCGGCAAGTTTCGGGCCTTTCTGGAGAATCGCTGGAGCGTTGTGATTACCGACGAGTGCATTCGCAACGCCACCGGCATCATGAACCGGGAACGATCGTTGCGGCGGAGCCTGGCCTCGCTGATGGCCGCCGCCTCGCCGCCGCTCACCGGACGCCAGTTGCTGGACTTCAAGAGCAGCATCTCCGGGTTGACAGCCGACTTCGAGCAGTACCAGAAGGCCTTCGACCTGCTCAACCGCAAGGAGCCGTGCGGCAGCATGGCGTCTCGCGTCCGTGTGCTGATGACGGGGGTGCCCATGGCGCACGGGGCGGAGCGGGTGCTCGACATCATTGAAGACAGCGGCGGCCTGGTGGTGGCCATGGAGAACTGCACCGGTCTGAAACCGATCCTCGACGACGTTGACCTCGACGTAGCGGACCCGATCGACGCCCTGGCCGACAAGTATTTTCACCTTCCCTGCTCCGTCATGACCCGCAACGATCGGCGGCTGGACTCGATCCGACGCCTGGCCGAGACCTACCGCCCGGACTGCGTGATCGAGCTCGTCTGGCAGGCGTGCCTGACCTACGACGTCGAATCACGCCGGGTCAAACTCTGTGTCGAGGAAGACCTCGGAATCCCTTACCTTCGGATCGAGACCGACTACTCGCAATCCGATTCCGCCCGCATAGCAGTCCGCGTGGAAGGGCTGTTTGAGACGATTCGTGCCGGCGCTGCAAAATGACCAAGTGTGTCGGCTACTTCAATCCGCTGGTTCCTCCCGAGTGGATCGCCGCACATGGATTGCGTCCCGCGTGGCTGACTCTGGCTCGGGGATGCGACCAGTCGCAATCGGCTGCCCGTCGCGGTATGTGCCCCTACATTGCGGCAGTCATCGCGGAGATCTCCAGCCAGACGGCCCCGAGTGTTGTGGTGTTGACCACCATCTGCGACCAGATGCGATACGCCTCGGCGTATCTGGGCACCCGGTCAGACATTCCGATGTTTCTCTTGAACGTTCCTTCGACATGGCAAACGGCTCAGTCGCGGGCACTGTATCGCGAGGAACTGCGGCGTTTGGGCAGGTTTCTCGTCCAGTGCGGCGGATGCGAGCCGACCGGCGACGGGCTCGTGGCGGTTGTCGAACGCTACGACGAGCAGCGGCGAACGATTGCGGGGAAACGGCCCCAACTCTCGGCCTGCCAGTGGAACAGGGCGCTCGCTGGACTGCGAAGCGAGCCGGTTGTCGAGTTTGCGGCCGACGAATCGGCCCGACCGGGCGGCGGCATTCCGCTGGCCCTCGTCGGCGGTCCGCTGTTGGCAGAGGACGACTCGTTTCTGGCCCTGATCGAGGAGGCCGGCGGGCGAATCGTTGTGGATGGCAGCGAAACGGGCGAGCGGACCCTTCCGGCTCCCGTCGACAGCCGGCGTCTCCAGGCGGATCCCCTCGACGAACTGGTTCGGATCTACTTTGATGCGATTCCGGATGTGTTTCGCCGCCCCAACACGGGGCTCTTCGGTTGGCTCGAAACGCAGCTTTCGGCTCACGCCGTACGGGGAGTCATCCTCCGCCGCTACCCCTTCTGCGATCTCTGGCACGCGGAACTCCACCGCCTGCGCGAGGTGTGCGGTGTGCCACTACTGGATATGGACGTCGCCCTCGGCGACGACGGCCAGCGAGGTCGGATCCAGGGAAGAATCGAGGCGTTTCTGGAGATGTTGCGATGACGGATACACCGTGCCGCATCACGCTCGATCAATGGGATTCCCGCTATCAGGAACTCAGGTCTTCGGGGCTCCGGGAGCGGCCATATGGGGGCTCTCTCCGGCGTCATGTCGACGACGGAGACACGCGACTGGTTCACCTGGCGATGGACAACTCGGCGGCCTCCCTGCAACTCTGGAATTTCCTGCTGACGGAAGAGGATCGCCTCCGGCAAGCCCGTGAGGAAGGGAACTTGATCGTCGGAGTTCTCAAGGATCTGGGCACCGTGCCGGTGATGGCCTACTCGATCGAGAACGTCGTGGCGTTCTATCCCGACGGGGCGTGGTGGATCCCGTGCATCATGCAGCAGAACGCGGGCCTACTGGCGATCGCCGATTCGCTTGGAATCGACGATTCTTTCTGCCCGGTGCGGGCCATGCTGGGTGCGTTCGTCTCCAAAGCCCATTTCCCGATTCCCGACCTGCTGATCTCAAGCGTCGGGGCCACGTGCGACGACCTATCGGCAATCGCCCAGCGGCTCGAAGCGATGGGGCAGCCGGTGCATTGGTGGGAGATGCCCCATCGGCGCGGAGTCGAGCTGGGAGAAGAGGCGCTGGCGCTCCCGGGCACCTTCGTTGCTCCCAGAAGCCTCGTGACCTTTGTTCAGGCGGAACTGGAGCGGATCCGCCAGATCCTTGCCGAGGCGACGGGCTCCCCGCTCTCCGACGCCGCCCTGGCTGCCGGGATCCGCCGCGCCAATCGCGTGCGGCGGTTACTGGCCGAGCTCCGTGAATTGGTTTTTGCTGCCGCCCCGGCCCCGTTGCCGGCCCTGGAGATGCTGATTGCCGAGATGTTGGTGATTCATTATTGCTCCGATCCGGAGGAGTGCATCGCCGTGCTCAAGTCGCTGCTGGCGGAGGCTCGGCGGCGCGTGCGGAGGAAGGTGGGCGTGTTGCCGGCCGATGCTGTGCGGGTCTTCTGGGTCAATCCGGTCGCCGACCTTCGGGCCATGAATCTGTTGGAAGATGCGGGTGGACGGGTCTGTGGAACGGAATACCTGTTTTCCCACGCCCTGGATTTGATCCCTGAATCGGTGGCCCCCATGGAGGCCCTGGCACGCACTGCCCTGGCCGATCCGATGGTCGGCTCACCGCTCGACAGGGCCGAGCGGATCTGCCATGATATTCAGCGTTTTGGAGCGGAGGCGGTGGTCATCTCCAGCATCCCGGGTGCAAGCCATTGCGCCATGGAAGGAGCCATCATCGGCGACCTGGTCCGCCGCCGGCTCACGCTGCCGATCCTCGAAATCGAAGTTCCCCCGATCACCGATTCTCTCCAGCCCACGCTGCAGACCCGACTGGAAGCCCTTGTCGAAACCGTGCGAGCCAAAGACCGCTCAGGGGTGGGTGAAGAAAGGGATGGAATGGTGGAATAATGGAATGGTGGAATGATGGACGGAGGATGCGGTTTTGACTTCGTACCGTATTTCAGCCATCTGCGATTCCACGGGTTATGCTGATATCGGGAAGTTGTTTTCTTGCCGGTCTTGAGTTTCCCCGGATGTCCAAGATGCTCTGTGCAGGTATTGACGCAGGCTCGCGCACGATCAAGGTAGTGCTCGTTGACGGAGCGAGCCTGGCGGTTGTTGGCGCCGGCGTGGTCGATCAGGGGATCGAGCAGGCCGAGCTGGCCGAGCGGCTCCTCCTCGACGTGCTCAGCCAGGCCGGGGCCGGCCGGGACGAGGTGGTCTCGATGGTAGCCACCGGTTACGGGCGGAAGTTGATCCACGCGGCCGACTCGCAGATGACCGAGATCACTTGCCAGGCGGTCGGCGTTTCGCACCGGCTTCCGGGTACGAGGACCGTGATTGATATCGGCGGCCAGGACAGCAAGTTTCTCCACCTGTTGCCGTCGGGCAAGGTGAGCGATTTTGCCATGAACGATCGCTGTGCGGCCGGCACGGGGCGTTTCCTGGAGATGGCCGCTGCGCAGTTGGGTGTCCGCGTGGCCGAACTGGGCCAGATGGCGGCTCGCAGCGTGAACCGATCGCAGATCAGCAGCATGTGCGTGGTCTTCGCCGAGACGGAGATTGTGGGCTTGCTGGCGCAAGGCTGCACGGCCGACGACATTGCCGCGGGGATCCAGGCCTCCATTGCCCAGCGGATCCGGGCCATGAGCGGCCTGAAGGCCAGCTCTCCGATGGTTTTCACCGGCGGGGTCGCCCTTGTGCCCGCGATGGACGGGGCCCTCAGCGCGGCCCTCGGACAGCCCGTTACCATCGCCCCCGACCCCCAGTTGACCTGTGCCCTCGGTGCCGCCATCATGGCGGCAAGGCGTATGGGTGACCCCGAAGGAGAGAGCCATGGTTGAAGGATCCTGGCGAGAAGAAATCCGCCCCTTCCTGCGAACTTCGCAGATCATTATCGCAGCCCTGACGATGGGGCCCAGGACATTTCTCGCCGTGGCCGGCGTGCTCGTGGCTCGAGGAGTTTTCGACGCCCGGGACGACTCGCTTTTCTTCCTGCTGCATGGGGTGCTCATCGCGCTAGTTGTTGTGGAGATGATCGTCTGGATGATCGTGCCGAACACGGTCGTTGCCCAGGGGCGACGGCGGATCGCTGCCGGGCACCGGACACTGTCGGCCGGTTCTGGGGCGGCCGGTCCTGGGGCGGCCGGTCCTGGGGCGGTCGGTCTCGGAGCATTCATCGAGCGGACAGGCGACGCGGGGCACTTGATGATTTTGTTCCAGACGAAGACGATCGTTGCTGCTGCCCTGTTCGAGGGAACCGCCTTCTTTGCGATCATCGTGTTCATGGTCACCCAATCCTTGATCGCCCTGGGCATTGCCATTGCCATGATCTTGGGAGTAATGCTCCAATTCCCGACCCATTCGGCGGTGAGCCACTGGATCGACGACCAGCTTGCGCTCCTTCAGCAGGAACGCTCGTTCGGTTCGTGATATTCGCTCCTGAGAAAGTTTTCGCAGAGCCTTTGCCGAGCACGTTCGGGAAGTTCGGGGATTGTTCATGGGCTGATTCCTTTTTGGGAGCAGGAGAGGGGTCAGGAGACAGGGCTAGAATGTTTTATTGGTGGTGTGAACCAGATAGTTTTGGAACGCGTGCGTGTGTGATCCGAAAGAAGACTTGGGCGAGCGGGGAGGGTGTAAGTCATCTGGTAATGCCTGGTTAGTATGACAGCGCTACATTAGCTCAAGCCCTCCAGAGGTGAATGCCGATAAGG
>CAYSCH010000133.1:12126-21781 GCA_964429355.1 uncultured Planctomycetaceae bacterium | reverse complement strand
CTCATCGAGTTGCTTCTCGAGGGCCCGGCGGTTCACGTAAAGGATGATCCCGATGCCCCGCTCCTTGGCATAGCGAATGACGTCGTGCAAATCGAGCGGGCCGGGAGAGCGTTTGGGATCCACGTTGACCGCGGTTGCATCCGAGGCGTCGTCGTACTCGTGACCGTACCAGCCGGCGTCAAATTCGACGTACTGCAGCCCGTTGCGCTCGGCGAAGTCGACACACGCCTTCCCCCCCTCGGTCGTGAGCGTCACCTCGCGAATCACCTTGCCCGGCTTGATCCAGGAAGTGTCGGCGATCGCGCAGGGGTCGTTGAGATTCAGCAGCAGGTAGTTCTGTTCTAGCAGCCTGCCGGGCGAATCGGTCACCATCACGAACCGCCAGGGGGTGGTCATGGGAGTCCTGCAAACGACCTCTCCCGCCAGATGCGACTTGAGGGCGCCTGTCGCAGACGGATCGGGCTGGAGCCGCATGCGGGCAAAGTCGACGAGTCGGGCCTCGCCGACCGCCACATAGCGATCGCCGGCCCGCCCGACGACCAACGGCCGCTCGCAGTTGGGCTTCACCTGGCTGAGCGGGGCATGGCTGTAGACGCCCTGGGCCGAGTAGACGGGCCAACAGCCATAGTCTTCGGGAAAGACGAACTGAGTGAGTTCGTCCGTGACTATGAACTCATCGACGCCGGCTTGCCCGGGAAAACAGTAGCAGAAAGCGATGCCTTCGTCGTAGGCACGAAATCGAAGCGTCAGGCGGCGGGGCGGCCCGTGCGAGTCGGCCAGGTCGATTTCGAGCTGGTTGTAGTGGTCGCGGATGTGGCTCCGCTCGCCGCAGACGGGTTGCCAGGTCTCATCGTGGCTGCTTTCGCGCGCGTCGACCAGTCGAAAACCTCTGCTCAGCGGCTGGGCGTCTTTCACGGCGAATCCAAGGCGGCTGTCCGCCAGGACGGTCGTCCCTCCCGACGTAACGCGGTAGGTCGGCTGTCCCTGGTCATCGAGCACGACACTGGCGACAAGCTGGCCGTTGGGTGAGGCCAAGTCCAGCGTTTTCCCGGCGGATACAACGGACGGGGCAGCAAAGGCGACCAAGGCGGCGAGAAGTTGGGGGGCAAAGCGTGGCATGGGAAGTCTTTCGGGTAGGGAAGTGACGCCGACGGTCGCCGGGCATGCCCGGGATACGCTCTCAACGTGTCTGCCGCGTGACAATCGCATCCCACGTTGCCCCCATGCTACGGGGAACCAGACGGCGGATGCAAGTTCCCTGCGTTTTGGCTTCACGCGATCTGGGCACGTTACCAGCTGCGGAACCCTTTCAGTAACCGTGGACCGTGCTGCTTCAGGAGCTTGACCAGACTGGCCGGGGTTCGCGATGATTCTGAACGTCCACAAATGATAGTCCTCGGTTTTTTGCCGAATGTGGACCAAAATTCCGTTGTATCGAGGTCTCTCCGGAGCCCAAGTACGTATCGACGGTCCGTTTGACGGGATGATACCGGTCTGGGCCTGCCCACCCACAGAGGAAGCCGATGCGAGTTCTTCTAGCCGAATGTTGCCTGTTGCGAACCTGGATGTACGGCATACTCATCGCCTTTGTGGCAACGGCGGCCACCTCAGTCGCGGCACCACCCGTCGTTCTGCTGTATCACAAGGACGCCAAGGTGCGGATCGATACGATCGAGCAAATGGCCATCGCGGAGGATGCCGGGCTCGTGGACGACCTGATTCGCGCCCAGAGCGTCGAGTTCTACACGCCGGTCCACAACACATACCAAACCGAAGACGTTTCCTACGCGGAGGCCTTTCGTGATCTTTACGACACGCTGGGGCACCGATATCCGTGCTTTGCATTGAAGGGAATCGACTGGGCTGCGGTGGGCGACGAACTGCTGCCGAAAGTGGAGGAAGTGCAGACCGACGAACAGTTCGGGCTGCTGTGTCTGCAACTCGTGGCACGACTCGAAGACAGCCACGCTTCTCTCATGCCGGCGAAGGCTCAACTGCCACAATTACCCTTCGGCAAATGGGACCCGGGATTTGCGTGCCTGCTCGACGACCGCGACAGGCCAGTGGTGTATTACGTCGATGCAGGCAGCCCTGCCGAGCGGGCCGGCGTGGCCGTGGGAATGACGGTCGCGCGGGTCGACGGCGTGCCGGTGGGCGAGGTGATGGAATCCTGGAGCAAGGAAACCACACGCTACGCCGGCTTCTCGAGCCGTCGATATCTCAACTACCAGGCGGCGAGAATGTTCTGCCGGCAGGTTGCCCAGGGGCAGATTGTGGAAGTGGAACTGGAACGGCCCGGCGGCGAGGTGGTGACCTGCTCATTGGCCTGCAACCTCGGCATCCGCTACCTGCCACGTCTCCCCGTGCCGATTCCCGGGATATCCGATTCAGCAAACGTCTCGTGGACGATGCTCGACGACCAGATCGGATATCTCTACGTACGGCGCATCGGCAACGACCTTGTCGAGCGGCTGGATCTGGCGGTGGGCCAGTTGCAGCAGGCAAAAGGCCTCGTCGTCGACGTTCGCGGCAACAGCGGAGGCGGCTTCGATGCATCCAGGGCCCATCGTAATTTCACGCCCGATGATGGCCAGGAGCCGGACCGGCCACGTTTCCATGGGCCCATGGCGCTCGTGCTCGACGCGCGCTGCATCAGTGCGGGCGAAGGTTGGGCCTCGTGGTTCATCGCCCAAAAACGCGCCAGGACGTTTGGCGAGGCGACCGCCGGCGCGTCGTCGCGCAAGGAAATCTACCCGCTCAAGAACGGCTTGTTTCGCGTGCAGTTCTCCGTGAAGGCCTATACCGGCTTCCTGGACCGGCCGATCGAAGGTCGCGGTCTCGAACCGGAGATCCCCGTCCGCCAGAACGCCAACGACCTGGTCGCACGTCGCGACACGGTCCTGGAAGCGGCAAAGAAGTATCTGAAGGAGCACCCAGCGCCGACCAGTTGAATCCCGCGATCGAAGTATCACCAGACTCTCAGAGCGGCCGGCAGATTTGGCGAACACGCCCTGTCTTTCAGGAGACGCCGTTCATATCTTCCGGCCGCCCTGCAGGACGGATCTGAACTGTCGGTAACCCGTCCAGACAGGGCACGATTTTGTCTCATGCCGCTCCCCGCTACCTGCTTGCCCTTGCATCGCGGGGTGGGGTACGCTGGAAGAAGAGTTCTCCTCGCCTCAAGGTCCAATGTCCCAAGGTGACCCTATGCTCCCCCTCCGACGGCCTCTCGCTCTCGTCGCCGCGATTACCGCACTCGGACTGGCTCTGCCCGGCTGCGGGCCAAAGCATCCCGAGACGTTCCCGGTCACCGGCACGGTGACGCTTGACGGTCAGCCGGTGGCCGGAGCGGCGGTTGTCTTCATTCCCGAGCAAGGAGAGATGGCCACGGCAACCACCGATGCCGCCGGCCGCTTTGAGCTTTCAACCTTCGAGCGTGCCGACGGGGCCCTGCCGGGCCGGCATCGAGTAACGGTGGTGAAAGCCACGGTCGAGCCCGGCGCCGACAAAAAAATCGTCTTCCTCATCCCCAAGGAATATGGCAATCCGAAAACGTCGCCGTTGACCTGGGACGTTCAAAAGGAAATGGGGCCGGTTCAGCTTGCTCTCCGCACGCAGCCGGAACCCGCTTCGCCTGCCGTGCCACCCGTCAGTCCTCCCGCCGCCGAGCCGAGCCAATCGGGCATTCCAGCCGAGCCGGCAGCAGAGGCTGCTCCTGCTCCTTGACACGATCACACGCTGTCAGGGCACGGGAGACTCCGGCACCGGAGGGATCGAAGGCAATTGAATATTCATGTCGGGCCCGTCTTGCGAACGATCGCCCGTCGGTCCTGGGGCGGGATCGCTGGGCAACTCGATGTTGATTCCCGCCGGCGGTGCCAGGCCGATTTCGGCGGAACTCTCGCCCTCGCTTGGGGTGCCGCCAGGATTCCAGGTTGGAGCGGCGCCGGCACCGCTGCCCGTATCGAGCGAGAACCGCTTCCGTTCCTCTCGAATGAAGACGTCGATGGCCATCAGTTCCCACTTCCCCTCAAACTCGCCTGCCGTCACGCTGATATCGGCCTTGCCGCGGGGACCTTCGACCTGCATTTGGAACTGCTTGGGATATCCGCTCGTCGGGAGCCAGCGCAGATCGCGGATCGGCTCGCCCAGTTGTTCGACCAGTTGAACATCGCTCTGAATCAAGGCCAGGGCCGTGCTGTAGGGCGGGTTGGTCCGGGTCTTCTGGACGATCCAGAAAAAGACACCGGCGCCAATGGCCAGCACCACCACCACTCCCACCAGGATTCGTCGTAGCCAGTGCCTGCGTTCAGGCTTCCGGGGGACTTCCTGCCTCGACTTGGCCTGACTGCTGAAGTCATCCATGAGTTATCCTCCTTGGGGCGGCACAAGGCCGCCGATCCGTGCTGGTTATCCTGTTGTCGTCGGCATCGCCAAGACTCTGGCCCAAAAACCGTCCAGACTATTGAGTTCGCCTAAGGCTGCGGCGAGTTCGGCTGCGACTTCGTGGCCGGCTCGTCGGCCTTGTCGATCGTTGCCTCGGCCGGTTTCGTCTTCTCGGCTTCCTTCTTCTGGCGCGCCAGTTCCAGGTCGGAGAGATTCTGTTTCGGCTCCGGTTTTTCCGCGGTCGCCGCCGGCATGTCGGGTTTGGCGGCGACAGGCTTGGCTCTGGCCGGTGGTTCCTTCGGTTTCGGCTTGTCGACCACCTTCAGGTAATCGAGTTCCAGGTCGTATCGACTGCGATCGTCCTCGAACTCCACCAGCGCCCGTCCGTTGACGTTGACCGTGTGAACTCGGCCCACCTTGCCCTTGAATCGGGCCAGTGGAGGAAGCCTGCCTTCCACAACGACATATTGATCGGTGTATTCGTGGCGCAGTCTCTCGACGCGTTCAGGAAGCATATCGCGCTATTTCTCCACGCGCCAGCGCAAGTAGGCATCGAGGAAGGGTTGGATATTGCCGTCCAGGACGCTGTGAAAGTTTCCGATGAGATGGCCCGTTCGAGCATCCTTCACCCTTTGGTCAGGATGAAGGAAATAGTTGCGAATCTGGGCCCCGAAGCCCGTCTTCGGCTTAAGGTTGTATCGGGCAGCCTGCTCTTCCTCCCGCTTCCTGGCCTCCAATCCGGCCAGCGCGGCCAGCAGCATTTTTCGAGCCGTGGCACGATTCTTGTGCTGGCTGCGCTCGTTCTGGCATTGGACAACCTGGCCTGTGGGGAAGTGTGTCAGGCGGATCGCGCTGGATGTCTTGTTCACGTGCTGCCCACCCGCACCGCTGGAGCGGAACGTGTCTTCCCGAACGTCTTTGTCCCAATCGATCTGGATATCGACCGAATCGTCTACTTCGGGCATCACATCGACCGAGGCAAAACTCGTCTGGCGTTTGCCCTCGGCATTGAACGGGCTGATACGAACCAGACGGTGCATGCCCTCCTCGCCTTTGAGGTACCCGTAGGCCATGGGACCGCGCACGGCAATGCAGGCGCTGCTGATCCCCGCTTCCTCGTTGTTCTGCCGGTCCAGCAACTCCACCTCGTAGCCCTCCTTCTCCGCCCACGAGATATACATGCGCAGCAGCATCTCCGCCCAATCGTTGGCGTCAACGCCGCCGTCACGGGCGTTGATCGAAAGCAACGCCGAATTCGTATCCATCGGGCCGTCGAGAAGGGCCTTCAACTCGAGGTCGGCAAGCACCGCCTCAAGCCGATCGAGTTGGCCAGGTACCTCGGCCGCAAAGCTGGGGTCCTCGTCCCCCATTTCGATCATGGCCTCCAGATCCTCGCAGGAGGCGAGAGCTTCATCGAGCGGCTTCAGCAGCCGCTTGAGCGATTTCAGCTCAACCACCACCCCCTGCGCCCTCTCCTGGTTGTCCCAGAAACCGGGCTCTGCCATCCTCTGTTCGACTTCAGCGACTCTCTTCTGCTTTCCAGCGTAGTCAAAGAGAGTCTCGCAGTTGGAGGAGGCGCTTCTGGATCTGCTCGGCACGATCGGTCAATTCTTTGTCCACAAAAACTCTCCAGAGGGGGAAGGTTCAACCTTACGGCCTCCATTATAGCAATACGGGAGGACCGGGGAAGGCGAACAAGACAGCGTCCTGATGACCAACACCAGGACGCTGCCGTATGCGCGGATACGGGCCCGTACGTGCGCAATCGCCATTCCGCTCAGAATCGCTGTCAAGATCACCGATTGTGCAAATCCATGCCCGCGGGAGACTTCCACGTCTCGTCAGGGCTTCTTCGGTCCCAACGCCCCGCCCGCCCCCGACTGCTGGCTCATCATGGCAAAGAAGCCAGCCATCTGCACCATCGATTGAACCAGAGGCGGACTATTCGCCGGAAACTTGACGGAGATCTTCAGAGCCGACCCCACCTGTTCGAACGCCAGTACCTCGCTGATCTTCTCGCTCATGCCACCGAGCATCTGCCCCATCATGGCCGGATCCATCGGCGTCGCGCCGCCGGGAGCCTGTTTGGCCCCTGCCTGGCGCGCGGCGTCCTGGGCGGCCTGAACCATTTTCGGCAATTCGGCCAGGCCGGCCTTGATCGCCTTCTCAATCTCTCCCACCTTGGACTGGTCGCCAGCCTGCAACAGGAGCTCGATCGACGGCGATCCGTCCAGATCGGTTGTGAGCTGGAAGGAATTGATTTCTTTGACCACCTCCATCATCTTGCCAGCGTCGGGAGGCAGCGCGGCTTGAGTCTGGGCAAACAAGTCTTTCATGGGCACCAGATTCAGTACGTAGCGAACCTCGTTCTTCGGATCGATCGCTCCCAGCAATTTCGCCAGGTCGGCGTCGTCGGTCGTCGCAGAGAGCACAGTGGTCAACGACTTCTCATCGGCGGCAAAGGCGAGCGTCTTCTCGTCGATCACGCAGACCCACGGATTCGGCGGCGCTGCCGGTTTGTGGCAGGCCTTGCCGGCCACCTTCGTCGCCTCGTAAGTCGTCGGAATCTTCGATAGCATCGCGGCCGGATCGACTGGACTGGAGAACTCCGCCACGGCAACGGCATTGGTTTCTGTCGAGGCCATGGCATTCTGTATATCCGGTTTGATGAAATACGCCGTCACCCTGTCGAGCTTGCGGAAATCGATCCCCGCCTCGACCACACCCTTCTCGATCAGTTCCTTCAGCGGCGGCTGGTTGAGGGCTGACTGCTGAAATATGGGTTTGGGATCCACGACCATCAGCCCTACACAACCGGCCGTGTGCAATGCGAAGGCCGTCGCACTAGCCGGCCCATTGCCGGCTGCGGTCAACGCGGCGCCAGGACTCTCGAGCGACTTCAAATATTCCTGGTCCCGAACGCTCAGCTTGTCGATCGGCACCTGAATCGTGGCGCCGTCCGATTGTTTCTTCAGGAAGACCTTGCCGGCTTCCACTTTGACCAGTTCCGCCTCGGTTTTGAACTTGCCGGTCGCGTCGCTCCACTCGCGGGCGTTGGCCACGGAGCCGAGAAAAGCCAACAAGGTGATTGAAACAAGGAAACGTCGATGCAAGATCATGGGGTGCCTCCAGTGTCTATTAGAATCAATTACCGAATCGCCAACCGTGCACGTCGCCGCTGCAGGAGACTCCCCCTTGAGCGAGGAGCTCCTGGTCAGGTTTTGTTGCCTGTCCACACGACGCCGATGTATTCCGACTACTTTGGTAGTCCACCGCGAGGCCCCTGTCAAATGATTTCGGTGCCGATTCCAAAACGTGCGGCGATTCCGAAATCCCCCGGACCGATTCCAGAAACTCCCCCGGACCGATACCAAGAGCTCCCGGACCGCCCGTGGCCTCCGGCGCAAAAAACCACTTCAGGCCTGCATCGGCAGCTTCTGCCAGCAGCCGCAATCCCCCAGTTGTTCGCCGGCGATGGCTCCATCTTGGCCTTCCTCGGCGAAACCACTGCCGCGGTTCCAATGCGATTCTGGTTGCAGGCATCCTATCCCCCCACTAGACTGCATATTTGCCGACCTGCCCAGCGCTCCCCCCCCAAACACGCACACCCCTGCCGGAAAGCGGATCTTCGAGGTACCCCCATGCGATATGCTGCCGTCACGAGTATTTCTTGTTCATACCGAATCGCCCTGGCCGCCTCCACGCTCGTTTTCCTCCTGACAACGTGCGTTGCCGGCCAGACTGTCTCGCCCCAGGTTCCCCAGACTCCTCCACGAACCTATTACGTCGACTCGTCCGCCGGAGAGGATACTGCCACGGGCCTCGCCCCCGAGCAGGCCTGGAAGACTCTTGCGCGGGTCAATTCGGCCGACATCCAGCCCGGCGATACGGTCCGACTGCGACGCGGCCGTTCCTGGCGAGGTTCGCTGGTCCCGGCCAGCGGCCGGGAGGGCGCGCCGGTGACCTATACGAGTTATGCCGAAGGTCCCAAGCCGTGCATTCTGGGCTCTATCCCTCGTCACAGGCCGGACGACTGGGTCTCCATCCAGCAGGATCTCTGGGCCACCCAGCCCCTGGAGTATGTTCTGGGCAAACAGGTTCTCGATCTGCGTCGCGGTCCATGGTCTCATCACCAGGAATCAGGGGCGAGCGTCCGTCTAACCCAGGAGAACTCATCCGCCGCAGCGGTACTTCAAATCGCCTGCACGGCCAGTGGCAGTGCAACAAACCATGTCCAGATCTGGGGACCGGCCTTGCCGGTGGAGCAGGGAACCAGTCTGCAGTTCACGTTCCGCGCCCGATGCACGTTGCCGCTGAAGGTCCCCCCCATGTCGATTCGCGCCGGCGGTTCGCCCTGGAACGCCTACGCAATCGCGGCCGGCCTCCCTCGCGAAATCGGTGCCGAATGGGAGGAGTTCAAAGTCATCTTCAATGTCACCGAATCGTCCAAGGCCGGCAGGCTGCACATTCTTCTCGGCGGACTCTTGCCCGCCGGTGCCGTTCTTCAGCTCCAGCCGCAGAGCATCGACCTGGCGATGGCCAACATGCCGGACCCGCTGACGGTCGACGTGGGCAACATCATCTTCGACCACGGGGCCAGGTGCGGCTGGAAGAAGTGGTCGAAGGAAGACCTGCAGAAACCCTACGAGTATTTCTACGACGCAACTTCGCAGCGAGTCTTTCTCAATTGCCCGGCAAACCCCGCCACGCTCCACAAGAGTATCGAACTGGCCATGAAAGGACATGTGGTCGATCAGGGCGGCAAGCATCACGTGATCTACGACGGCCTGGCCGTCATGTACGGAGCGTCCCACGGTTTTGGCGGCGGCGAGACGCACCACTTGGTTATCCGTAATTGTGACCTGGGCTACATCGGCGGGGCCCACCAATTCACACCTCCCAACGGACGACCCGTCCGATTCGGCAACGCCATCGAGTTCTGGGGAGCGGCCCACGACAACCTTGTCGAAGGTTGCCACATCTGGGAGGTCTACGACGCCGCCCTCACCAACCAGGGGCGGGGCCCTTCATCGAAACAGGTCGATATCACCTACCGAAACAACCTCATCCGCAACTCCGAGTACTCCTTCGAGTACTGGAATAACCCCGAGACGGCCCTCACGAAGAATATCCGCTTCGTCAACAACACCTGCATCGACGCCGGCAAGGTCTGGTCCCACGCCCAGCGGCCGGATCAGAATGGCAGTCACCTGATGTTCTACAGTAACACGGCCGTCACATCCGGCGTCGAAATCAAGTACAACGTCTT
>CAYSCH010000133.1:0-12116 GCA_964429355.1 uncultured Planctomycetaceae bacterium | reverse complement strand
AGCAGCGGTTGGAAGACACTGCCCGACATGGATCACAACCTCTGGTACAGCGACCAGGGCGTGACGGCCTTCTGGTTCCGCGACAAGATCGCCGCTTTCGCCGACTACCAGAAAACGACGGGACTCGATCAGCACTCGCTGTTTGCCGAGCCGAGATTCGTCGATGCAGCCGGCGGCGATTACCGCCTCGCCCCGGATAGCCCCGGTCGAGACCTCGGTCCGGGAGGCGGGCCGGTCGGTACCCTCATGGGCCCGGTTGCCACAGAATAATCCGCAAGCGCCTGTCCATTCCCGAAGACCCTTTGCTGGTTGTTCGTCATCCGCAGTCCGGAGCATACCCTGGCGATTCTGCTGACGATCATCGGCCTGGTTTCCTTCTCGGCGGTCCTTCCCGCGTGATCACAGCCGATCGTGGTTCTTCTCGCGGAAAGCCTCAACTCGGCTCTGCATATCGGCTTCGAGTGCCTGCGACGCAAGATGCTCGTAGGCTCGACGGGCGATGAAGAAGTCGTTGTTCTCGAGGAGGGCGGCCACATTGGCCGTGGTCTTCTCCGAGGTGAACTTCCGCTGCTCGAGAATTCTCAAGGTCAGGTGAACGGGAAAATAGGGCAATTCAGACAGATGCGCCGCCAGGGCTTCCAAGGTGGCCGCCGGCAGGTTCGGCTCGGCGGCGAGGCGCTGCAGGACCATGGGGCAGTCGGCCGCACGCATGCGCGCACAGGACTCGATGAGCCGGCCGTGCAGCTTCTCCCGGTCCGGAATCGCCTTTTCCAGATACGCGATCGCTTGCGTGATCTGCTCCCGCTGGCCTGTTTCGAGAATGCGGACCACGTCGTCCACGAACTCGTCGCCCGACAGTTGGTGCTCGATCAGGTACTGGAGCGCGTAGTCGGCGTGGCGCCGATCCTCTGAGGCGAGCAGGTGCTTGAGAAATGCGGGCGTGGACTTCTGTTCGGTGATCTGGCGCAGTTTTGGCACGATCTGGCCGTTGGCCCAATGCCACAAGGCCCACGACGTGTAGGCGGCATCTTCGATCACCGAATCCTTCACCGTGGCCGGCGTCGGGGCCGTCATCGCGTCGACCCCGGCCACCAGGTTCTCCCCGCCCGCGGTCTCCGGCGGCTTCTCCAGGAAGGCGAGCGACCAGTCTCTTAGAATGGAGTTGCGATCCCGGAGAATCCGGTCGAGCTTCGCGTAGTCGTCGGGGGTGAAGGGCACATGCTCCTTCTTCGTGAGCGGCTTGCCGCGCGGGTAGCTCAGACCGGTAAAGTAACCCAGGGCGTCCCATGTCATGGCCACTTCGACCGGCAGGCACTGGTTGTCGTTGCAGACATGGGTCACGAACGACAGAGTGTAACCTGTGGGAAAGCCATTCCCGTCGAGCAACTGGGTTACCTCGTAGGGTCGAGGCGGAATCGTGGGGGCAACCGGATCGGACAACTCGATCCGGTGAATCACTTTTTCGAGGGGATTCGCGTCTGTCTCGTCAGCCGCCGCCGGGCCGATACCAGATGCCCCCGCCCCGCCGTTCGGACTCACCGGTTCGGCGGCCCCCGCCGGGCCAAAGGTGAGCGATGCGAAAAGGGGGAGACAGGTCAGAACAGCGGAAATTCGCACGAGCGGTTCTCGCAGGTTGGTCCGGTTTTGGGGGTGCCAAACGGCAAGCGGCACCTTCCGTTCCAGTGTAACGACTGGAAAGGGGATTGCCAAAGCATTGCGATAAACGCTCGCCGTACAGGACCCCCCCGAACCTTTCGCACTCTGGGCGGGTCCACAGAAAAATGCGAAAATGCTTAGAGCGACCGGTAGAAATGACGAAGACGCCCGGTTTTCCAGCAGACGCCGTTCATTTCTTCCGGCCGCTCTTGAAAAGCCCTCACAGAACGTACGAGTTTCCCACGGGCACGGATGTGCACAGCCGGTGGTTTTGTTAGCGGCTCTAGGAATTCTGAACCGGTTGGTATGGCAATAGGGCAAGTGACACCCGGCTTGCCGGTGTCACCCACTACGAAGGAAATGAGCGATGGCGAAGGGAAGTTACTCAGGACCATTGGAGAAGCTCGACGACTGCGTCTGGCGGATCCCCAAGGGTTACAGGTCGGGAATGCGGGTCGAAGGGCGGATCTTTGCCGACGACCGGCTCATGGACCAGATCCGCGCCGACCAGGCGCCGGAGCAGGTGGCCAACGTGGCGCACCTCCCCGGGATCCAGGCGGCCAGCCTGGCCATGCCCGACATTCACTGGGGCTACGGGTTCTGCATCGGCGGTGTCTGCGCCACCGATCCTCAAGAAGACGGCGTGATCTCGCCCGGCGGCGTGGGTTATGATATCAACTGCGGGGTGCGTTTGGTGCGAACGAACCTGATGCAGGACGATCTGAAGGGGCGGATCGAAGGGGTGACCAACCTGTTGTTCGGGCGGATTCCGGCCGGGGTGGGCAAGAGCGGTCCTTACGATTTCCGAGGCAAGGATATGCTGGGCCTGCTGCGGGGCGGCTCCAAGTTCCTCAAGACGAAGGGGCTCGCCACCGACGGCGACCTGGATTGCACGGAAGCCGGCGGCGGCTTTGACGATGCCGACGTCCAGGCCGTCAGCCAGAAGGCCATGGAACGGGGCAAGGGCCAGTGCGGAACGCTCGGCTCGGGCAACCACTTCCTGGAGGTCCAGGTGGTCGACGAAATCGTCGACGAACAGGCCGCACACGCCATGGGACTGGTGGAAGGCGGCATCGCCGTCATGATCCACAGCGGTTCCCGCGGATTGGGCTACCAGGTCTGCGACGACGCGCTCCGCGATATGCGCAAGGTGCCCGCCAGGTACGGTATTGAACTCCCCGACCGGCAGTTGGCCTGCGCGCCCGTCGACAGCCCGGAAGGCCGGCAATACCTCGGAGCCATGCGCGCCGCGGCCAACTATGCCTGGGCCAACCGGCAATTGCTCATGTGGCAGACTCGCGAAGTCTTCGAGGAGTTCTTCGGCAAGAGCTGGGAAGATCTCCAGATGAATCTTGTCTACGACGTGGCCCACAATATCGCCAAGATCGAACAGCACACGGTCGATGGCAAGGTCAAGCAGGTCTGCGTCCATCGCAAGGGGGCCACCCGCGCCTTCCCCGCCGGGCATCGAGAGACTCCCGACCGCTACAAGCACATCGGCCAGCCCGTGATCATCCCCGGCGACATGGGAACCGCAAGTTGGGTCCTCGCAGGTCAGCCGGGTTCCATGGAGCGCTCTTTCGGCAGCAGTTGCCACGGAGCCGGACGGGTAATGAGCCGCACGGCCGCCATCAAACACGCCCAGGGCCGGCGGATCGATCGCGAATTGGCCGAGCAGGGGATCGTGGCCAGGTGCCGAAGCTGGAAGGGGCTCGCCGAAGAGCAACCCGACGCCTACAAGGACGTGAGCCTCGTCGTCGACGTCGTCCACCGCGCAGGATTGGCGAAAAAAGTCGCGCGGTTGCGGCCATTGGGTGTGGTGAAGGGTTGACTACTAATCAGGACAATCGTGCATAAATCCATGCGGGGTCGCGACGGCAATCGAGAACGGCGCGTACTCGAACCTCGTTATTCTCGACACGGTAGTAGACGGCAAAAGGAAACCGTTTGGCGAGGAGGCGTTGATAGCCGAATGCTCGCTCGTGAATTCCACCGTAGACTTGTAGTGAGTCGATGTCGGCAAACAACGAGTCGAGAAAATAATCACCCAGGCCGGGCGACTGTTGTTCATAGAATCTGAAACCGACAACAAGGTCTGCTTTGGCCTCGTCGAGAATTCTCACCTTCATTGGACCGCATCCCGGATTTCCTTCTTGGCTTGCGACCAATCGGTGAACTCGACTGCTCCTGATTCGACGCGAGCTTCTCGTTGGCGGAGCGTCTCTTCATGCCATGGAGGTGAAGGCACGCTCGCGGGATTTCGGCAGAGATCGTCCCACACTTCCTCAATCACCCGCAGTTTGTCAGCCGTGGTCATCTGATCCAATGGCAGGGAAAACGACATGATCACACTCCAAATATACCCAAGGGACGGGTTGTCATTTCGATCGTATACCGCCAGCGGGCGGTATTCAAGGCCAACGAGCCCGTTCCGGCCTTTTGGCAGTATCCGAATCATCGCGTAGAATAGGGCGTGTGCCAGTTGTCACCACCGACCCAAATACGGTTTGCATGAAATTCGACGCAGTCAGTTCGCCCGCTTCAGCCCACGACCACATCTTCGGACAGGACCGCAAGCGGCCGGGCGAGATGCGGACTCTGATCGTCGTCGTCCTGACGGCGGTCATGATGGTCGTCGAGATCGCTGCCGGGATCTCATACGGCTCCATGGCCTTGTTGGCCGACGGGCTGCACATGGCCTCCCATGCAGTCGCCTTGGGCATCTCCATGTTCGCCTACGTCTACGCCCGGCACCACGCCAGAGATAATCGGTTCTCGTTCGGGACGGGCAAGGTCAATTCGCTCGGCGGATTCAGCGGCGCGGTCCTGCTGGCCTTGTTCGCCCTGGCGATGGCCTGGGAAAGCGTCAAAAGGCTGGTCTTTCCGGTTTCCATCCAGTTTGACCAGGCCCTGGTCGTGGCCGTTCTCGGATTGGTCGTCAACGGCTTCTCAGTCTTCATTCTCGGTCACGAAGAAGAAACCGCCCATCCCGATCCCGATCATGATCACGATCACGGCCACTCGCACCCACACGGCGACGACCACAACCTGCGGGCCGCCTATCTGCATGTGCTGGCCGACGCGTTGACCTCGCTCCTGGCGATCGGCGCACTCCTGTCCGGCAAGTACTTCGGGCTCTTCTGGCTCGACCCGGTGATGGGCGTTGTCGGGGCGATTCTGGTTGCCCGTTGGTCGCTGGGCCTGCTCGTTGCCACCGCCCGGGTGCTGCTGGATCACCAGGGACCGCCCGACCTGCGGGAAGAGATCCGCCAGTCCATCGAAAAGGAAGGGCAGGCCAGCATTGCCGATCTGCACCTCTGGCAAATTGGACCGGGGATCTACAGTGTGACGCTCACGATTTTTGCCGCAGATCCGAAGCCCGCCGATCACTATCGGAGGCTCTTGCCGCAGGGCCACGGGCTGGTGCACGTGACGATCGAAGTGGCAAAAGGCCACTGAGCAAGTGATCGCGGAGACACTCGCTTCCCCCTCCAGGGATTCTTACTTCGCCAAACAGTCCAGCCGCAGATTCCGCTGCCACGAGCGCGGTCTACTGGCGAAAGACCGGCAAATCGGCCACAACATCTCGTGCCTCGTGCTATCTACGATATCCAGTGACTACCCCGTTCCTCAGGGCTCGCCCTCAGCTTCGGAAGAATTGCCCAACCCGCTTTGGTCCGGCGGCGCGCCCCGAGCGAAGCGAGTCTTCCAGGAGACGCCGTCCATTTCTTCCGGCCGCTCTGGCAAAACATCCGAGTTTCCCACGGGCAGAGATGACCACAATCGGTGGTCTCGTTAGTGGCTCCAAAAGCACGAGGTTTCATCCCGCAACCGTGCAATTGCCCGGAAATCCGGCGCACGTTCGGGAAGCACACGCTCGGCTGGGTCCTCGAAAGATACGGGCAGCATCAACCGCCCTGTTCCCTTTGCGGGCCGGCCGTTTCAACAGGGACCGGTTTGCGTTCGGGCGAGACGAGCCTGGCGATCTCCCGGGCGATCGCTGCGGCGCCGCGGGCGTTGGGGTGAACGCCGTCCGGAGCCGGGCGGAGCATGGCCAGATCCTTTTCGAAGGTCTGGTAGAGGTCGACCACCGGGACCTGGAGTTCCTTGCCCACTTCGATGGCGGCCGTACGGTAGCGCTGGAGGATCGTTTCGAGGCCGCCCTCGGCATCGTAGAATTCTTTGGGATGCCGCGTGAAATAGGGCTCGGGAACGATCGGGAGCAACGTGCAGAGGATGACGTCGGCCTTGGCCTTGCGGCAGCGGAGAATCATCTGCCGGAGGTTCTCGCCATACTTCTCGACCGGCACTCGGTATTGGCCCGCGGGCGTGAGCACGCTGTCGTTGGTGCCGAACAGGAGGACGACGAGATTGGGGCTGTGGCTCAGAACGTCTTTCTCGAGCCGCGCCAGGCCCTGAGCACTGGTGTTGCCGCCGATGCCGGCGTTCAGCACGGTGGAGTGGGGAACCAATGTCTTCAGGATTTCCGGATACTTCTCCTCGTCCGCGAGGTTGGCGCCCGCGGTGATGCTGTCTCCGTGACACACGATCGCAGTCGCTTCGGAGTCCTGCAGGGTCGCTTCCGCGGGGGCTGCCATGCAGGCCAGCAGGACCGACAGCAGCAGTTGTCCCACCACATTCCTGCCAAAAATCTCCCGTGCAGCACGGCCCATCCCGTGGCCATTCGGATGCGGTCGCCGATCCGCTTGCTCCCCCAGTGCCCTCAGAATGTCCACGCAATGGTGTGGCTCGATCGAAATCATCCCCTCTTCCTTCCCCCCCCACCGGTCCGGTGGTAACATGAAAGGTTAACTTGCCCCGTCACGCATTCAGTGTACCGCTTTACCTCCTGAGGAAATACCGAGATGTTCTCCGGAATCGTCGAAGCCCTCGGACGCATTGCCGAAATCCGCTCCGAGCCCCCCGGCTGCACCCTCGTGGTCGAAGAACCCAGGATCGCCGCCGCAACCAAGGTCGCAGACAGTATTTCCGTCAACGGATGCTGCCTCACCGTGGTCGCAGCCGACCAGCGAAGTTTTGCCTTCCAGGCCGGGCCCGAAACCCTCTCCCGAACCAACCTGGGCGATCTGAAGGTCGGCAGCCCCGTGAATCTCGAACGGGCGCTGGCCGTCGGCGACCGCCTCGGCGGCCATTTTGTCAGCGGACACATCGACGCCACCGGCCAACTGCTCGAACGAATCGACCAGGGGGACTGGTCCGACTACTGGTTCAGTGTCCCCAAACAGCAGGCCCGGGAAATGGCCTCCAAGGGTTCCATCGCCGTCGACGGGGTCAGCCTCACGATCGTCGCCAGCCAGCCCGACCGCTTCAGCGTCGCCCTGATTCCCTTCACCCTCGCCGTCACCACCCTCGGCTCCCTGAAGGTGGGCGACAAGGTCAACCTCGAAACCGATATCCTCGCCAAGTACGTCCAACGCTTCATCGAAAGCAAATCCTGGTAATGTCGACTGAACCCAGCAAGAAACAAACCCAATCCTTCCTCCGCCAACGGTTTGCCGAAATCGGCATCCAGCCGCGATCCAAGCTGGGCCAGAACTTCCTCATCGACCTCAACCTCCAGCATTCCCTCGTCGACGCCGCCAACCTGCAGCCCAACGATGTGGTGCTCGAGGTCGGCACCGGCACCGGCTCCCTCACCTCCCTCATGGCCCCGCTGGTCGCCTCGGTCGTCACCGTCGAGATCGACTCGAATCTCTTTACCCTCGCCGGCGAGGAATTGAGCCACCTCAACAACGTCCGCAGACTTCAGTTCGACGTCCTCAAGAACAAAAACCACCTCGCCCCCGAACTCCTCGACGTCTTGAAGGCCGAACTCGATGCCGAGCCCGGCCGCTGCCTCAAGCTGGCCGCCAATCTCCCCTACCACGTGGCCACGCCGCTCATGTCGAACCTCCTCATGCTCGACTGGCCCCCCCAACAGATGACGGTCACGATCCAGAAAGAACTGGCCGACCGCATGATCGCTCGCCCGAAAACCAAAGACTACAGCGCCCTGAGCGTCTGGATGCAGTGCCAGTGTCGCACCGAAATCCTCCGAACGATGCCCCCCACCGTCTTCTGGCCCCGCCCCAAGGTCACCTCCGCCATTGTCCAGGTCACCCTCGACCAACGGCTGCGGGATCGAATTCCCGATCGTGCCTACTTTCACCAATTCACCCGTTCGATGTTCTTCCATCGCCGCAAGTTCTTGCGGAGTGAGCTCTTGAGTGCCTACAAGAATCGCATCGAAAAACCGCAGGTCGATGCCGTCCTGAGCGAGATGCAGTTGCCCCCCACCGCCCGGGCGGAAGAGCTTTCCGTTCAGCAGCTCCTCGATCTCTGCCAGCGCATGCGGGCTGCCGCAGGTGATTGACGCTCTGCCGCACCCCGAAGTACCATGGGAGAAAGTCTGTGGCAGGGGGACGCCGTGACGCACCAGATTTCTTCTCAGTGCGTCGCTGCTCGACCCTGCTGTGGGCCAGTCAGCAGTGGGGTACGTCGCGGCACACCCCAGTATCGGAGTGTGTCTGTCAACACGTGCTCTGCTGTTGGCCCTGTAGGGCAACCATTCTCAGCACCGGACAGCCAGATCGCCATGCAGTTTATTGAGATGACGGGAAAAACGCTCCTTCGAATCGTCAGCCGCGATGGCGACGAGCCCTCCCCCAGCGAACTGGAGGAGGTCGGCGTCAACGATGAGAGCATCATCCGCGTCAATCGCCAGGGCGACATCGAAATCCGTCGCCGCAAGAACTGGGACCTGATCGGCGGCCTTCTCGGCGACTACGAAGCCCGTGTCCAGGAAGAAACCGGGCTCGAGTGGATCTCCCAGTAAAGTGCGTCTCGACGTCTTGACGTACCAAGAGCTTGGCGGCGCAGCACGACGGCCCGGATCTCCACAATCCACCAGATAAAACCCACCCGGACGCGCTCCGCTTCTCTCTTCTTCGCCTCGCCCAATCCTCCTCGCACCAGTTGCCCCGGAGCCTCTCCTTCTGCTACGGTAATGGGCGCACTGCCGGTGTGTCCCGATACATCCCGCCATCTTCACACGAGTCCAGCACCATGCCCCGCCCGACTTCCCTTACGCGTCGTGCACTACTCCCCCTCCTCCTGGCGACCCTCGCGGCGACCTTCTTCGCCCCATCGGCCATCTCCGCCGAATCGACTGCCCCCAACCAGCAGGCCATCGCCGACGTCCAGGCCGGACGTACCGACACCGCCCAAGCCTCCTGGTGGGGCTTCGACCCGGCCGACGCCACCAAACCACTTCAGGCTGCCCTCGACAGCCCCGCCAAACGTGTCGTCGTTGAAAAAATGGGGAGTCCCTGGATCGTCACCACGATCCGGTTGCCGAGCAACAAGGAAATCGTCTTCGCCACGGGCGTCGTCGTCGAAGCCAAACGGGGCGAGTTCCTCGGCAAGAGCGACTGCCTGTTCCTGGCCAATGGCTCCAAGAACCTCACCCTCCACGGCCCGGGCGCCACGCTCCGCATGCACAAGGCCGACTACCACAAGCCCCCTTACGAACTGGCCGAGTGGCGTCACACCCTTTCCCTTCGCGGATGCGAAGACGTTACTGTGGAAGGCCTCACCCTCGCCGATAGCGGGGGCGACGGCATCTATCTCGGTGCCGGCGCGCCGGGCGCCACCAATCGCAACGTCACGATCCGAAACGTGATCTGTGACGGCCATAACCGCCAGGGAATCAGTGTCATCACCGCCGAGAACCTGCTGATCGAGAATTGCGTCTTCAGCAACACCCGCGGCACGGCCCCGGAGGCGGGAATCGACTTCGAGCCCAACCATCCCGAAGAGCGGCTCGTCAATTGTGTCCTGCGGAACTGCCGCAGCGACAACAACGCCGGCCACGCCTACCACCTCTACCTCGGCCAGATGCACGAGGCCTCGCCCCCCGTCTCCATCCGTTTCGAGAATTGCACCTCGAAGAATTGCGAGCAATTCTCCACCTATGTCGGCGTCGCCAATCGCAACGGCGAGCCGACCATCCGCGGCTCGATCGAGTATGTGGATTGCCGTTTCGAGGCCGACCAGGGGGCCGCCGTCTACATTCGCGGCAACGAGGCCGATGGATGCCGCGTCCGTCTGGAACGTTGCGAGATCATCCGCCGCGACAAGCCCGACTCCAAAATCGCCCCGATCACCATCGTCGCCCCTCAGCGGCTCGACCTCGATGCCGGCAACGTGGAAATCCTCGACTGCACCATCCGCGACTCCCTGGACCGTCCGCCGCTGGCTCTCTCGGCCTCCCCCATGACCGCCCTGCGGAACGTCTCCGGCCGGCTGACGGTTGAGTCGCCCCAAGGCACGACGACCTACACGCTCGACGCCGAACAGCTCGCCCGGTGGTTTCCGGCCCAAGGGCTCGTCGCCCGCATTCCACGGCTGGCATTCGACTGGCGGACGGCTGGTCCTGCCAAAACGGATGCGGTCGGCCCGAAAGACGGCGCCACCTTTCGCCTTCGCCGCGAGGCCACCTTGCTCGTCTGGGGCCAGGCAGGCCAGCCGGTCCAGCTCAGCGTGAAAATGGAGCCCGTCGGTCGCTTCACGCCCAAGCCGGGCGCAATCGAACTGACCGCGCCCTCCGGCAAGACGGCGAAGATCGCGCCGAACGTCGACGAGGCACAGGCGGGTTACACCTTCACGCCCCAGGATACCGGTCCCCACCGGCTCCTCTGGCAGGGCGACAGCGGCGAGACCCTGCGGCCGGTCCGCTGCACCGCGCCGCTGGCCATCCTCGGCGAGCTGCTCGGGGCCAACTTCATCCGTCCGATCGGCACACTCTATTTTGCCGTTCCCGCCGGCGTGTCGCGATGGGCGGTCGTGGTCGGCGGCTCCGGCACCGCCGAAACCGTCAAGGCAACCGTTCGCAACCCTGCGGGCGAGGTCGCCGCCGAGCAGGACAACATCGCCGCCCCCCACGCCTTCCTGCTCGAGCGAGACAAGCCGAACTCCATGGAGATCTGGTCCCTCACCCTCGACAAAGCAGCCGAAGGGGTCATGGAAGATGTATCGGTCCAGGCAGTCGGCATTCCGCCCGTCTTCGCCGCCACGCCAGAAGACGTATTCGTACCCACATCCGACAGGTAGCAGTTCCGCCTTCGACGCTCACGACAATTCCAGGCAATCTGACCCGGACCCGTGGCTGCATTCTGCGTGGGCGGCCCAGGTCGAGCCGCGAGGAACGAGCGGCGAGCCCCGAGTCCTAACTAAGCTGCGGGAAGCTTTCCGTCGCGAAGATACGTGTCATACTCAAAGCGAGAAAGTACTTGCGGCCCAGACACCTTGGACCGGCTGGGTTGACCAGCAGAATCCAGTGCGAAGAGCGACTGAGATTTCGTCGCACCTCCCCGCCCTATTCCACTCCCCCCAATTCACTCAACTTTACCTTCGGCACGACGAAGGTAAACGTGGTGCCGTCGGGCTCCTGGCTGGTGAACGAGACTTGGCCGCCCAGGTACGTTTCGCCAAAGAGCTTGATGCTGTAGGTACCGATGCCGCGCCCCGCTTCTCCCTTGGTGCTGAAGGAACGCTGAAAGATCTGGAGACGGACCTTCTCGGGCATGACCACCGGATTGCTTACGTGGAACGCCACCTGGCGGCCGACCTCCTCGCAACGAATCACCACTTGCCCGCCGGTGGGCGTGGCTTCCACGGCGTTCTTGATCATGTTGCCGAGCACCCGGGCCAGGAGCCGTGGATCGGTCAGAAGGCTGCCTGGCCAGCAAGACCCCAGAACAACCTGACGCCCAACCGCCACATCATGAGCCGAGTAGAGGGTGCGCAACTCCGCCAGCAGCTCGCAGGCCCGCACCGGCTTGGGTACGACGGTGAGCTGGCCGTTCTCCGCGCGGGTCAGGTCCCGCTGGCACTCAATCTCGTTGATCAACTGCTCGGCCAGCGAACCGAGCTGCCGGGCCTCGTCCCTTTCCCGCGTCCCCGCAGGAAGATCTTCCTCGAGGAGCTGGGCGAATCCGCGAACTCCGCCGGCCGTGTTGAGCACGTCATGAAAGAAGGCTCTCGTGAGCACGTCCAGCCGCTTCTGCTTGGCGATGTCTTCCAGCACCACGAGCATCGCGTCGCACGACTCCAGGCGGAGCGGCGATACGGTAACCTGCAGGTCCATGGCCACCGACCCGGCAGGGGTATTTACGGCTAGGCGGCATTCACTGGCTCTTTGATCCCGCAATGCATGGCACTCGAGAATCGCGGCCACTGCTCCGCAGGTCTGGCAGTGCCTCCCGGTACCGCATCCGTCCGGGCCCTCGCTGGCGTGAATGCACTGGAAGATCTCGCCCGGTCGCCGGCCGCGAATCTCCGGCTCCTCGACCGCCAGAAGTCGCAACAGGGCTCGATTGCCTGCAAGCACCTGGCGCTTTTCGTTGATTACCATCACCGCGCTGGGGATGGCGTCCAGAATCCTGCGAAAGAAATCCGCC
>CAYSCH010000132.1:16706-21864 GCA_964429355.1 uncultured Planctomycetaceae bacterium | reverse complement strand
GAGTACCTGCCCTTCATCGTTCTGCCCTTCAGCCTTTACACGATCAGCGGCGGGATCAGGATCGAAGGCGATTTGCCGGCCCATCCCGCGACCAACACGGCCTTTCTTACAGTTGGCGGCCTCCTGGCCAGCTTCATCGGGACGACCGGAGCCGCGATGCTGCTGATTCGGCCCCTCCTGGAAACCAACCGCGAACGCCATTTCAAGGTTCACACGGTCGTTTTCTTCATCTTCGTCGTCTGCAACTGCGGCGGCTGCCTCCTGCCGATCGGCGACCCTCCCCTGTTTCTCGGTTACTTGCGAGGCGTTCCCTTCCTCTGGACTCTTGCTCTGTGGCCCCAGTGGTTGTTCGTCAACGGCAGCTTGCTGGCAATCTATTTCGTCTGGGACCGCTTCATCTGTTATCCCAAGGAACAGGTGCCCGATATCGCGAGGGATGAGACCCAGGTTCGGAGGCTGCAATTCTCGGGACTCTGGCCCAACGTGCCGCTCCTGGTGGGCGTGGTGCTGGGCGTGGCGCTGCTTGCCCCCGGCAAGCCCCTGCTGGGCTGGGACCCCTGGATGTACGCTCGCGAAATCGTACAGCTTGCCCTCGTCGCCGTGTCGCTGCTCGTGGGCAGCGGGGCGGTTCGCCGCGCCAACAACTTCAACTACCACGCGATCGTGGAAGTGGCAGCCCTGTTCTTCGGGATCTTTATCTGCATGCAGGCCCCGCTCCAGATCCTCAACGCCAGGGGATCGGAGCTCGGACTGACCACTCCAACGCACTTCTTCTGGGCAACCGGCTCCCTGTCGTCCGTTCTCGACAATGCTCCAACCTATGTCGTCTTTTTTGAAACGGCGAAGGCCCTGGCCGCAAACATGCCCGCCACCGAAGTCAGGACGGTGGCTGGTGTGGCGGAACCTTTCCTGGTGGCCATCAGTTTCGGGGCGGTGTTCATGGGAGCCATGACGTATATCGGAAACGGGCCCAACTTCATGGTCAAAGCGATTGCCGAAAAATCCGGCGTGAAGATGCCCAGTTTCTTTGGCTTCATGCTCTACAGCGTCCTGGTCCTCCTGCCGGTTCTGGTGCTGTCGACCTGGATTTTCGCGTAGCCGGCGGGCTCTCCAGGGCCGGCGGCTCGCGGCGCAGCGATGCGGAGTGGGAGCAACTCCCACAGGCACTCGGGGGGCACTGGTGCGACGTTGGGCCGCCGGGAGCCCATCTGTTCAACAGCGCCGAGAGGGAATATCATGAATTTCTTGTCGGCCCACCTTAACGCCCCCCTTGCAGTTTATTTGGTCCCACTCCGTGTCCTATCTCACCCTCACCAGGCAGAACGATCTTGTCGAATACTGCAACCGGCTCTCTCAGGCCGAGTGGATCGCGATGGACACGGAGTTCGTCTCGGAAGACAGCTATCGCCCGGAATTGTGCCTGATCCAAGTGGCCGCCCCGGACGGGATGGCCCTCATCGACACGGTGGCGATTGAAGACATCACCCCTTTCTGGAAGGCGTTGACCGAGGGGAATCATGAGACGATTGTCCATGCCGGACGGGGAGATCTGGAGTTCTGCCTCCGGTCGGTGGCTCAGCGTCCAAAACGACTTTTCGATACCCAGGTGGCGGCGGGCTTGATTGGCATCGAGTACCCGATCGGCCTTCGCAACCTGATCCTCAAAGTCGTCGGCGACCGTTCCAAGAAACACGAAACACGCACCGATTGGCGCCGGCGTCCGTTGAGCGAACGGCAAATCGAATACGCTCTGGACGACGTTCGCCATTTGCGGGAGATCGCCGACTATCTCCACGGCCGCCTCAATCAGCTGGACCGCGCTGGTTGGCTGCGGGAGGAGATGGAGCGCTGGCAGGACGAAGTCGAGCGATCGATCCAGCAGGAACGTTGGCGGCGGCTCTCAGGTGGATCGGGAATGGACCGGAAGAGCCTGGCCCTGGCTCGGGCCTTGTGGCGTTGGCGGGAACTTGAAGCAGAGCGGCGCAACATACCGGCACGGCGAGTCCTTCGCGACGATCTGCTCGTCGAGCTCGCCAAGCGGCAAACCTCCGATCCCAAGCGGATTCGGGCCGTCCGCGGTTTTGAGCGGAGGAACCTGGTCAAGGTAATTCCTGATATCGCCCAGTGTATCGCCGAGGCCCTGGAATTGCCGGAGGAGGATTGGCCGACCAAGGTCCTGTCCGAATCGAAGCCCCAGCTCTCCGTACTCGGGCAATTCCTGTTCTCGGCCCTCGGCAGCATCGCCCGTCAGAGCCAGCTCGCCCCTTCGCTTGTCGGCGGCCCGAACGACGTCCGGGATCTGATCACGTATCGCACGGCTGACCGGCGCCGCGGCGAAGTGCCGGCTCTGTCGGTGGGCTGGCGGGCCGAACTGGTCGGCAATCTCTTTGACGATCTCCTCAGCGGCAAGATCGCCGTGCGCGTCGACGACCCCACCTCCGACCATCCTCTCGCCTTCGATCCGGTCGACGGCAACGGCCGTTCCTGACACCCCCATCGTCCGCGAGGGCCTCTATCTTCCGACTCCGCCATATCAGGCCTCGGGCGTCGCAGCATCGCCCTGGCGTTTGCTGAGGGTGGCTTTCATGCGCTGGATCTCGATCGTGCCCTTGATGCCGAGGTAAAAGAGCAGGATCGTGTACCAGGCAATCGACGTCAGGATCATCGCGCTCCAGAACCAGATGTAGAACGTATTCATGATCCTGTCTCCTTGACGGTGTCGATGGGAGTCGAAACCTTGCCCAGGGCGGTGGCGATAAGGGAGCCTCCGATCATGCCGGCAAAGGCCAGTCCGAAAGCGGCCAGGCCGGCCACTTCCCCCGGAATCCGGTAGGGGGAGCCTTTGCCGACGAAGGCATTGATGACCAGGAAGGTGAGTGGTCCGCAGGCACCGAGGACAATGGCCGCAACGGCCCCCCAGCTATTGGCGCCCCGCCAGTAGAGGGCGCCGACCAGGAGCGAGAACAGGCTGGCCAGGTAGATGTTGCCGGTAACGGCAAGATACTCCCAGACGCCGCCGGACATCTCGTACCACAGTCCCCAGAAGACCAGGAACAGACCGATCGCGACCACGACGAGGCGGATCGTGAGGAGCCGGGCGCGGCTCGACAGCGGCCGGCGCAGGCAAGGGGTGATCAGGTCGTTGTAGATGACCGTGGACCACGTCAGGAGGTAACCGCTGTCGGTCGACATTTCGGCGGCGAGCATGGCGGCCAGCAGGATACCGAGCAGGCCGGTCGGGAGAATGATTCTGAGAAACTCGGCCATCGCGGTTTCGCTGGCGGTACCCACCGGCAGCCCACCGTGGGCGGAAAAATACAGAAACGCTCCGGCGCCCCACAGACCCGGCAAAGCAAAACGGCCGACAAAGTAGAACCAGGTGCCGCGGTAGACTCGCTTGGCCGTGTCGGCATCCCGTGCGGCGAGCACTCGAGCAATGGTCGTCTGCCAGGTGGTGACCACGGCAATGGCGGTCATGGCCTGCCAGAGAACCCAACCGAATCCCATGCCTTCGCTGGCAAAAGGATTGAAGGGATGGGCCATGGTCAGCGGACGGGCCGGATCGGATACCGTGTCGACGAGGACCGACTGTTTGGCCAATTCGCCCGTCGCCGCCTTGAGGGCATCACCTCTCTTGCGGGCTTCGGCGGCCAGGAACGCCTCGGCAGCCTTCCCGCCCTGAGTCTTTTCGATCTCCTCGGCGGCGGCTTGCATCCTCTCCGTCTCGGCCTTCTCTGCCACCACATAGCGCTGGCCCGCCTCGTGGGCCGACGAGAGCCCCGAGATGAATTGGGGCCAGGGTATGTACCAGAGGACCATCAAGGAAACAACCACGATGCCCAGTCCCATGACGAGGAACTGGAGAAAGTCGGTGATCAGCACCGAGAGCATTCCACCCAGAACCGTGTAGACGAGCACGATCACCAACAGGCCGGTCATCATCAGTTCCAGGTAGCCGAAGCTCATGGTCTGGCCGAACAAGTCGACCTCAAAGCCGGCCAGAGTGCTGATCCCGGTCACGTGCATGAGGAAGTCACCCCCGGCGCGAAGAAAGACGCCCATGTTCAACAGGCCGCCGAGGATCACGACCAGGCCGGCAAGCCAGCGAACGCGTACGCCGAAACGCTTTTCGAACAGTTCGGGAATCGTCATCACTCGGGCTTCGCGAAGGGGCACGATGACGAAGCCGGTGATGCCGACGATGAGCATTGCCAAGGCCGTCAGCACGCCGGGGGTTGCCCCCGCGGGACCGTTCGTGAAGCCCATCTGGGCCGTGTAGACCACGGTGACAATGCCGACTTCGGTTGCTGCCAGCGAGGCGATGCCGAGGCTGGATTCGACCTCCCGAGAGGCGACGGCAAAGTCGTCGACGTTCGTGACGTACCGGCGCATGCGAATACCGGCGACCGTGCAGATCACGAGATACACGGCGATGATGGTCCAGTCAATCGGTGATAAGAACATCGTGGGAAAGCCTTTGTGCTCTTCGTACCATGACGCGGAGTCAGAAATCCTTCAAAGGGGGCCCGACGTGGTGAGTATAGTAAGCCTGGCAGGGGCAATCAAGCTGGCCCGGCCAGTCCGAAACACCTCAGCAGTCAGCCTTGAATCAGTTCGATCCCCTGGCCCGTGCCCAGGTTCCGGGTGTACTGCCTGCGACTCGCGTCGTTCCAGTGTTCATGAACGCCCAGACTGGTCAGCAGCTTTCCGTCGCCGGCGGGAGCGTAGCGGGTCCTGGAGGGCGGGCTTGAGGCCAACGCTGCTTCGTGCAGATAGTTGTCGACGGCTCCGACCATGCACGTCATGCTTTCCTCGGCCCCAAAGAAGTCGACGGCCACCGATTCGATTGCGACCGGATCCTGCGACGCCAGCACGCTTGCCGTCCAATCGCCGCCAAACGGCGCCGACTGCCACTTCTCCGGCAATACGGACTGATGCGGTGCAGCGTAGAGCCCGTCGAGCAGGCAAAGAATCGTCTTGCCGCCGAGGTGCGGTTGCCCCATCAGGTCGACCAGCGCGTTGTACGTTGCCATCGGACGGCTGCTGCTGGTGATCGACTCGTGCAGGTGACTCGGATTCCAGCCACGATGCGAATCCCCTGGGCCCGCGTCGGGCCGATAGACGGATCCGAAGTGGTTCTTGACGCAGAGGGTCACAC
>CAYSCH010000132.1:0-16696 GCA_964429355.1 uncultured Planctomycetaceae bacterium | reverse complement strand
GCCAGGCTGTGCCCTTTCATCACGGCCGCGTTGATCTGATAGGGTGCACTCGTGGCGCACTCGGGCAGATAGGTCTTACCGTGGGCCGGCGTGGCAGGATCGCCGAAGAAGACCGCCGCATTCAGGTCGGGCTCGACGGCAAAACGTCCCTCGCCACCGTCGCGGTCCTCAAAACGGATCCCGGGAAACTCTTCGTGGCATCGATCGAAGATCGAATCCGGTACGAATCTCGAAGCGTCGTACACGACCAGGTCGTTCTCGCGAACGCCGGCCTTCTCGACCAACTGCCGCAGCAGAGCGGCCGTCAACTGGGGCGTGTTGTAGAGCCCCTGCTCCGGATCGACCCGCCGCTTGCAGCAATTGAGGTTGAGCTTCACGACGACCTTTTCGCCGGGCTGGTAGCCCGCATCGCCCCGTCCCCGCTTGTGGTTGTTGTATCGAAACAGGGTCCGCCAGGCTTCTTCGTCGGTCTTCGCGCCGGCCAGCGTCCGCAAGCTATCGCGGAGCACCCGCTCGGCACGGCCAGGGTCGGTGAAGCGATCCTCGTACCATCCGCCCGAACCGGTATCGCCGTCCCAGCAGGCAATGCCCGGATCATGAATCCAGACAACACGCCCCGCCTGCGCCCCCTGCGCGGTCCCCATCGGTTGGTTCGGCGGCTCAACCGGCGCCCAGCGTGCGGCCGGCGGCTCGGCCTCAGCGGCCCCCAAGGGCACGAGCGACGACAGACTGTGACATGCGCCAGCGGCCAATATACCTTTGAGAAAGTCGCGTCGACTCATGGCGGGTCTCCTGCGCTACGGTGGAATCCCAGACAGAGAGCGGAGCAGATGCATCGCTCACTCGTGTCCGAGTGCCCCTTATTATCGACTGCTGGCGCGACGAGAGCAAGCGATGGATGTGACAATCGCCGCCTGACTCGTTTCTAATCTCACTCCGAGGAAAAGGGAGTTTTGAGCAAAATCGCTGCGCTGTCATTGCCAAGTTCGCGAGCCCTCTCCAACACGGTTCGAGCCTCTTGCCACCTTTCCCATCGGAGCAGAGCTCGCCCGTAATGATAGTAGGCAATGTCGTCTTCCTCATCCAGTTTGATTGCCTTCCTCAAAAGCGACTCGGCCTCGTCCACCCCGCGATCGGTCGAGGCAAGGAAATCCCCAAATGCCCAATGGGCGACACTTGATTGGGGAAACATGCGGACGGCCTGCCGGTACTGCTCCTCCGCTCTCCGATATCGCTTGCACGTCCAGTGCAAGTTGGCCAGGTGGAGCCGCGTTGTCAGACACTCCGGTTTGAGCTCTATAGACCTTGTCAAGTGGTGCTCGGAAGCCCTCACCTTGTCCCCTTCCCGTTGCGGATCACCTCCCCGATGAATCTTGCGCAAGTAGAGTTCTCCCAACTTCCCGTGTGCAAAACCATAGTCCGGATCGAGTTGGATTGCCGTTTCCAGGTGCTGCCCAGCCGACTCAAGGTCGCCTTCTTCGATCAGCATGACCGCATAGTTGTAGTGCGTCTCCTCGTAGGCCGGGTCGAGCTCCAAGGCTTCTTCGAGCAGTTTCTTCGCCTCGCCTTGTCGTGTTCCATCTTGATGAACGACGCTGAACAGGAAAACGTACCACCATACCCGTTCCTCAGGGGTTGACGCACCGGCAAGTCCCTCTCGGTACGCGTCCTCCGCGTCCTTCAGACGCCCCGTGTTTGCGTAGCACGTTCCGAGAATTCGCAAGGCGTGTCCTTTGAGACGCTGGTTTGCCAACCCTCTCTTGGCCAATTCGATGGCCTTTTCGTAATTTTTCTCTTCCTCATAGAACTGGGCACGAAACAGATAGGCAAAAAACAGAAGTTCGTAGGCTTCCTGCTCCTCCCCGGGAGAAGGCGTTGCCCCGTCGTCGAGCAAAATGCACGCGTCGAACCGCCGCTTGGCAGCTTCGCCGTCTTCCGCATCTTTCGCTTGGATCCCTTCGTGATACAAATTGTCCAGTTGGTCCAATTGCTGTTCAGATAGCATGACAACAATCCGTATGGGCACGAAAAAAGCCCGATGTCACTGCGGCACCAGGCTTATGGTAATCGTTCAGGGAGCGACGGCCAATTGTCGCAGACGCAGAGAATGCCGGCGCAGCGTATTGGCCTGATAACCGGCTTTACACGCTTGGCATCGCGATCCGGCACTGCAACTTGACCACAACGAAATTGTCGGTCCTTTTCTTTGACGCGGGGCACGAAACGGCCGGAAGAAAAGGGTTCGAGGCGGCCCTTTCCTTTTCGACTTCCAACAGACACTCAAACCGGGCAGGAAGTTCGCGGATTCCACACGGGCTTAGCCGAGTTCCACCTGCACCTCGTTTCGCGCGGAGTGCTCATGCCGATCTTGGTGAGAGACTTTCAACTCTTCTCTTCTCTGACCCCGAATGCTCGACGCGTGGATGCCCGACAGGCCCGGAATGCCCCTGCAGGGCGGTTCTCGAGTGTCAGAAACGCACGCGGGACACTAGTTCTGGTGGAGAACTCGCCTGCCGACTGGAAGATGGCCCTCGGCTCTGCTAACCTCGCAGGAAGATTGCTGCCAGGACCGGTCTCCGCAGTGGCAAATCGAAGACACTCTCTCACAATTCTGGGAATCGAAAGGAACAACCGATGCAATTTCGAGCGAACTGGAGGAGCCTGCTCCCCGAACCCTTGGGAGTTGTGCCATGACCTGTACCGCCGCGCCGATCCCGGGCCTGGAGGTGGTGGTCGAGGGTTTTGCCCCGCACGGCGGCACACAGCCTGTTCCTCGACCATCTTCTGGTCCCTGGGCTTGAGCGCTCCACCGGGGCATATGCCCCTCTGGAGCCACAACACACGTCCCAACGGGCCGGACCCGCGGGTGCAGCAGATCACACACAATTTGCTGCGGCGAGCCATCGAGAGGTAGGATCCGCGTGAGATCCTTTAGCATGGCAATTCCCTGTTACGCCACAAAAGACCAGACGTTGCTTGACCCTATGAATCGCCCATCGCATGCCATCGGACGGATGATCGCGTTGTGTTGTCTGCTCGCCCCGAGTATGGCCGCGGCCGAACCCTGTACTCTCTACAAGCCCCGCCACATCGCCACCGCCAAGGCCAACATCGAGCGCCACACCTGGGCCAAGGACCTGCTGAAAAGTTATCGCGCAGGCATGGCCCCAACGATGAAACTGGACCGGGAGTACTTTCGGGAGATGATCCCTGATCTCACCCCCGGGAGCACCTACGGCCAGGTTTGTCCGGCTTGTCTCGGTCAGAAATGCTCCATGGGCGAGACGGGCGTGTGGCTGTGGAGCATCCGTGATCCGGACAAGCTGCGGTGCAAGTACTGCCGGACCGAGTACCCGAACGAGAAATACCCGGAGTCCGGACGCCTCGAGTGCCCAAAGATGGGGCAGAGTTTCACCTACTACGTCAACCCGCAGCAGCAGGCGCATCCGAACGACGACCTGGGCAAATACGCCTACCTGTGGGCGGGACGGCCGGTCCAGGTGAGCTTTTCGGGCGTGATCCGGGCGGAGAAACTCTCCTGGGCTCTGCAACTGCCGCTGCGACTGGCCAAACTCTACGCCCTGACCGGCGAGGTGCCTTACGCCGAACGGACCGCGTGGATTCTGGACCGGCTGGCGGAGGTCTATCCCCAGTACCTCTATCACAGCTACGGCGGCTGCTTTGCCGATATGGAACCGGCCGAGGTGGCCCGGGAGATGGGACGCAATCCGCGCGCCGGTAAGTTCCCGCCCGGCGTGATCTGTCACCCGGCCGAAGCGATGCGCGTGCGATTCAAGGATGGCTGGGGGGCCCTGGATGCGGGATTCTGGGGCGCGGGACGTTTTACGACTGGGGCTGGCGGCGAGGGCGGCGCCCTGCTGTCGATCACCGTGGCCTACGACCTGACGCGGGATGCCAGGCATGCCGACGGCCGGCCGGTCTACTCCGCCGACATGACTGAGCGGATTACCGAGGACCTGATTCTGGCTGGCTGCGCTGACCTGGAAAACTACAAGGACATCAACAACAAGTGCGGTCCCGGCCGGGCCTTCAGCGGCGCGGTGGGGATCCTGTTCGGCCAGCCCGAACGGGTGCGACGGGCACTCGAAGGCATCGACTCTCTGCTCGAGGAGTGCTTCCATTTCGACGGATTCTGCAAGGAATCGCCCAGCTATTCCAGCATGCATCTGAGCTACATGGGCGATATTCCCGATCTCCTTTCGGGCTATTCCGATCCGCCCGGCTACCGCCCGCCGACCGGCGAGCCTTGGAAGGACTTCGACTCCTACCAGCACCTGTCTCGCTACCGGCTGGCCCTTCAGAGCATGGCCCAGATGCTGCGGCCCGACCGAAAGATGCCCGTGATCGGCGACACGCACTCCGGCAGCGGATTGAGCGCCGAGTATGCGGAGATCCTGGCAGATCACTACGGATCAGGTTACGCCGCGCTCCTGGAGACCGTGCTCGGTGGGCCGTTGGAAGAGAATGGGGGTGAATACGCGCTCTGGCACCGCGATCCCGACCTGTTCGCCCACACGGGGGCCGATTCAAGCCCGGCGTCGGCGGGCCAGGCTACCGGGTTTCCGGTCCGCACAGAGTACTTCCCCGGCTGGCAGGTGGGTGTTCTGCGGAGCGGCAACGACGCCAGCCAGACTGCCTTCTACTTCAATGGCTACTGCGAGCACGGGCACCGGCACTACGACACGCTGGGCGTGATCTACCACGCCTGGAACCAGGAGTTGGCCTCCGACCGTGGCTATATCTGGGACGATCCCCGCAACGCCTGGACCAAAAGCACGCTGGCGCACAACCTGGTGACCGTCGATGGGCAAAATCAAAACGCCAAGGGGAGGCATTCGCGTCTGGAGCTGTTTGGGATATCGCCAGCCGTGGAGGTAATCCAGGCCTCGGCCGACGCCTACACCGTGTGCTCTGAATACCGCCGCACCTGCGCCCTGGTTCGACTGCCGGAGGAGGGCAACTACGTGGTCGACATCTTCCGCGTGCAGGGCGGCAAGCTGCACCAGTACGGGCTGAACTGCAACGGCCGGTTCCTGGGACTACATGGCGTGGAAGTGGTGCCAATCGACGAGGAGATCCGCTGGCTGGCCAACTTGCGCGCCGCCGGGCAGCCGCCGGCGACGTGGAGTGCCTCCTGGGATTGCGCAGGAGCGCGGCTGCAGTTCTGGATGCTCGGGCCACTCGATCGCCTGCTGGTAGCCGACGCCCCCGGCTGGCGCAGTTACACGGGCGATCAGCTCAATGCCCCGCCGATCACGCAGATCCTTGCCGAGCGCAAGGGCGAAGAAAATCTGCGAAGCGTGTACACGGCCGTGATCAGTCCCTTCCGGGGAGAGACCTCGCCGATCCGCAGCGTGCGGCTTGTGCCTGCGGAGCCGGAAACCGACCAGGCAGTGGCCGTGGCCGTCGAGCGCGACACTGGGACCGACTACATCCTTTCTGCTCTGGACGATGAGCCGCACAGCTTCGGACCGATCCGGATGACCGGCCGGTTCGCAGTGGCCACGCTGGATACTGGCGGGCGGGTGTTGCGGTCCTATCTCCTGGAGGGTACCGAGCTGAGTTCCGGCGACCGCAAGCTGGCCGCGCCCACCGCCCGGCTCGTGCGAAAGATCACGAAGGTCGATGATCGCAAGATCGAGCTCGACGGGCCGCTGCCGGCAGACATGGCGCGATCGGGACGATACTTCCTGACGGGTCAGACGGGATTCGAGATCGAGCATGCCGAGGGTAACCAGATCACCGTCCGCAGTTACCCGTTTGAAGGGGGCCAGTCGCTTCTGATTCCCTCAGAGGTTCTTGGCGACGCACCCTGAGGCCTTGCATGATTCCAGGAGAGAATTGAACGCCGCCACCCACCTTGTGTGGGTGGAAGCGACGATTGATGGCTAATCTAGAGAGGCACCACGGTTTCCCGGCGGGAACATCGTCCAGAAATTCGCGGGTCTGCTCCACGGTCACTGCATTGAGGAGAATCAGGAGGTTAGGCTTGCCTGCCGCGGTGTCGTCTTTTCCGGTCGCCGTTGCATCTATCACGAAAATAGCGCCGAGTGCGAATGCAGGTGTTACTTGCATAGGGCATCTTCCGTGTTCCACCGTGGCTTTGCGCTGCTAAGGCGCTGCAAAACAACAAACTACCCGAATTGAGAGTGAGCGGCAGGGCGCAAGCCCTCCGGTTTCGCCGGCAGGATCGTGCGAGAGCAACCGTGACACCACGGCCGAGTGGCCACCACGGCTTTCTGGGTGATCTACCGTTTCACCGCCCGCCGGGATATGCTACGATGGCTTCGCCACTGGGGCTTTCTCGAAGTTTGCGTGCCTCGAAGGAGCGGCCACCCATGTCGAAGAAGTCCGCTGCCGAGGGCGTCTTGCGTCCGCCGGCTGAAGTGTTCTACAGGCAGGAGCTTGCTGCGTTGGCCAAGGCCGACAAGGCCCCGCGTCCGCCGGGTTGGAAGCTTTCCCCCCGGGCCGTTCGGGCGTTCATTTGTGGCAGCAAGGAGCAGAAGATCGACCGCAAGTTCTTCGGCGACGACGTGCTCATCGAGCGGGCCGTGGTGGGGCTGGCGGGAAACCGGGGGCTGTTGCTGGTGGGCGAGCCGGGAACGGCCAAATCGATGCTCTCGGAACTGCTCGCCGCCGCGATCTCCGGCTGCTCCACCAACACCATCCAGGGAAGCTCGGGGACCACGGAGGACCAGATCAAGTACTCGTGGAACTATGCGTTGCTGCTGGCCGAAGGGCCCACACGCGCCGCGCTGGTTCCCGGTCCCCTCCACGTGGGTATGAGTCAGGGGGCGATCGTTCGCTTCGAGGAGGTGACTCGCTGCCCGCCCGAGATCCAGGACGTGCTGATCAGCATCGTCTCGGAGAAGCTGATGATGGTGCCTGAGCTCGACGGAGATGACCGCGTCCTGCTGGCACGACCGGGATTCAACATCATTGCCACCGCCAACATCCGCGACCGGGGCGTTCATGAGATGTCCAGTGCCCTGAAACGCCGGTTCAACTTCGAAACGGTCCATCCTATCGGTGAAATGGACCAGGAGGTGGCCCTGGTTGCCGAACAGTGCCAAAAACTGCTTGATGAATCGGGCGCGAAAGTCCAAGTCGAACGGGACGTGATCGGCGTGCTCGTCACCGCGTTTCACGACCTGCGCGACGGCGTGACGGCCGACGGCGTGCATGTGGAGAAGCCAAGCACCGTCATGTCCACTGCCGAAGCCGTATCGGTGGCCCTGCAATCATCGCTCGACGCGTATTACTACGGCGAAGGCGTGCTCCACCCGGAGCATATCGGACGGCACCTGGTGGGCGCCGTCATCAAAGACAATCCCGACGACTTGAAGAAACTCAAACACTATTTTGACGTGGTGGTCCGCCAGCGAGGCAAAGACAGAGGGGGAGTATGGGCGGAGTTTGCCAAAGCCCGGAAGTGGCTACGCTGACCGAACCGGTCGACCTCTCGGGGCGGATCGTCTACTTCCCCGTGCGGCACCATAGCCCGGCCTGCGCCTGGCACGTGGATCGGCTGATTCGGGAGCGAAAGCCCAGGGCCGTGTTGATCGAAGGGCCGCGAGATGCCTCACCGCTGGTCCCGCTGCTCGTCCACCGGGAGACACGAACCCCACTGGCCGTCTACACGACTTATATTCGCCGCGGGAAAGACGTCCCGCCGGACCGCCGCGCGGCGTACTATCCTCTCAGCGATTTTTCCCCCGAACTCGCGGCCGTGCGGGCTGGGCTCGACGTCGGGGCCGCCGTACGGTTTATCGACCTCACGTTTCCGGAGACGGTCGAAGCCGAGGCGGGCGAGCCGGCCCGCCAAACCCAACGGGCCAGCCCGCTGGTCAGCCTCCAGGCGGAGAGCTGGTTCTCCCACAGCCGCCTGCTTCGTGCCGCGTGCATTCGCACCGGTTCGCGTGATCCGGACGATCTCTGGGACCATCTCTATGAGGTCGATTATCGGCACGTCTCGACTGAGGATTTCGCCGCGGGCGTGCTGGCCTATTGCCGGTTGGCCCGGCAAGACTTTTCGGAAGAAAGTCTCGCCAGGGACGGCACCCTGGCCCGGGAGCAGGCCATGGCCGCCGAGATTGCCCACGAACGGGAAAGCGTGGTGGTCGTCACCGGCGGTTTCCACACGGTCGTTTTGCCCGTCACCCAACCGGTTTCGCCGAAGCGGCTCCACCTCGAGCCCGACGACCATCAGACGGTGCTGATGCGTTACAGTTTCGAGCAATTGGACCGGCTCAACGGCTACGCGAGCGGCATGCCTTCGCCCGAGTTCTACCAGCGGACGTGGGAAGAAGGCCGGCCGATCGAAATCCTGGTTGAAGTGGCTCGGATCTGCCGCGAGAAGGGACTGGGCACGTCGACCGCCGATGCGATCGCCGCGGCTTCGCACGTGGAGCGCCTGGCAAACCTGCGCGGACACGATCGCCCCTCGCGGGAAGACGTTCTGGACGGCGTCCGCAGCGTGTTCGTCAAAGGGTCTGATGATGCGGAAGGCATCCCCGTGCTGGCGATCGCCCGCAAGCTGCTCGCAGGAGACCGGGTGGGCAACGTTCCCGCCGAAGCCGGTCAGCCGCCCATCGTCCACGATTTCCGCAACGTTGCCAGCCGACTCAAGGTCAACCTCGACCGGCTGGAGACGACGGAGTCGACGCTCGATCTCTACCGCAAGCAGACGCACCGCCAGACCAGCCGGCTCTTTCACCGGCTTTCGTTTCTGGAGGTGCCGTTTGCGACCTTCGTCCGCGGGCCCGACTTCGTGACGGGCGAGGAACTTGAGCGGATCCAGGAGGTCTGGAAATACCACTGGTCGCCCCAGACGGAGTCGTCGCTCATCGAGCGATCGCTCTACGGTTCCACGATCGAAGAAGCTGCCACCAGCCGGCTGCTGGAGCTGTTCCAGGAAGCGGAGGGGCGAGGGGAGGGGCGCAGCGCGGCCGGTGCAACCCGGCTCGTGCTGCTTGCATGCCGGATGGGGCTCCACCGCCACACCCAGGATCTCCTGGCCCGCGTCGGCCGGATGGTGGCGGAAGACTCCGCCTTTGATTCCCTGGTCGGGGCCATGGAAAATCTGCTCGTGCTGGAAGTGTCGCGCGAGCCGCTGGAGGCGCATCACCTGGCCGGCCTCGATGAACTGGCCCGTGCGGCCTACCATCGGGCCTGCTACCTCATCCCCTCGCTCGCGAACACCTCGCCTGAAGAAGAGGCCAGGATGCTCGACGCATTGAATGCTCTCTTCCAGGCGGTGCGCACCCTGGGCGATACGCCTGAGCTGCGCCAGGTCCGATGCGAGGCGCTACGGGCCCTGGCCGGATCCAGCAGCGGCAGCGCTGCCATGCGGGGCGGTAGCGTGGGGCTGCTCCATGGCGACGGCGAGTGGGACGATGCCGAACTCGTCCGTCACCTCCGCGGCCACATGCTCAGCTCGGGCCGCGACGGCGCCGACGGCCCGGACTTCCTGCGAGGCCTGCTGAGAACGGCGCGAAGCGTGCTCTGGCAGCTGGCCGACGTCCTGGGCACTGTGACGGAAGTCCTCCGCGACTGGGACGACCACCGCTTTGTGAAGATGCTTCCACTCCTGCGACTGGCCCTTGCCGATCTGACCCCCCGTGAAACCGATCGCGTGGCCCGGCAGGTTGCCGCCCTGCTGGGGACGGAGACACTGGCCGTACCCTACCTCGTTGACATTGGCAGCGAAGAAATGCTCCGGGCGGTTGAGATAGACCGCCTGGTGGGCGAGATTCTCAAAGCCGACGGACTGGAGGCACTCTGTGACTGAGCTCGTGAAGGGACTGTCCGCCTCTTCGGAGTCGGACCTGCAGCGCTGGCGGCTCATACTGGGTCGCTTTGCGGAGCCTCGTTTGGGGAGCTGTGGCGGGCGGGGCACGCGGGCATCGCAGATGGACCGAGTTCTCGACTACCTCTATGGACGCGAGTATCGGGGACGGGGAGTGCGGACCGGCAAGGGTATGCCGGCCGGGGGCGAATCGCGCTTCGGTGGCCAGGAGGAGAGTGTGCTGGCGATTCCGGAATGGATTCAGCAGGTTCGCGAACTGTTTCCCGCCGACACGGCCGAGATCATCCAGCGCCACGCCCTCGACCGCTACGGGATGACCGAACTGGTCACGGATCCGCAAGTCCTCGAAAAGCTTGAGCCAAGCTACGAGCTGCTCAAGGCAGTCCTGTCGTTCAAAGGCATGATGCAGGGGCCCGTGCTCGAGGTCGCCCGTCGGATCGTCCGGCAGGTGGTCGAGGACCTGCGCCGCCGTCTGGCCAAGGATATCCGGCAGGCGCTATGGGGGCGATTGAACAAGCAGCGTCGCAGCCGGCTCAAGGTGCTCCGCAACCTCGACTGGCATCGCACGATCCGGGCCAATCTGAAGAACTACGACCGCGAGCACCGGCAGATCGTACTGGGGAGCCTGCACTTCTTTTCGCGGATCGATCACCACATGCCCTGGCACATCATCATGGCCGTCGACTGCAGCGGTTCGATGATGGATTCCGTGATCTACAGCGCCGTGATGGCCGGCATCTTTCACGGGCTGCCGGCCATGCGGGTGAATCTGGCCGCCTTCGACACGGCAATTGTCGACCTTTCGGACCAGATCGACGACCCGACGGAAGTGCTCATGTCGGTGCAACTCGGCGGCGGCACCGACATCCATCGGGCCCTGCGCTACTGCGAGACTCTCGTACGCTCGCCGACGCGATCGATCGTGGTGCTGGTCACCGATTTCTTCGAAGGAGGCGATCCCCAGGGCATGGTCGCCGCGATCAAGCGGTTGTGTGAATCGGGCGTGCGGGTGATCGGGCTGGCGGCACTCGACGCGATGGCTCAGCCGGTCTACGATCGCCAGATGGCCGAGCGGTGCGTGGCCGCCGGCGCCGAAGTGGCCGCTCTCACTCCTCAACGGTTGGCGGAATGGCTGGGTCGGATCCTTACCTGACGAAACTCCGAAGCGTGCTCAGGACCCTGGACGACGATGCCCTGGCGGTGCTGGCCAACCGGGGCCTGCTGCGCCGGGCCCGAAAGGACCTGGAGTCGGTGACGCCCAGCATTCGTTGCGTGAAAGATGGCTTGGTGGAGGTGAATGTCGCCGATGAGATCGTCCAGATCACAGAACATCCGTCCGCCGGCAAGTGCACCTGCCCGTCGGCTGGCATCTGCCGCCACATTCTTGCGGCCCTCCTCTATCTTCGGGACGACGCCGGACTGGCGGCAGAATCACCTGTCGAGGCGGGCGAGGGACGTGCGACCGGCGTTCCGCCGCAGGCCGCTGAAACCGAGGGGAACCTGCTGCCGACCCCTGCCGAGGTGTTCGGCAATCTCGACGAGAAGTCGCTGCAGAAATGGGCGGGCAAGACCCTGCTCCGCAAGGCGACTCGGTTCCTCGCCGGCGGGCCCACGGTGGAGATCGAGGCGGGGGCGGCCTTGCTGGTGCGGTTTCCCGATCGCAATGTTACCTGCCGCTGGATCCCCAGCGGTGAACTGACGGGCATGCTTTGCTCCTGCCAGGCCGAGACGGTCTGTGAACACATGGTGGCCGCCGTGCTGGCCTACCAGGTGTCGCTCGGCAGGAAACACGTGGAAATTGAGCGGACAGTCCTTCAGGAGTCGTCGGGCGCTCCCCGGTCACGGGCGGAAGTGCTCCAGTCGGTAAGAGCCGTACTCTGCGAGATCGTCTCACTTGGCCTGGCACGCCTCTCGCTGGCCACCGCCAATCGCCTCACGACACTCGCCGTCTCCGCCCACGGGGTGGATCTGCCGCGGTTGGAGAGGATGCTCAAGTCCCTTGCCGACGAGATTCACCTCGCCCTCCGGCGCGACGCTCAGTCCAGCACCGCGAGGCTCCTCACACAGGTTGCCCGCATCGAGGCGCTGCGACTCGGGCTCGCCACGAGCCAGTCCGCTGCACTTGTAGGCCAGCATCGGTCTCAGTATTTCGAGGTGGGACAAATAACCCTGGTCGGCCTGGGAGCCCAGGTCTGGCAGTCCAAGGGGGGCTACCGGGGCCTGACGGTCTACTTTTGGGACCAGTCTCGCGATGCATGGGCCACTTGGAGCGAATCGAGACCGGCCGCCCAGACGGGCTTTTCTCCAGCCGGCCGCTTTCTCGCGGACGGCCCCTGGGTGGGATGCACGTCCCCGCGGGAGGCCAGCCGTAGCACGTTGCGGCTGACGAGCGCCTGGCGAAATTCCCAGGGGCGCATTTCGGGCCGTCCAGCCACGCGAGCCCTCGTTCTCGGACCAAGCCGCCCCCGCGAGGTCTCCGCCGCGATCCGGGACTGGTCGGTTCTGGCTGAGAAAGCCGGTTGCCTCTTCGGCGGCAGTCTAGCCAGCCAGACGGAGAACCTCGATCTGGTGTTGCTCTTGCCGCAATCCTGGGATGTGGCACGGTTCGACAGCTTGCGGCAGGAACTGCGCCGGCCGGTTTACGACGAGCAAGGACGCACCATCGACCTCTGGCTGCCGTTTACCGCCGAGCAGGAAAAGGCGATCGAGCGTCTCGAACAGTTTCCGCCGCAGTCCGCGCCCGGTGATGGGCTTCTGGGCGCCCTGCGACTGGTGAGCGGATCGGTGTGCGTCCAGCCGATCTCGCTGTTCAGCGGCGACAGGATCATCTCTCTGAATCTCGAAGACGCGGAGAGCATGGCCCCCGCAAAGACCGGCAAGAAACCCCCACCGGCAAACGACGGGAACGAAGAGGAACAACTCGAGGGGGAGAATGAAGAACTGGTTCCACAAACCGCAACGGCCACACCCTTGGGCCGGATCCTGATCGCCGCCCAGGCCGAACTGGAGTCGGTCGCCGAGGGCGGGATCGCCGCCCGACGCGATCGCGAGCTTCTGGCCGGTGCCGCCCGTCGACTCGACGCGCTCGGACTGACGACTTGTTCTCGGCCGATTAAGAGGCTCCTGGAACTCATCGCCAGCTCCTCCCGACTGGCTGAACCGGCTTGCCGCAACAAGGCGGCCGCCGTGCTCCTTCATGCCTACTATCTCCTGCGGCTGGCGGCGGACCAGGAGACCTTTGTGGCTGCTTGCACAGGGCTGAAATCGACGGAAACACTGCGTGACTGAGGCTGCGCACCATGGCTGACAAGGCTCCTTTCGAGAATCGGGTTGGGCTATCCGCAGCCCGTGTGGAACAGCTTCTGACCCTGTTTGCACCACTGAAGCGTCTCGGCGAAACTCTCCACGACCGACTGCTGCGCTATGTTCTCGACGGCGAAGATGATCAAGCGGCATTGGATGAACTTGAGAAGCAGCCCAAGGCAGCGCGTGCCCTCAATCTCCGGTGCAGTTCGGACTCGGGGATTAATTCCGGGGATACGTGGTACATTTCCCTCCAGCAGATCGGGCCCATCGACTGCCACTTCTACCTGCGCCTGGCAAAGACCCTGGAAGCCGCCGCCAGGCGGCTTCCAGCCAACCGTTTCTTCTGCCAGTTCTGGTTCGATAACACACTCTGGCTGGAGATCCTCCTCCAGGAAGCGACCTGTACCGCGGCACGGGTCTGGTCGTCGCAGCAATGCAGCACGGCCATCTCGGGACCGATGATCGAAGAGATGATCCGGGCAGACGGCAAGGGAACGGATTTCTTTGTAGCGGCCCCTTTTCGCACCGACGGAGTACGCTGGGACAACTCGAAGATGCGCGAGATGGTGCTTTCCGTGGCCGATCTGGGGACCACGTACGCGACGCACCGCGACCTGGTGGCGGGCTTTCTCACTCAAGGCAAGGCCGAATCGCGACTCCTTGCCGCAGAGAATCTCGCCAGGGCGAAAGCGCCTTTGAAACCCTTCCTCGAGGAACTGGTTGCCTGCGCGACCGACAGTTCCAAGCGGCTCCGCGAGGCGGCTGAGCCGCTGCTGCGATCGGCAGGCGACGTTGCCCTGCCCATCCTGCATCGGCGGATCGAACAGGGATCCCGCACTCAGAAGGAGAATGCCGTTCGGGCCCTTGGGAGAATATTCGGCGAAGCAGAAAGACCGTTCCTGGAATCCCTGCTGGAGGGAGAAAGATCGAAGGCGGTCAGGGATGCGATCTGCATGGCGATCCGGGACTTCGACGCCGGAATCTCGCCTGCTGCCCTGGACGGGTTGCAGACCCCGCTCCGCAAGCCGATTCCTCTGAACCCGCCTGTCACGGCCGCCCTGCGAGAATGCATCCGGCGACTTTTTGACGAATACAACGAGCACGCGAAGCAGCACAATGCGCTCCTTGCCAATCCACAGCCGCAGCATCGATTCATCCACCCTAAAAGGCAACTCGCCGCTCTTGGCAACCGCGATCTGGAAGCCGTCTCCTGCAGACTCCAGAACGGAGATGAGTGTCAGGGGCTCCTCTCGGAGACCTTGGTGTCGTCGAACATTCTCTGGCGGGAAGCGACAGGAGCCTTCAAGAATCTGCTTGAGCATCCCGACTGTACCCTGATCCATGCGGTGCGTCTGCTGGCGATGCTCAACGAGATCTCCAGCCCGACCGAACGACACCGCGCGCTGCAGTATCATACAATTTCGCACCTGGAGGTTTGTCGTCGCAGCCATCCCCCTGGATTCTCGCTCCAGGACCTGGCCGAGGCGATCCGCTCGCTGGGTCTGCCCGACGAGATCCTCGCCCGGCAGGTCCTTGGGAGTTCTGTGTCGCAGTTCAAATGGGAACCGGAGGCGATCTGGCCTTTCTTCTTGGGGCAGCTCGATGTGCTGGCCACGTCGTTGGAACCTGCTGCCGGCGACTGGTCCGCGAGGTACCAGCGGGCTCGCCAGTTTCAGGGTGCCGCTCGTGTTCTGGCCAAGTTTCCCGAGGTGCCCCCGCCGTTGATCGGCCGGCTCTGGGAGATCTCCGTGGGCACGAACAAGGCGGACCGACTGGCGATGCAAAGAATCGCAGAAAGGCTGCCGGATCTGCACGAGCGGCTGGCCCAGTCGCTCGCCAGTTCCGCCTATCAGACCCGCGCTGTTGCTGCCGAGTGGATGGGAAGGCTGGGCGACCGCCGTGGCGTCACTCCCCTCCACGCGGCTGCCAGAAAAGAGAAGCAGGATGCAGCGCTCGATGCCATGCTCACGGCGCTTGAGAAATTGGGAGAGCCGATCGAACCCTACCTCGACCGCGACAAGCTGCTGGACGCCGCCGAGAGAGGTTTGAAGAAAGGGATCCCCCCCGCACTGGCCTGGTTTCCATGGCAGACCTTGCCCAAGGTCCACTGGCGCGATTCGGGCGAAGAGGTCGCTCCTCTGATCGTCACTTGGCTCCTCGTGCAGAACTACAAGCTCAAATCGGCCGAGGCGGGCCCGCTGCTCCGCCGCTACTGCGACCTGATGGATCCTGCCGAACGTGGCGTCTTGGGCGACTTCGTCCTCTCCGCCTGGCTCGAGCGAGACCAGACTCTCAAGTACACTGAGACCGAAGCGCGTGTGAAAGCTCGTCAGCAGGCTACCGGGTACGTTTCGGGAGCAAGCTGTTCGCCGGAGATCGAGGACTGGTTCTATCGGCAAGCCCTGTCCGACACTGTCTCAGCAGTTTCCGAGAAGGGGATTCTGGCGATTGCCGCCGCGTGTTGTGGCGTCTCTGCGGTCGCGCCTGTGCAGGCCTACCTGGCCCAGTGGTACGGCTACCGCGCTGCCCAGTGCAGAGCCTTGATTGCCATGCTTTCCGGCATCGAACAGCCCGCCGCCATTCAGTATCTCCTCTCGATCTCCCATCGGTTCCGCACGAAGAGCATTCGCGACGAGGCGGAGCGGTGCGTACGACTCCTCGCCGATCGCAAGGGTTGGACCCTCGATGAACTGGCCGACCGCACCATGCCGACTGCTGGGTTCGATGAAGAAGGCAAGCTGGTCCTGAGCTACGGGGCGCGCGAGTTCATCGTTCGCGTCAACGCCGAACTTCAGCCCGTGCTCTCCGACACCGATGGCAAGACTCTCAAGTCGCTCCCGGCGCCTCGCAAGGATGACGATGAGGAACAGGTGAAGACGGCCAAGAAGTCTTTCGCAACGGCCAAGAAAGAACTGAAGAAGTTTGCCGATCAGCAAACAACGCGTCTTTACGAGGCGATGTGCACGCAGCGAACCTGGTCCGGGGCCGACTGGCGGACCTGGATCTTCTCGCATCCGCTGCTGCGACGGGTATGCCCCCGGCTCATCTGGGCAGTCTACGAAGACAACGCACCCAAGCAGACCTTCCGGCCCCTGGACGATGGAACGCTGACCGGCCCCAACGAAGAAGAATTCTTCCTGGCCGACAACGCCTGCGTCCGCATTCTCCATGGTTCCCAGGTTTCCCAGGAAGCTGCTGCCGTCTGGACGGTCCATCTTGCCGATTACGCGATGGCGCCCTTGTTCGCCCAGTTCGGCCGCCAGCCCTATGGCCTACCGGAGGATCGGCAAAGCGCGACCGCCATTTCCGATTTCCAGGGCCACATGGTGGAATCATTCAAACTGCGCGGTACGGCCACCAAATTGGGCTACACGCGAGGCCCGACCCAGGACGGCGGCTGGTTCTACGAATACCTCAAGCGATTCCCCGGGCTGGAACTGGAAGTGCATCTGGAGTTCAGCGGCAACGGCCTGCCCGAAGAGAATCGGCTCGTCGCACTCACGACACTGTCCTTTCACCGCACGAGCAACCCGTCCGACGACAACCTGCAACAAGGCGCTG
>CAYSCH010000131.1:19697-21933 GCA_964429355.1 uncultured Planctomycetaceae bacterium | reverse complement strand
GTTCAGCGAAGGAGAGAATGCCCCGATCCGCGGATGTTGTGATTTGAAAAGGGATTACAGAGAGAATCGGATTCCGAGGAGAATGGGCCTTTGGCAACCGAAAAGGCTGGGTTGCCCGGAATTGAGGCACTGTCAGTCAGCAATTCAGGCAAACGGCAAGCTTCGCGAGGCACGACGACGGACGGGCAGAGACGAGTGCCGAGAAGCAGCGGAAATGTCGGTGCAGGTTTGGGGGCAGGAATGAGCCGGATCGTGGGCAAGAAACAGCAGAGCCGGCAGCCGCGTATACCCGGCTGCCGGCTCTGGTTGGACGCTGAGGGTGAGCGTAGAGGAACGCCCGTTCCGGCTCGATCAGAAGAGGATGACGACGTCGAATCCGAGCGAGAATTGGTTGTCTTTCGTGGCGTTGTCGTAGGGCAGGCCGCCTGGCCTGTAGGTCCCGGAGAACCAGTCGTAGCGGACCTCCGGACGGACGGTGATGTTGGTATGGGGCTTCCAGTTCACACCGCCGGTGAGGTTGTAGTAACTCCCCGCCCGATCCCGCGGAACGAACGCGCCGTCACGATCGTACAGCCACTCGAAACGACCGCCGAGTGCCCAGCATTCGTTGATCTTGTAGAAGAGGTACTGATTCACACCCGCTGCGGCAGAGTCCCGCGCCGGGGTGCTGCGATGATTCAAATCGCCCTGGATCACCCACTCCAATCGGTCGGTGAGCTGCAGGTCCATGACGATGCTGTGCATGTACGTATTGCCAGTTGTAGCCACCGAGTCGAGGCGTCCGGAACTGGTTATGTAGCTGACCGAAGCGTCTTTGCTTGGACGGTAGGTGAGACCGCCGAGGAACATGCACGAGTCGCCAATCTGTTCGAAGGCCGTATCCCAGCCCGCTGTCCATCCACCGTAGAAGGTGAAGCTTTCGAACCCGTCGTAGGTAGCCAGAGCGCCCGTGTGGGTGAAGGGTTCGATGAAACACTTGGCATACGAATGGGAATAGAAGAAGTTTTGGGGAGCCTGAACGACCTCATAACCGATGGGCGTGTAGAAATACCCGGCCTTCACGGTCAAGTAGTCGATTGCGACTTCGGTATAGGCCTGGGGAATCGCAGAGCCGTAATCGCCGGAATCCCAGGTCACATCCCATTGGGTTCCGCGAAAGGCCTGCGTGTCGGGGCCGTCGACACCAAAAACGTAGTCGACCCGAGCCCCCCAGTCCATTCCACAGCCGTTCGTCTTTGCTTCCTTACCGGCATAGAACCAGAGCTGGTGAACGTTGACCCCGTCGCCGAGATTATTGAAGCCCAGCGGACGACCGTTCAAGGTTGCGCGGTACTCGTTTCCCGTGCCGCCGACCGAGATCCACCCGCCGATGTCGAGGGCGGTATCCTGGCCGACGATGAAGTCGTCAAACAGGTTGATGGGTTTGCACGGCCCGCAGCAATCCATGCAGGCGCCGCAACTGGCGCCTCCGCAACTTGCACAACTTGGTGCCAAATTGCTGTTACCGCTGTTTCCGTAGTTCGACCAGTTGTCGCCTGCCGCAGCAGCATCGCTGGGTGACGTTACCGCGGGAGTGGGCGGAGCGGCCACCTCGTCTGCGGCTTCGGCGTATCCGTAAGCCGCCTGCGTGACTGCCGATTGTTGGGCTGAGATGCTGTCAGCCTCCGCGTAACCGTATGCCGGTTCCGCAGCCGTTTGTTTTCCCTGAACGCTTTGCGCTCTTGCCGCGCTCGCCGCAAGGCCTCCGATCAGCGCGACTCCGATCGCCCATTTTGCGATCCTCATGACTGGCTACTCCATCTCTGGTTATGAGCATCTTGGGGGGCATGGAATGGCGCCACCCTCAGCGCACCTTAACCGGTCGCAGCACCCCCCGCGCAACACTGCAATCCGTCGATAGCTAGCTATCGGTTATGCGGACAAGGCAAATTGACCGGAAACCATAAATTGTGCGGGTTGTTCCATGTAGGACCGGCTGGAAGATGCCCATTTTCCATTCGCTGGCAATCTGGGGAATCTCCTTCCCCCTATCGCAGCCGGTTGAAGTCGCGACGACCGTCCGCCGAGGCATAAGGTACGGCGGGCGAGCCCCCCAAGCGACTGGCCATCGGCTGCTCGCCCAGCATCCGCCGCCAGTTCGGGTCGGCCAGATTGACCAAGGGCCATCCCTGGACCATCGGCATCGTCCACACGGCCGCACTCCCCACCGGCTGGTTGATGGTCGCCATGTAGCCCA
>CAYSCH010000131.1:0-19687 GCA_964429355.1 uncultured Planctomycetaceae bacterium | reverse complement strand
CGGATTTCCCAGGTTGATCTCCATTGACAATTGGGCTTGCGGGCACTGGAGATCGACAACCTTGGGCATCACCAGGGTGGTGAGCGGATCGAGACGATGCTCGCGAACGACGGCACTGGCGATAATTCTTCCCTGGTAGTCGTAGAGATGCTGCTCGTGGACCAAGGCGGTGGTGGCGTCGACCACGGTCTTCTTCGTGGTCGGGCCGCAGGGCGTCTGGCGAATTGTGAGAATCTCGAGCCGGCCATCGGGCCTGGCGATCGGGCCTTGATGCCGCTCGTGGGGACCGAATTCCACAATTCCGAAAGCCTCGATGAGCCAGGTCGGCTCGAAGGGAATCATGCGAGCCGCTTCGCAAGATGCGTATTGGTCGTGGCGGCAGAAAAGGACGGCAGGGGGCTCATTTCGGCGGACCCAGAACCAGAACAGTTCGTCGTTGCTGCCCACGTCCAGTTCGGGGCCGACAATTGTGCCCGCCTGAATCCGCAGACGCCTGGGCCGTTCGAAGACAATATTGGTGCTCCCCAACCTTATGGGAATTCCGGGTCCGGAAAGTTGGGCCTCGTTGGTCGAGAAGGACTGGATCTGACGGCTGTTGTTGTTGACGGCGTCGATTACCTGCGAGAGCGACGCGCCGGGCTGCAGAACCGGCGGGAAGGCCGGAGAACGTGGCTTTCGATCGACAAGGCGGCACCCCGAGCCGAACGCCAGAGTCATGGCGCAAATCATCATCAGCAGAGTGTACCTTGGACGTCCATCCATGGACTTGGATCCTCTGACCAGATGCTGGTCACCAGTGGCGTTCAGCGCAAATGACTCACAACACGTATCCGAATCGCAAGCCAGGACAAGACGGCCACAACTTCCGCTGTGGTGTTCGATTCAGATGATCTCGGGCCTCCCCACTCGATTTCCGCCACAAACCATTACTCCGCCTTCGCAAACAGCAATCGGGCCAGTTCTTCCTGGATTTCTTGCGTGCGTTTTGGATTCGGCAGCACCGTTGGCACCTCGTAACTCTTGTCGTTGCGAGGGCAGAAGACGACGGTTACCTCCCGCCCCCCCTCGTCCTTGGTGCGGTCGTCCTCCCGCAACACTCGGCGTCTGACGAGCAGCAAGGCCAACACAAACCGCATATCCGCCCGGTCAGGCTGGTTTTCCAGCTCCTCAAACAGGTGGAGCATGACATCGTTGGGTGCCCAGTGCATCTGTCTCTGGGTTGGAGAGGGCATGCGGGATCGCCACCAACCAGTGGCGTTCTCGGGCGGGCCTTTCCAGGCCTCTGTGCAATAGTCCAGCCGGCGCAGTTCAGCCCCTTCTGCGATCAGAACGGAGAAGAATTCTTCGCCAGGGGCGAATTCCCGCTCCGTTGCGGCGCAGCGCCGAGAGCATCGCTGGATCTCGTAATCCATGGTCGACGACAAAGGCAGCTTTCCGAATAGGACAACACGAAGGTGGTTGCTCGGGGCGGCAAAACACCGGCCCGACAATAAGGAGGCGAGAGGGTAGCGAAAAACGGCAAACGACTCAAGAGACAGTGCGGCCGACGCTCAAGAATTCGGCCGAATCGTCATCAAGCCGGGCATCAAGACGTGACGAGATGCAAGCCGATTGTGTAAGTGGTTTATAATAAAGCACTTAGTAGCTAGAAAGAAGCAGGACTGGATCCGATGTGGGTGGCACCGGCGGCACCCGCTGGTCGCGCCAAGTTGCAGGATATCGGGCACAAGTTCCGAAAAACCGATCAATAGGCCGTGAAGAACCTCTCGCCCGATCCACCGGCTCCAATTCGAATCCGCACCGGACGAGAGCATCGTGGACAGTGCCCCTCATAGGCAGTACCGTCCCGGTTCACGTAAATCCTTTGATAGACGCCACAACAGGCGAATTGGATACCAAGAAAGCGTCGCGGTTGCGACGCTGGAGGAGTATGCTCAGGTTCGCTGGTCAGGTCCAACCGATCTTCTGTCATCTTTCCAAACGATGCCTCGCGACTTCAGGCTCGCCTCTGGCCGCCCTGTACTACTAACCTCAAAGATCGTGAAGTTTTTCACAAAGATCCGCGACCAACGGGAGCAGGCCACTCGAGCCGAGCGGTAGCTCGCGACCAACCTTCGGTCGGTGCCCGCTGGCGGCCCTGCCGCCCTGTGAACATCTTACCGAGATTGGGGCTCTGGAGAAAATATCGACTTGCGTTTGCCCTGGACATCAGCCGCATGGCCCCCGGTTTTCCCACGATATGGGGGATGTTAAAATGCAGGATTCATCGTCCGGTGCATCATTTTTCTGGGGCGTTGCCCCTGGCTACGCTGGAATCAGGCCTTCGGCCAAACGATCTGCGGGGCGCAATTTCCAACCTGGTTTGCCCTTTGGGTCCGTCTGGCCTATCGCGAATCTCTAGAACGGAAAACGAACTGTGAGCAGCAACGACATTCTCAAAGTGGCCGTCATCGGCGGCGATGGAACTGGTCCCGAGGTTGTGGCCGAGGGTCTCAAGGTCCTCAGGGCGGTCGCCAAACTGGAAGGTTTTCAGGTCGAAGCCAAGGATTTTGACTACGGCGGAGATCGCTACCTGGCAACGGGCGAAATCCTGCCCGAGGGTGCCCTGGAAGAGCTTTCCCAGTTCCGCTCGATCCTGCTGGGCGCGATCGGCCACCCGAAAGTGGCACCCGGCATCCTGGAGCGGGGGTTGCTGCTGCAGATGCGATTCGAGTTCGACCAGTACATCAACCTTCGCCCGGTCAAGCTGTTCCCCGGTGTTGAGACTCCCCTTGCCGGCCGCAAGCCAGAGGACATCGATTTCGTCGTCGTCCGCGAGAATACCGAAGATCTTTACACCGGGATCGGCGGTGTGATGAAGAAGGGCACGCCCGACGAGGTGGCCACCCAGACGGCCGTCTACACTCGCAAGGGTTGCGAACGTTGCATCCGCTGGGCCTTCGACTACACCCGCAAACGCGACAAGAAGAAACAGCTCACCCTGGTTGCCAAAACGAACGTGCTCACCTTCGGTCACGACCTCTGGTGGCGGACCTTCCAGGAAGTGGCCAAGGAGTATCCGGATATCAAGGCGGATTACAACCACGTCGATGCCTGCTGCATGTGGATGGTGAAGAACCCGGATTATTTCGACGTGATCGTAACCACGAACATGTTCGGCGACATCATCACCGACCTGGCGGGGATCCTGCAGGGCGGCATGGGCGTGGCCGCCGGCGGCAACATCAACCCCGACCCGGGCGGAACGAGCATGTTCGAGCCCATGGGCGGTTCGGCGCCAAAATACACCGGCAAGAACGTGATCAATCCGATCGCAACGATCAGCGCCGTGGCCATGCTCCTGGAGCAGGCCGGCCGCCAGTCGGCCGCCGACCGGGTGATGAAGGCCATCATGGCGGTCACCGGCACGAAGATGAAGAGCCAGGCCGCCGGCAAGATGGGCTTCAGCACCACGGAAGTTGGCGACCTGGTGGTGGAGCATTTGGACGCGTAAGTCGTGTCTTAAGCCATTCCCTTTAACTTCCCCGAGGGCCGTCTGGTGATTACGCTCATCGAAGCCCGGAATTACCGTTGCTTACGATCGGTTCGTCAACCTTTGGGGCCGTTCCAGTTGCTGGTCGGCCCCAATGGGACGGGGAAGTCGACGCTGTTGGACGTAGTGCGATTCCTGAGCCGGCTCACGACCGACGGGTTGCAGGCGGCAATCTCCGAGCGGACGTCCAACATCTATGATCTGTTCTGGCAGCGGTCCGGGGCTGGATTTGAGCTTGCCTTAGAGGCAGCGATACCGGACGAGAATAAGAGTCCCTTGCGATCGAATTTCAGCGTATTTCGCTACGAGATTGCCATAGGGATCGATCCGCTGACGGGTGTATCCGGCATCAGAGAAGAACGCGGATTCCTGGTTGACTGGGAGCCCCGATCATCTCAAGAGTCGCTCGACGCAGGGGACTCTGGCGACGCATCGCTCATCACTTCGGCATTTCGCGAAGAAGAGCCTGGCAAGCATCCGGTGCTTGTGAAGCAGACGGCTGCAGCCCAGCATCGGGAGTCGCCCGAGACAGCGACAAGCGACAGTTTCTTTGCCGAAACAGAAGAATTGGGATTCTTGCCGTTTCGATTTGGCACACAGAAGTCAGCTCTAGCGAACCTTCCGGAGGACAACATAGCTTTTCCTGCCGCGTCTTGGTTCCGGAATCTCCTGACCAGTCGTGTTATTCCCTATGAGCTTGATGCTAAGCAGCTTCGCAAGCCGAGTCCCCCTGCCCAGCCAAAGGCACTGCAGCCGGATGCAGCGAACCTTCCCTGGGTCATCGCCGATTTTCGAGCGTCCGAGCCAGCGGTCTATCGAGATTGGATTGCCCACCTCCAAATCGCGTTGCCGGACCTTGTCGCCGTGGATACGGTCCTCCGCGAAGAAGATCGACACTGCTATCTGATGCTGGAGTACCAAGACGGGCTGCATGTCCCCTCATGGAACGTTTCCGAAGGGACCCTCCGCCTCATCGCACTCACACTGCCGGCCTATCTCAGGCGCTGGGACGGTAGTCTCCTGATCGAGGAACCCGAGAACGGCCTGCATCCACTGGCCATAGAAACGGCTTACCAGTCCTTGTCGTCAGTTTACAGCGCTCAAGTCCTCATGGCCACGCACTCACCGTTGCTTGTCGGGCTGGCCAAGCCGAGCGAGGTCTTGTGCTTCACCAAGGACAAGTTTGGGGCCGCGCAGATCGTCAGCGGCGACCATCACCCACGTTTGGCCGACTGGCATGGTGAAGTGGATCTGGGTACTCTGTTCGCTTCAGGAGTGCTCGGATAGGTCATGCCGGAAGCCAAACGCACACAGGACCTGATTGTCGTTGCTGCGGATCTGGACGCAAAGGAGGCAATCGAACAACTTCTGCGTCGGCCTATGTCACTCGGCATCCGGGCCATCCACTTCACCGTCGACCGATACGTCAAACGCGATTCCGGTTGCTGTCGGGCAGCCCACGAGTACTTGCGGCCGTTTGTCCGACAGTTTGACTTCACCATGGTCATTTTCGATCGCGATGGTTCCGGCAAGGAATCACAGACTCGCGACGATATTGAGTCTGCAGTTGAGCGGGAATTGTCAAGAAACGGCTGGCGTGATCGTTCCGCAGCAATTGTGATTGCCCCCGAACTGGAAGCCTGGGTCTGGAGCGATTCTCCGGAAGTAGACAAGGCCCTCGGGTGGCAAAGACGCACACCGACCCTCCGCCGCTGGCTTGAAGAATCCGGTTACGTCACGTCGGGAACCCCAAAGCCGAGCGATCCGAAGAAGGCCATGCGCGACGCCATGCGCGAGGTCAACAAGAAACCATCTTCCGCGATCTTCAGCACCCTGGCGAAGAACGTCGGAACAAGACACTGCATTGATCCCGCATTCCTGAAATTCAAGACAACACTCCAACGGTGGTTCCCTGCCGCCTGATACCAACACAAGCTCGATACTCGGAGATACAACGATGCAAGACTCTCCCTTTAACCTCATCGGCCGATCCGCCCTCATCACCGGCGGCAGCAAGGGCATCGGGTATGCCATCGCGGCGGGATTTGCCCGTGCCGGGGCCGACCTGTTTCTCTGCAGCCGCGGGCAGGAGCGGCTCGATGAGGCTGTTGCCCAACTGCGGGCGATTGCACCGGAGGTGAAGATCGAGGCGATTGCTGCCGATATGGCCAGACGGGAGGAAGCAAACCATCTGGCCGCTACGGCAGTCGAACGGCTCGGAAAGGTCGACATCCTCGTAAACAACGCCGGCTGGAACATTCCCCAGGCGATCGACGAAATCAAGGATGAAGACTGGAACTACTGCGTGGAACTCAATCTCAACAGCGTCATGGCCCTGACTCGCGCCGTCGTGCCGGGGATGAAGGAGCGAAGCTGGGGGCGGGTGATTCACATCTCGTCGATCATGGGCCTGGGCAGCACACGCAAGCGAAACGTCTACTCGGCCACGAAGGCGGCCCTGATCGGCATGTGCCGCGCCAGCGCTATGGATCTGGGCCCCCACGGGATTACGGTCAACTGCATTGCTCCGGGGCCGATCGCCACGGAAATGCCCATGTCGATCCTCAGCAAGGCCCAGCAGGACGCTTTCTCCAGCCGCACGGCCGTCGGCCGTTGGGGCACGCCCGAAGAGATCGCCGGCCCCGCCCTCCTCCTGGCCAGCCAGGCCGGGAGCTTCATCACCGGCACGACGATCGTCGTCGACGGCGGGATCATGGCAAATGTCTTCTGACTCTTCGATTCTGACTTTCAGGCAGGAAGAAGGACAGTGATGGCCGATGTGAAGATGCGACTCTCCACTGGGATCAAGGAGCTTGACCAGAGGCTCGGCGGCGGCTTGTTGCCGGGCACATTGACGGTGCTCGTCGGATCGACGGGCATCGGCAAAACGCAGTTCGGGCTGCAATTCGCCCAGGCGGGGGCGGTCCAGGAAGGGCTGCCCGGCATCCTGTTCGACATGAGCAGCCGGGGCGACTCCCAGCACCATGCCGAGTATGCTGCCCGGATGTTCGGCCGCCGGCTGGATGTCGTCGTGCCACGAGACCGTGTCGAACTCGATGGGTTTTTTGACGCGGATCGTTCGATGGGCAACTACCTGCACATCTTCGATCAGAACGGCCGGCGGGTCTCGCGGCGGGATCTGGAGTTCGACCAATGGCAGGACTGGCAGGCGGAGCTGACCAGGCGGCTCAACGCGTCCATCGCCTTCTTCTACGGCAACTTCATCCGTGGCATTCGCCGGGCGGTGGTCGACGGACTGGAACCGGTCGACCGGCCCAGCGACTCGATCCAGATCGAGCTGTTCGAATACGTCTACCACCAGATCCTCCGCAAAGATCCCGAGTGGGTCGCCCGTGACCTCTTTCGCGAGCGTTACCGGGCCAATGCCGACGCGATCGCAGAGCACACCTACGATCCCCAATCGGTCGGTTGCATGCTGCTGTTGACCTCGCACGAGACCACGCTCGACGGCCTGATCGAGCGGCCGCTGGACGAAGGCGACGTGCTGTCGAACGCCAACACGATCCTCTACCTCGGTAAGATCCGCGAGGGGACCCGGTTCCGCCGGGCCATGTACGTGGCCAAGCACCGCGGCAGCGTGTGTCCCGACGAGATCCTGCCTTACCGGATCGAGGAGAGTGGGGTGGTGCTGGAGTAATTCAGCACCTATCGGCGAGTTCGGTTGCCCGACACCGCCAGCACAGATTCCCCCAGGTACTGACAAACCAGAAACGCAATGTAGCCCAGAACGGGAAGAGGGACAGCCGCCGCAATCAAGAGTAGCGCGACATACATCTCGGAGTCGAGCCAACGGGGATCGATTTCGTCCGGCAGGCCAATATGAACGGCCACGTTGATCGCCGCAATCGAACCGAGGAGCATGCCTGCCCCATAGGTCACGGCACTCAAACGCCAGAGGAGCTTACCCAGAAGGCAGAACTGGGCACCGGCCTCGTGGCCAGGTGTCAACGGCGGACCGATATCGAGGCCGACGGCTTTCGGATTCCAGGCCACGATCGCGGTGAAGTGGCAGACGATGAATGCGGCGATGGCAACGAACACAGGCCAGACCATCGACGTTGCCATGGCCAGCCCCGCCAACCCGAACAACAGGACCAGTCCCATAACGGTCACGACTGCCGCGAGATTATCCAGGGGACCGGTTGCAGAGAGCGAGGCCCGCACGTTGCAGTCCAGCTTCTCCACGGCGGAAAAGATGTGCGCCGCCCCGTGCTGCATGAGGAGCAAGACGACGACACCGGCCGCCGCCAGGGGTAGATTGACCACCAATGTGCCGGTCCTCTCACCAACCGCTGCCGCCAGGGACAAAACGGCGACGATCGCCAGGAAGACGCTCGTCTGGCCGGCAAGTCGAAAAAGCACCACGGTCGAGTGGACGAATCGGGCATCGAACTGTCCGCGGGCCAGGTCGGCCAGGGCATCCAGGGGATGCCGCAACGGCAACGATTCGGGTTCCGGGACCGATTTTCCTTGAGTAGCGGCGACGGCCGCTTCCAGGGGCTGGCTGAACGTTAGCGGCGCGGCCCGGATGGGTAGTTCGGCAGCGGCCGGCGGTGGATTGGGGATTGCCCGAGCCGGAACTTCGCCACTGGCCGGAGAATCCTGTTCGGTCGGTTCCGCCTCGGGCGGGGGTCCGTCGTCGATCGCCCGCCCTCCATTGGACTCAAAGAGCCCCTTGACCTTGCCCGCCGCGATCCATTCTCCCAGCCCTTCCCGCCAGACGAGATCCTCGGCGTGAAGTTCGCCCCGCTCTGCGAACTTCTTGAGTTCCGCCGGCGAGACCGGCCCGCAGGGCTGGTCGTTTTTGGCGTAGAACCACTCGATCTGGCGCATGGGAATTGGAATTGGAGGCAACAGGGCAAGACGAGCCTATGCCTATATAGTGGGGTACAGACGAGAAAAATGCAAGCCACCGGAGTCCGTACGGTCTGTTCCCCCCGGCCGTTTTCGTTCTTGTCCAAAATATCCAGGGGTTCGGCTACCAGGGAAGGTTGAAAAGGCCCGACTCTGGCGCGTTCAGCTACGACGGGAGAGGCCAAACTCTGGCGAGTTCAGCTACGGGGGGAGAGGCCAGACTCTGGCGAGTTCAACTACGACGGCAGAGGTCAGGCTCTGGCGAGTTCACCTACGACGGGAGACGACCACGGAAGTCAGGCGGCGGCTTCTTCGATGAGTTGGAGAGTCTCGTCGATCTGTTCGATTTTCGAGAAACCGATGGTGAAAGCCTGGACGGTGCCGAGGCCGAGGACGTACTTGATCGACTGGAGCCGCTGCTGGCGCGACTGGAAGGCTCCCTCGCCGAAGATCTTCATGCCGATGACACCGCGGTTGTCGGCGTGCATTTTTGCGATCTGCTCGGAGACCTTGTCGGGCTGGTCGTCCATCTTTTCCTGGAAGGGGTTGATGCGTACGAGGTGGACGTCGATTTCCGGGGTGTCGGCGGCAACCTTCAGGGCTTCGAAGCTATGGCAGGAAACCCCCAGGGCACGGAGCTGGCCCTTCTCCTTGGCATCGAGGTAGACGTCGATAACCGGCCGCATGTCGACATTCCAGCCATCCTTGGTCATACAGTGGATGAGGACGGTGTCGAGTGTTTCCATCCCGAGCTCCCCACGGATGCGGTCGAGGTCGGCCTTGGCCTGCTCCGCGTTTCGAGACCAGAGCTTGGTCTGAACGAACATTTCGCCCTTGGGGAGCTCTTTGAGGGCCGCCTTGACCATGGGGTGGGTCTTGTACATATCGGCGGTATCGATGTAACGGATGCCGCGGTCGTAGGCTTCGCGGACCAGTCGGACGAAGCCGTCCGTGCCGAGGTCGCGTTGTTCCTTGCCGCTAACGGTACCGGTTCCCAGTCCAACGACGGTGGTCTTGATCCCGCTCTTGCCGAGAATCATCGTGTCGACGCCGGACTTGATCTTCACGGGTTCCGGGGCGACGGCCGTCTGTGCCACGGCAAAACGACCGCCGAGGGCGGTTCCAGCGGCGACCATCGAGGCACTGGCCAGGAAGTGACGACGGGTGAGAATCGACATAGCAGTCTCCCGGAAAGCAGGGCCCTGGAACGGACATAACGGCAATATATCTTAATCTCATCGGCCGGACAGATTCCAGCAGGCGACGGAAAGTGGCGTATTTCTTCGCGATTTCCGCAGCTTCTCCCTAACCGGACACGTTGCCGAACACGGGGTCGTCTTCGGGCCGGCCATCGAGGACGGCTTCCCAGCGGGCGAAGAAGCGTTCTGGAGTAAACCGCTGGAGGACCTCGGGGGCTTTCTGGGCGAGAAGGCGGCGAGCATCGGGATCGCGCATAAGGCGGTCCATGGCGGCGGCCAGCCACTCGGCACTCTGGCAGCGGACGAGGAGCCCGTTGTAGCCGTCGCGAACGATTTCGTAGGGTCCGCTGGGGCAATCGGAGCTGATCACGGGGAGTCCGGCGGCCATGGCTTCCAGCAAGGCATTGGGGAATCCCTCGTAGCGCGAGGGGAGAACGAACAGGTCGGCTGACTTGAACGCTTCGGTCGGATCCTCGATCCAACCGGGGAGGAAGACTCGCTGGGCGAGCCCCAACTTCAGCACAAGCCGTTCCAGTTCGGGCCGTTGGGCCCCCTCGCCGCAGATCACCAGATCCCAGCGGGGACGCCGCTCGGCGGTAAGGGCAAAGGCTTCAATGAGCAGATCGAACCCTTTTTCATGGGTAAGCCGGCCCACACCCAGGACCCGCTTGCGGTCGGGGATCGAAAACGGGTGGAGAGCCTTCCCTGCGGAGTTGCCGATAGAGGCGTCGGGCAGGCCGGGGGGGCGATTCGCCGGAGGATCGCCGCAGCCGACCATATTGGGAATGACGTAGATGGGACGGCCGGGCATCATCCAACGAAGCCCGTTGCGAACGGCGGCGGTTTGAACGACGAGGGCGGCAGCCCGGGGATAGAGTCGTTCGCGCAGGCCGGACCAGATACGGCCGATGTGGTGATAGCGCGGGTCGGTCCGCTCGGCGATGATGACGGGCAGGCCGGGCTTACGGCAGGCGGCGAGTGTGAGCACGTTGGTCTTTTCGGTCAGTGCAATCACTTGCCGGGGACTGGCGGCAGTGATCGCGCGGCGAAGGGCATTGATCCGGCGAAAGTTGTTCTGGATCGCGGAGAGTGGATTGGAGGAGTGGCCCATCACGTTCAAGGCCTGCCGCTTGACCTCAGGCACGAGCGGATAGCGATCGGAGTCGGCCGAGTCGAGGGTGATGAGCGTGACCGAGTTGTCCCGTGCGGCCCAGTGGTTCGCCATGCGCGCGGCCGTTCGCTCGGCGCCGCCGCCGTCGAGGGAATGGATCACGATGGCCAATTGTCGTTGCATGGGCATCTTGGAAGGGGGAAATCGGAAGAGGGCCCAGGGCTGGTTTTGAATTGGAGAACGAGTATGGGCCCTTGCGCCGGAACGGCCATTTCAACCTCCGGTTGTTGCACGATGCTGCCGGCAGACGAGTCCCGATCCCTCCACCGATTCGAGCCAGGCTTGAAACATGAGGATGTCCCAGAGGAGGTAATGCCAATCGGCGCGGCCGGAGAGGTGCTCCTTCCATTTTCGCCGGATCGGCCCGGGATGGAAGTATCCTTCCGCGGAAAGGCGTTTCTCGTCGAGGAGCGTTTCGGCCCAATCGCGCAAGGGTCCGCGAAGCCAGGAATCGATGGGTACGCCGAATCCCATCTTGGGGCGCTCGATCAACGGACGGGGCACGTAGCGATCGAGTACCCGGCGGAGCAGCCACTTGGTTTCTCCGCCGCGAATCTTCATCGACATGGGGAGACGCCAGGCGAATTCGACGACGCGCCGATCGAGCAAGGGGACGCGGGCTTCGAGGCCCACGCCCATGCTGGCGCGATCGACCTTGACGAGAATATCCTCGGGAAGGTAGGTGACGGCATCGATGAAGGTCATCTGCTGGCGAAGGTGCGCCCGTGTTTCGAAGAACGCCTGTGGAGGACGGGCAAACTGCGGGTGGCGGCCACCAATCACCAAGGCACCGGGGTCGCGCCAGTGGGAATTGAAGCGATTGTAGGCGTCGATGCCGTCGTGGGCGGTAAGGAGCTGGCCGATCATAGCGAGCCGCTGCTTGCCGCGGACGCCGGGAAGCAGCAAGCCGGAGGCTGTTAGGGCAGTCGCCCCAGTTGCCCGGCGAATGGGCCGGGGGCACCAGGCTACCTTTTCCCACAACTGCTCGAGGTGGGCGTAGCGATCGTAGCCGCAGAACAATTCGTCGCCACCGTCACCGGAAAGGCAAACGGTCACGTCGCGACGGGCGATCTGGCAGACGAGAAACGTGGGGATTTGGGAGGAGTCGGCGAACGGTTCGTCGAATAACGCCGGCAATCGCGGAATCACCTCGCGGGCTTCGGCCGGCGTGACGTAGCATTCGGTGTGGTCGGTGCCGAGGTGTTCGGCGACCCGCCTGGCATGGGGTGCTTCGTCATAGCCTTGCTCCAGGAAGCCGATCGAGAAGGAGCGAATGGGGCGCGTGTTCTGGGCCTGCATCAGGGCAGAGACGACGGAGGAATCGATTCCGCCGGAGAGGAACGCGCCGACCGGCACGTCGGCCAGCATCCGCAGGGCCACGGAATCGCGGAGTCGGATATCCAGTTCGGCAATGGCTTCGTCATCGGAGCCGGAGAAGGGTTCTCGCAGTCCGCGCTCGGCCGCGTCGGCCATACTCCACCAGGCGACCGGCTGCGGGGCCTGGCGTGCCGTCTCGATCGAAACAGTGAGCCAGGTTCCTGCCGGCAATTTGGAGACGCCACGATAGATGGTTTGCGGTGCGGGGACGTAGCAATAATGCAGGAAGGCCGAGAGGGCCTCGCGATCGATCTGGGGGACGAACTGGGGATGGGCCCTGAGGGCCTTCAGTTCGGACCCAAAGAGGAAACGGCCGTCGAGCCAGCCGTAGTAAAGAGGCTTGATGCCGACGGCATCGCGGACGAGGGTGAGCGTGCGGAGCTTTCGATCCCAGAAGGCGAAGGCAAACATACCGATCAGCCTGGGAACGGTGAGTGCAATGCCCCAATGCTGGATCGCCGCCAGGAGGACTTCCGTATCGGAGTGGCCGCGGAACGGGTGGCCAAGTCTTTCGAGATCGCGCCGGAGGTCGGCGTGGTTGTAGACTTCGCCGTTGAAGATGAGCACGAAGCGCTCGTCGGCCGAGATCATGGGCTGGTGGCCCAACTCGGAGAGATCGAGAATCGAGAGCCGACGGTGCCCCAAGGCGATGCCGGCCTCGGGATCGATCCACGTACCCCAATCATCGGGGCCGCGATGGGCGAGCGTATCGGCCATGGCGGTTACGAGGGCGCGGATTTCGTCCGGGAGGAGAGGTTTCGGATCGAGGAAGCCAGTGATGCCGCACACGGAAGTTGTCAGGGTTCAGGGTTCAGCCGGGGCGAGAAAGTGAGCTCCAGAAGGACGGTATGGAAGCATTGTTGCAGATGCGAGACGGTTCAGAAACCCGGCTGGGGTGGCTGCCACGGGGTTGCACCGCCACGCTGGATGTGGGCGCGGAGGGCGGTGCTGAGCTCCTGGACGGTCTTTTCTTCCGCGGCTCGCAGGTTCCGTTGTTCCTGCGGGTCGGTGGCGAGGTTATAGAGTTCCAGGGGGCTATAGGGGTCGTTCTGAAGCAATTTCCACTGGCCGCGGATGAGGGCCTCGTAGCTCTTACCGCCGTAGGCCGGTCCACCTTCCCGGCGGACGAAGTAGAGGTCGCGGGGTGCGGGGATCGTGCGGCCTTCGAGAATCGGGACCAGGCTCACTGCGTCGAGGTCGGGGGAGGGTACTGCGCCGGCCAGTTCGAGGAAGGTGGGAAAGAGGTCGAATACGAGGCCGGCGTAGTCGCTGCGTGAGCCGGGGGGGACGCGGCCGGGCCAGCGGATCATGAAGGGAACTCGGAGGCCACCGTCATAGTGGCTTTGTTTTCCGTCGCGCCAGGGATCGTTATTCTGCCGGTGGGGGAGGGAGCCGCCGTTGTCGGCGGTGAAGACGACGAAGGTGTTGCGATCCAGGCCGGTTTCGTGAAGGGTGGCGAGCACGCGGCCGACTGCATCATCAAGGTGTTCAACGAGGGCCACATTCTCAGCGCGCCTGTCGTCGAGTCTCGGGTCGCGCTGGCGGACTGACTGAAGCCAATCGAGTGGCGGCTCGATAGGGAAATGCGGTGCATTGTAGGCCAGGTAGAGGAAGAAGGGCTGATCGGGGTATTCGGCACGCTGTCGGAGGTAGTCGGCGGCCCATGCGGTGAACAGGTCGGTGGCGTGTCCCTCCGGTTCGATAACCTCGGCGTTGTGCCGCATGTAGTTCTGGCCATGGCGGAGATGGGTAGTGTAGCTATCCATCATGTCGCCGAGAAAACCGTGGAAGAGGTCGAAGCCACGTTCGTTTGGCGTGTTGGGAGACTGGAGGCCCAGGTGCCACTTGCCGACGATCGCGGTATGGTAGCCGATTTTTTTGAGTTCACCGGCGAGGGTAGGAGCCGCGGGATCGAGGTAGCCCCAGGAGTTTTCGGGGTGGGTGCGGATGACGCCGGGGACACCGACGCGGTCCGGATAGCGACCGGTGAGTAGGGCCGCTCGGGAAGGAGAGCAGACGGTGCAGTTGGCACGCATCGTTGTGAAGAGCATGCCCTCGGCGGCGATGCGATCGATGTTGGGAGTGCGTACGTCGGACTGGTGGTAGGTGGAGACATCTCCGTAGCCCAGGTCGTCGGCAAGGATGACGAGAAAATTGGGCCTGTCTGCGGCAGCAACCTGGAGAGAGGCCAGGAGTGCGAGGGTCAGCCCGATGGATGTTTTCATTTTGCTGTTGTTTTTCGGTTCGTTGCTCATGTCGGCGAACATAGCGGACAATCCATCCGCTGCCAAGGTATCTGCGACGAGTTTCCGAGACCACCCAGTGAAACGGCAGGATCACCTCGTGGAATCGTCGGTGTCAGCGGTGTGCAAGCTTGAGGACCTGACCGGTACTTGCTGGTGCAACTCATGCATCTTGCCGGCCCCTGAGGAAGGGTGTTCGATCGGCGATTGCCAGGCCGCTATGCCAGGGGCTATTGCGACGGCAGGCCGCCGGGGGGAACAACGCCTCACCATCAACCTCCAAGACAGATGGAGCTTGACATCAATGCGATCCGAGAGTTCCACGGCAAGTCGACAGCACATCATCGCCCCATTTGCAGGCCAGTCCGCTGGAGTGTCAGGAGTTGGGCCATTGGGTATTCGCCCAATTGCCTCGAGTGGATCGGGGGCTATAGTGTCTGGTGAAGGGCAAGTGGAGTGATGAAACCGTGGCCCATAGACGAAAGCAAGGGATTCTGGCGATTGGGACCCCGGTTTTCCGCGGTACGTCCTGCTTGCAGATGGCGATGCCTCTCCCGAGGAGAGGCTGTATTGGACCGGGAAGGAATGGACGCACGAGTTGCGACAAGCTGTCCTGTTTGCCATCCGGCAGGCGGCTTGGCAGGAAGTCTTGAGAATCCAGACGGCCAAGCTGGATCCGTCCGAGGATTCACACACCGGCTTTTAGAGCCGCTGACAAAACCACCGATTGTGCACATTCATGCCCGCGGGAGACTCCCACGTTTTGTCAGTCGCCCTTAGCCGACCGGTTCACTTGAGATCCGGATGGTTGGCCCACAACAGATGGACGAGACGATGCGAATTGCATTGACGGGAGCAACCGGGTTCATTGGTCGCTACATCGCGGCCCACCTGGCCGCCGAGGACCACCGACTGCTGTGCTGGTATCGCCGGGACAGCGACCGCAGCGGGTTTGAGATGTTAGCCGAGTCGCTCCAGTGGGTGGAAGGCGACCTGAGTGATCAAGTCAGTTGCCGGGAGTTGGTTCATGGTTGTGATGCCGTGGTTCATGCCGCCCTCTATCACCCGGGTGGCGGATTCCGCGGCGGCGGCGACCCCATCGAGTTCATCGAGACGAACGTGGTGGGAACGGTCCGGCTGATCGAGGCAGCTCGGAAATCGGGCGTGGGCCGTTTCGTGTTTCTGTCGACGTGCGCAGTCTACGAGAAGATACTCGAGGACCGCCCCCTCGACGAAACCCACCCGCTCTGGCCGGCAAGTCACTATGGCGCCCACAAGGCAGCGATCGAGAAGTTCGTCCACAGCTACGGGCAGGGAGAGGGGTACCCGATTTGTGCGCTGCGGCCGACCGGAGTCTACGGTGTGGCCCACCCGATCGGTAGCAGCAAGTGGTTTCCGCTGGTTCAGGCCGTGGCGCGAGGTGAGACGGTCACCTGCCGGGGCGGCGGCAAGGAAGTCCATGCGGGCGACGTGGCGAAGGCGGTCGGTATCCTGTTGCAGGCCGACGGAATCGGTGGAGAGGCGTACAACTGCTGTGACCGGTACGTGTCGGACTACGAGGTGGCGACGATTGCGAAACGGCTTTCGGGGAGTGAGGCCACGATTCTCGGCCAACAGACCTCGCCGAAACACCAAATCGCGACCGGCAAGATTCGCGCCTTGGGAATGCAGTTCGGTGGGATCGAGTTGTTGGAGAAGACGCTTTCCATCATGGTGGAAGCTGCCGGCCGGGAGCGGCAGAGCGGCTGACAGTGAATTGAAGAAGCGAGGTCGGGACGGCGATTCGTCGAGGATACACCAGCTCGAGAGTCGGGTTACACCTGATGGCTTCTTCGCGTGGGAGAATCTCTGTTGCCGGGCGAGCTTGGCAGATGGGCGGGCAGGAGTGCTATCGCTTCTTGACGTAGGCGTAATAGGTGCCGATCCAGTTGCCTTGGGCGTCGAAGAATCGGCCGCTGAGGGTGGTAAGGCCGGCCTTGAGGTGGAGCTTGAAGAGCACTTCCTTGGCCCCCGGCGCAACGGGCGATTCCAGTTGCTGGCCGGCAACCTGGATCTTCACTTCGACCGCTTTGAAGGCTTTGCCGGGCGTGGCGCGGAAGGGCTTTTCGCCAGCCACCGGTGCTCCGGGGGGCAACCCTGCATCGATGGCCAAGTTGGCCTCCTGGGGCCAGCGGCGGACGGCGATTTCATAGAGACCGTCTTCGACGACTTTGACGTTCCAGGAGCCCGTGTTCTCTTCGCCGCTGAGGGCGCCGCGGATCTGCGATTGATTCCACGGCGTGAGCCCGGTGGTGATCCAGTCGTGGCAGGTCAGCCTGGCAGGATTGTTGCGTTCGTCGCCCAGGTAGGCGGGAGTGGCCTGGCTGAAGGTCGGTTCCAGTTCGGTCCACCAATTCTCGTAGAAGTCTCGCAGCCGGGCGACGACTTGCGGATGCTGGCCGGCCACGTTCAGCTTCTGCCCGGGGTCGGCCTGGATGTCGTAAAGTTCGACACCGTCGTTGAGCCGCCACCGGTTGGTCATGACGGCGCTCTGACGCCATTTGATCGGGTCCTTGACTCGCTGCGAGTCGGTGACCAGGATCCGGTCGGGCCAGGTTCCGTCGTCGACCGACGCCTTTTCTTCCAAGAGCGGGCGGATGCTGCGTCCGTCGAATCGGAGGCCCTTGGGAGCCGGGATGCCGCAGAGGTCGATCAGGGTGGGCACGACGTCGACATGGGCGGTGATGGGCGTCACGTCGCGTCCTTCGGTCCAGCCTTTGGCCGGCCAGTGGAGAAAGAACGGCACTCGGTGGCCGCCGTCGTATTGGCTGCCCTTCTGGCCGCGCATGCCGGCATTGAAGACCTTTCCACCGGACGACGAGCCGTTGTCGGTGGTGAAGATGAAGATCGTGTTCTCTGTAAGGCCCTGCTGGTCGAGAAAGGCGCGGAGCTGGCCGACGTTGTCGTCGATGTTGGCGATCATGCCGAAAAAGTTCGCCACGTGAACGCCTTGATCCGTGTAATCCGCGCTCGCCGGGCCGGGCGAATGCATGGGCCCGTGGGGGGCATTGGTGGCGATGTAGGCCAGAAAGGGTTTGCCGGCCTGTTTCTGGGCTGTGATGAACCGTTTTGCGTAGTCGAACCAGACATCGGTACAGAAGCCCTTGACCGGCTCAACCTTGCCGTTGTGGAGGTAGGAGCCGTCGAAGTAGGCGTTATCCCAGTAGTCGGGAGTCTGCCCGACCCCGCCGCCTCCGTGCCGCATCACTTCGGTGAAGCCGCGGTCTTCGGGGCGATAGGGGTAGTTGTCGCCCAGATGCCACTTGCCGAACATGCCGGTCGCGTAGCCGGCGTCGCTGAAGATCTGGCCCAGCGTGACCTCATTCTCGCGAAGCATCGAACGGCCCATAATCGTGTGCCACACGCCGGTCCGGTTCGTCCAGTGACCGGTCAGCAGGGCGGCTCGGGTGGGTGAGCAGGTGGGGGCCACGTGGTAATCGGCCAGTCGAATCGACTCGGCGTAAAGCTGGTCGATATTGGGTGTCTTGAGGACCGGATTGCCGTGGCAACTCAAGTCGCCGTAACCCTGATCGTCGGTCATGACCAGGACCACGTTCGGCGGAGCGGCGCCGGCCGGCGCGAAGGAGACACTGACTGCAAACAGGGCAACGATTGCCGTCAGCGTTCCCATGTTCGGAACCCTTCTTCGATGCGAGAGCGAGCACGCGTTTCTTGTTGCGATCTATCGGCCCAGTTGAGCGAAAGCAGCGGTCAGTTCTCTGGGAAGGATTGGCGTGGCGCCGGACTGGGAGCAGACATAGGCTGCGACGGCGGTTGCCCGTGCGGCGATCTCCGGGAGAGGCCAGCCTGCCAGGGTGCCCTGGATCATGGCTGCCGTGAAGGAATCGCCTGCCCCAACCGTGTCGACAACTTCCGCTTTCGGAGCCGGTTGCTGGTGACGTTCTCTACCCGCCGCAAGGATGGCGCCTTTGGAGCCCAGCGTCAGGGCGACCAGACGTAGATTGAACTGGTCTGCCAGGCGATCGATGGGATCATCCATGGTTTCGCCGAGGCAGGCCCTGGCTACCACGGGCGCTTCTTCGTCGTTGAGTTTCAGAGCATTGGCGAGCCGCAGGGATTGGCGAAGGATTTCGTCGCTGTAGAAGTTCTGGCGAAGATTGACGTCGAACACCCGGAGACAGTCGGGGCGAGTGGCTTCGAGGAATCGGCGAATGGTTGCCCTGGCGGTTTCGCTTCGTTGAGCGAGGCTGCCAAAACAGACGGCGTCGGCCCGGGCGGCGAGTTTCTCGACTTGCGAAGTCCAGGGGATGTAGTCCCAAGCCACCTGGCGGGTGATTTCGTAGCTGGGCTGCCCATCGGCACTGAGGTGGACTTGAACCGTGCCGGTCGGGTATGGAGCAGAGCGAGCGACGGCCGACGTGTCGACGCCTCGCTCGACGAGGGCGGCGACCGCTCGATCGCCCAGGTTGTCGGTCCCGACAGAACTTACCATGGCGGCGTCGGCGCCGAGTGCGGCGGCATGGCAAGCGACGTTTGCCGGCGCGCCGCCGAAAACTGGGCCGGTGGGAAACACGTCCCACAACATCTCGCCAAGCCCCACGACGTGAAAACGACCGGCCATCTACTGGATCCCCATTTTCTTCTGAATCTGTTCGAGCGGGACGCCCTTGGTTTCGGGCATGACGAAGAACACCCACACAAGCTGGAGGACCATCATGGCGGCGTAGAAGGCAAACACATGGGCCCCGGACCATTCGGCGATGGCTGGGAAGCTCCAGGTGATGGCGGCGGCCATGAACCAGTGGGTGAAGCTGCCGAACGCCTGGCCTCGGGCGCGGACGCGATTGGGGAAGATCTCGCTGATGAACACCCAGATCACGGCCCCCTGGCCGAAGGCGTGAGAGGCGATAAATACGAGAAGGCTGACCAAAACGATCGAGCCGCCTTCTGCTGCCGCCTCGATCGCACTGGTCGCCGCGCTTTGCAGGGTAGCGATTCTAGTTGGGTCGGCCATCGCCTCTCGCGCTTCATCGAGCATTTTGATGGCATCGGCGGAAGCACGGAACTCGGTGCTGTAGGTATAGAACGCCCAGGCCGTCACTCCGAGGCTGAGGATGTAGCCGATCGAACCGACGAGCATCAGTCTCTTGCGTCCGAAGTGATCGATCACGACGAGAGCGGCCATGGTGAACAGGAGATTCGTCCCGCCAACGGCCACGGTTTGCAGCAGGGCGGAACCCGCTCCCGCTCCCGCCATCTTGAAGATGTGGGGTGCGTAGTACATCAGCGC
>CAYSCH010000130.1:0-22148 GCA_964429355.1 uncultured Planctomycetaceae bacterium | reverse complement strand
CCAAGTCCGATCAAGGATCTGAAATATCCGCGGAGTCATCTCGCGCGAGTGCATGAGGAGCAATTTCGCAAGAGAGGATTTGAACAGGTATCAGAGAGGGAGATGAGTCGTCCTGTTGTAGTACAGTGAGGACATTAGATGGCCTCGGGGACAACATACGGCTGGCGGTAAACCCTCGTGAGCATTGCGTCTGCTTCCGGGTCGTTGGCGAATGTTTCCTGGGCGCCGATGAACTTCAGCGAGCGGCCGAGGCGGTAGGAGATATTGGCCAGGTGGCAGAGCGATGTCGAGAGGTGGCCTTCGTGGATGTCGCAATGCATGTCTTCGTTTTTCCCGGAGCGAATCGCGTCCAGGAAATTGGCCCAGTGATTGGCGCGTTCGCCCTCGGCTTCCTTGGATTGCGCGAACGGCTGTTTCTCCCGTTTGCGAAAGGCTTTCCAGGAGTTGCCGCTGATTTCGAGCCAGCCCTCGGTGCCGTAAAAGATGTTGCCGACTTCCTGCCCCGCGCTCCCCTCGTGGTTGGTGTAGCGACCGCGAGTTTCCATCTCGATGATCTTGCCGTCGGCGTAGGTGTAGGCGGCGGTCTGGGTGTTGGGCGTCTCCTGCGTCGTCTTGTCATGGCCGTAGGTCTCGACGCCACCGTAAACCATGGTGCCGGGAGTCTTTCCCTCATCCTGCGTGAAGCCGAAAATTCCGCCGGTCGAATACACGGCCACCGGGTGCTCGTCTTTCTTCATGCCCCAGCGAGCGATATCGAGCTGGTGCGGGCCGGTGTTGCCGGTGTCGCCATTGCCGGTGTCCCAATACCAGTGCCAGTTGTAGTGGCTGCGTTTCTCGTTGTAGGGGCGCAGCGGCGCCGGGCCGAGCCAGCGGTCGTAGTGGAATGTGGCGGGGGGCGAGCCATCCTTGGCCATGCCATAGGAATCGCGTGCCTTGAAGCAAAGGGCGCGGGCCATATAGAGCTCGCCGATACCGCCGCCGTGGAGAAACGCAATGGCCTGGCGCACATTGGCGGCGGAGCGGTTGTTGAGGCCGACCTGCATCCGCCGACCATATTTGTGCCAGGCTTCGACCATCTTGCGGCCTTCCCAGATATTGTGGGACGTGGGTTTCTCGACGTAAACGTCTTTGCCTGCCTGACTCGCCCAAATGGCCGCCAGCGCGTGCCAGTGATTCGGGGTGACGATGGAGACGGCGTGAATCTCCTTGTCGTCGAGAATCGCGTGGAGGTCCCAGTTGGCTGCGGGCTTCACGCCGGACTTCTCCTCGACGAGTTTCAGGGCGGGCGCCAGGAGCGCCTCGTCGGTGTCGCAGACGGCGCGGACCTCGACGTTGTGGCTTTCCTTGAGCATGCACCAACTTGCCAGGTGGACGGTACCCTGGTTGCGCGCTCCGATGACGGCGACGTGGATCCGCTCGTTGGCACCGGCGATGGCCGCATAGGACTTGGCGCTGAATCCCACTCCTGGGATCGTGATACCTGCAGCGCCAATCACGCTCGCTTTGATGAACTCTCTCCGGTTGTGGTTGTTCGTGTTCATTAGGGGGCTCGCATTCGAGGGTTAAAGAAAAAGGCGGCCTGCACGTTTTCCATACAGGAACCAGAGCATGAACCACATGTGGAGCCCGTAGCCTAAGCTCCGGGTGGCGGAAGTCAAGCCGAAGAGCTGCCGTTGCTTAGCCAAGGGCACAAGCGGCGAACAAACCCCCTGTGCGGAGGTGGCAGGGTGCAGCAAGGGGCCGCAGCGGTCGATGGGCTCACGCGGGAGGCTCCGAGTTCGATCCGAAGAGGTTTGATTCTCGACGCGTATTGTGCCCGATCTCTCAAGCGTCTTTGGCCGCGGCAACCGCCGATTGGGAGCTTCGACGGTTCTGCAGGTGCCGGAAGACATGTGGCAGATTCATGTTGCGTGTTTTCTTTGGTTGCCGTTTCGGTCTGCCGAATCTTCCGGTTCTATCGTTCGTTCCTGTCAGGCAAGAGGACGGCAGGGCGACACGGAAGTTCAGATTCCCGGAACGAAGAGGCGAATCTACTTGATGGGAAGAGAAAGTTTTCCGCCAGAGTGGATCGAACTCCTTGCATGGGTCCAATGCTTGTCGAAACGCAACCCTTGGCGGCGCCGCTGCGAGTTTTACTGCGGTGGATGGCTGTCGTGGCAGCCTGCCAGATGGGGCTTGCGCTGGGGGAAGACGGCTCCAAGGTGGCGTCTGAAATTGGAGAGCCTTCTTTTGCCGGCGTTTCCGTGTCCACAATGGACTCCGCGGCATGTTGGGGCGAATATGGCACGTATGGGCCGACCGGTCTGGCCGGCTTGGGACGGACCGTGTGGTCCGACGCGCCCGCACCGCCCCTTCGCCAGATTTGGACCGTCGACTACCGGTCCCGCCCGATGCTCGACAGCTTTACCTCCTACGAATTTGGCACGGGGCCGGGGGACCCCGACGGCCCCTACACTCCGCTGAGCAAGCTCGACTTTGCGTTGGACTCGATCTGGCATGGCCTGCAGATCGGAGTCGAGCTGCCGGACTGGCGGGTTCATTTCGAGTGGCTCACGCCGATGCATGATCGCATCGACGGCCCCATGGCTGACTACGATTGGAACATCGACGAACCGAGAGACGACCCCTCGCGCCTGGATAGCCTGACGCTTTCGTCGCAGCGGTGGTGCGACGGACAGATGCTCGAGCTGGGCACGGAGTTCAAGTTGACCAGTTCCATTCTCGGCGAGCCCGTCGAATTCTGGCCGACGGCCGGATTCCGTTTTCAGCGGTTCGATATCACGGCCTACAACATATCCTGTATCGTGCCGGCGTTTGGCCCGCTCCCGGAGTACGACGGTGTTGACGTGATCACGTTCAACCAGCAATATTACGTTGGATACTTCGGCGGACAGTTTCGGAGGACCGTGCTCGCATGGCGGATCCCGACCGACCTGACTTTCCAGGTGGATGGCGGCCCCACGGCGGGCTACAACATCGACCACCACTTGCTCCGGGAAGGGGACCGCTTCACGATCGAGGAGACCCGCGGCGGGGCATGGCACGTGGGGTTCATCGCCGAAGCGCATCTCACCGGGCGATTGAGCGTTGGGTTCCAGGCGGATCACACGGAAATTCGCACCACCGGCACACATCGACTGCTCAACGAGCCGCTCGACGAGGACCTGACGTGGGACAACGGCGTGGCCGTGAAATCCAACCAGACGACTCTGACGGGGTTCGTTCGTTGCCGGTTCTGAGAAGCCCTGCCAAAAGGTGCGAGTCATTCTTCGGCCGATCCTCAGCCTGATCGGATCATCAACCGGCAAGTCGAAAAGGCTTGACGTTGATTGGGACCGACGGTTTACTGAGAAGCGAGCTTCCCGGGAGCACGCTTTTCGAACCGATCGTCTGTCTCAGGAGCAATCGATGAGAAAGACCGCGATATGGGCTGGCATCTTGAGTCTTCTCGCGACCGCCGCGGGGCCGCGGGTCTACTCGGCGGAACCGGCCGAAGCGGCGAGTATCGCTCCCATGGGCGACTCGATCACGGAAGGTCGCGGCGAGCGGATCCTGCCGGATGCCCGTTCGGTCCAGCTCGGTGGGCCCTTGGGGCTTGCCTATGATCGGGGAGTGGCTCGGCTGGAGGAAGACCCTTATCGTTCGGCAGCGTTTCTGCGATCCGATTTCACCTTCGAGACCAATCGGGTTTTTGTCAATTACAGCGGCGATATCTCGGGACGGTTCATCCAGATCGCCAGTCGGATATCCACTCCGGAGAAAATGACACCCGCCCTTCTCGCGGAGGTGTTTCAGGATATCGGCCGCTACCAGCAGGCGGATGGGCATTTTGGCCGGGACGTGGACTGGAGCGAGCCGCTGGAACCGGAAAACTCCAACGCCAGACTGCTGCCGATCTTCTGGGGAAACTCGCGACTTCTGCTGGGATTGCTGGAAGCCAACCAGACTTTTGACCGGCCGGATCTGCTGGAGGCCGCAAAGCGGATCGGCGACTTCTATATCACCACGGCAGATCGGTTCCTGGATCCCGATCTCGAGACCGAATACCGATCGACCGGCAGCTATGCCGCGGGCTATGTGACCGACTACTTTCCAGGCATCGAGGGGCTGGTAAGTCTCTTCCAGGTGACCGACGACAAGCGTTACCTTCAGCAAGCCGAACGCATGGCCGAGTTTTTCAAGCGGTTCGATACGTTGCCCATCGACCACAGCCACGGCAATCTGGTCACGCACTACGGACTGCTGTCGCTCTACGAAACCACCGGCAGGGCCGAGTATCTCGAACGTCCACGGAACCGGTGGGAAGAGGCTGTTCGGGGTGGTTATGTCTGGCCCATGGGGGGTGTCGGGGAGAAGTTCCGTGTCAGTTATAGCAATGACGAAGGATGCAGCGAGGCGGATTGGCTGCGATTGAGCCTGAGGCTTTGGCGGCTCACCGGCCAGTGCCGCTACCTGGAGATGGCCGAACGACTGCTCTGGAACCACTATGCCATGAATCGAGCCTCCAATGGCGGCTACGGCCACCACGAATTCCTCTGCGACAGCGAGGGTCCGTTGCTCGTCAAGCCACAATTCACCGAAGCTGTCTGGTGCTGCACGTTTCACGGATTGCTGGGCCTGGACACGTTGAAGAGTTACGTGATCACGGGTTCGGACCAGGGTGTGTTTGTCAACTTCCCCGTGACGGCATCGGCGTCGGTACCGGCGGGCAACGGCATCTGGCCCGTGACGGTAGAATGCCGCAGGCAACCCGGGTCCTGGAAATGTTCCATCCAGATGAAGTCGCCGGACCTGTCGCTGACGGCTCCCGATGTGTTCTTGCGGCTTCCTGCCTGGGCCGACTCCGCGACGGTGTCGGACGTTCATGGAAAGAGGCTTGAATTGGCGGCGGAAGAGGGATACCTGCACCTGCGGTTGCCGGGTCGCGATGCTCTCGAGGGAAAAGTGGAGGTGAGCCTGGCGTTTTCGCCGCGAGTTGAGAATCGCCGACTGGCGCCCGTGAGCCTGGACTCGGAGGCAGTCGGACGACATGGCGGTGTGACCCTCTGGGACGGTCCCCATCTGCTGCTGGCCAACACGGATCAGCCCCGGCCGGCTCTGGTCGCATCGGTCGGCAAAGACGGCCGGCTGCGTCTGGCTCGCAATCCCGACCAGAGCTGCCGATTGATCCAGGTGCGCGGCGTGGACGCCAGCGAGCAAGACATTGCTGCGGCGGCAGGGCAACAAGCGACTGTATCGTTGTCTCCGTGGGAGGAAGTGCGGCACGACGGGCCCGCAGCCTTTGTTTTTGATCTGATCACGGTTCCCGAGACGAGCCCGCCTGCAGAGTGAGCGTGTGCTCACCCGGTCATTGCCGTTGGCGGAGGCGGCCGAAGAGCACGGTCAGGTCGTCCTTGAATTTCGAGATTCGCCGCTGCCCCTTTTCACATTCCTCTGCCCTCGGAATAACCCATTCCTCACGCTATCATAACACTGCGCTAACACCACTGGACTACCCTGGAGATTGCCGAATCAGCCTCGCACGAGAAGGGCCATGCTCGAACCATCGATTCTTGTGGTCGAAGACGAAGACGATATCCGCGAATTGGTCCAGTACAACCTTCGCAAGGAGGGCTATCGTCCCGTCGGTGTGGCCTCCGGAGAAGAAGCCCTCGGCGCTGCCAGGACGGGAACCTGGCAGCTCATTCTGCTGGACCTCATGCTGCCGGGGCTCGATGGGCTGAGCGTCTGCCGCAAACTGAAGTCCTGTGCGGAAACGGCCAAGACGCCGGTCATCATGCTGACCGCCAAGGGAGAAGAGGCCGACATCGTGGCCGGACTGAATCTCGGCGCCGACGACTACATCGTTAAACCCTTCAGCCCCCGTGTGCTCCTGGCTCGGGTCAAGGCCGTGATCCGTCGCGGTCAAGTGCAGGATGCCGCCCCCTCGGACAAGCACAATGAACCACTCCGGATCCACGAGCTGACGATCGATGCCAAGCGGCATGAAGTTCTCGTCGGCGACAAGGTGTGCGAGTTGACGGCCACCGAATTTCGCCTCGTGGCGTTTCTGGCCAGTCGTTCGGGCTGGGTCTTCACCCGCGGCCAGATCATCGACGCCGTTCGCGGCGAAGACTATCCGATCACCGAACGCGCCGTCGACGTCCAGATTGTGGGCCTGCGGAAGAAACTGGAGGAAGCCGGGCGCTACATCGAGACGGTCCGCGGCGTCGGCTATCGATTCAAGGAGTAAGAAGACTGGCCCTCGTCAGGCACATCGCCCTCGTGAAACGCCTTGAAACCGGAGCTGCACGCGACTACACTATCGACTGTCGCGTGGGGCCCAAAGGTGGGGTATTTGTCATCGGGAGGGGCGACTGTGGACGAGCAGTTCTCGGCAAGCGATGCATCAGGTGAGGAGTTGTCGACGCCGCAGGACCAGGCCTCCCGGCTGGATCCCTGTCCCGACTGTGATCGGTTGATTTCCACACGCGCCCGTGTGTGTCCCAACTGTGGGTGCCCATTTGATCGGGAGACCCCTTCCGACGAGGCCAGACGATTTGCCGAACTCACCGCGATGGCCGGCGTGTGCCAAGGCCTGGCCACGCTTGTTCTGCTCCTCGGTCTTCTTGGCGTCCCCATGCTGTTCTTCTACCTGAGACCATCTGGGGAAGTTCTTCTGGCAACCGTACTGGTCTGTTTGTGGGTGACACCATCTCTCCTGATGCTCTGGACTCAAGGAACGCTGCTCCGGCTGCTGGCAGATGTCGAACATGCAACGAGGTCGTTGCGTCGAGAGCCAGGCTGGAAACGACCGGCCGCCTCGATCCACTCGGATCAACTGAACTCGGAGGATCGGCAATTCGTTCAAAAGCTCTCGGATGTGCTCGTCGGCCTGCTGCAATCGTCTAAGAATGTCAACGTGGATGTTGAACTGACGACCCCACTGCCACTGGGATCGGCAGAGGCGGCCCGGCTTCAGAAGGACTGCGGACTGCACGTCTTAGACCATCGCGCCTCCTACCAGGTTTTGCTCAAATACAAGGTGGACCGGCTCCACGGCTCCATCCACACGTCCCGGCTTTTGGATCTGGCACGGCTGCCACAGGTTCGGCGAGTGTCCGTCGGCTGAACCGCAGCACATTGGATCCTGAGAGCACAAACCTGAACGACCACGCAGGTCCTCCCACGGGCGGAAAACCGCGCTGCTCGCGTTACTCCTGGGCTTGGCCCCCAAGAAACTTCCAAAGCCTGCTGGAAGGATTTCGGCCAATAAAACAGTTCCCCGAGCGAAGAGAATGCCGATACGTCACTCTCCCCCCGGTCAATGGGGTGAGCCGAGGGTTCGCTCCTATCCCCTTTGTGGGTGACCACATATCGATTGTCGGTAGTACACAAGAAAGCTACAATTCGCCCAGCAGGCGGCGCGCCCGCCTCCGCGGAACAGTTTCTCATCACCCAAAGGAGCCTAGTCCATGTCCCATTTGAGATCCCCCCGCGGGATTTTGACCCTTCTGATGCTGCTAGGATTGCTAGCCGCCTATCCGGCCACCCCTCTGGCAGCCGACGAGCTGGAAGAGAGCTCGATCCGCCTGATTCCGGCCGACGCCGCTTTCTACGGGGCCTCGCTCCGCAACGGCGAGCAGATCAAGGCAATCGCCGAAAGCAACGCTTGGAAGAAGTTGATGAACATGCCTTCCGTCCAGCAGGGACTTGGCATGCTCAAAGGAAAGTTGGAGGATCCCGACGACGAGAAGGCCGCCCAGGTCAAAGCCGCCCTTGAGAATCCGCAGGTCAAGGACCTGCTGGGATTGCTGGGCGACATGTTCTCCAGCGAAATCTTCTGCTACGGCAACGCCGAGGTGGGCCAGGTGCTGGAACTCGTCCAGGACGTGAGCAACGCCTCGAGCTACGGCCCCATGTATTTCACGGCCACGGGCGAAGGCGATGCCATGAGCCCCCCGGAAATGCAGGGAAAGGCCGCCCTTTACGCCCTGGCCAAAGATATCGACAAGCTCGAGATCCCTACCATGGTCATGGGCTTCTCGGTCGAGGATAAGGACCGAGCCGTGGTCCACGTCGGCAAGCTGGAGGGATTTCTGGGTCTCCTGACCCTCATGCAACCCCAGTTCGCCGGCAAGGTCCTTCGCCAGGATGTCGACGGCAGCCAGTTCCTCACGGTCACCCTCGACGGCGAGATGATCCCCTGGGACGATGTGCCGCTGGATGAAATCCGCGAGTTGGAAGCCAACGAAGGCGATGTCGACAAGATCGTCGAAAAGGTCAAACAGCTCAAGCTGATCGTGGCTTTCGGTGTGCGGGAAGGCTACCTGATGATGGCCATGACCGATTCGCTGGAAAGCCTGGCGAAGCTCGGTAAGGGTGATTCCCTGCTGACCCGCCCGGAACTGGCGGTGGTGAAGAAATTTGCCGACAAGCCGCTTACCGGGATCAACTATGTCAGTGAGGACTTCATCGCACGCATGGCCGTCTCGGCTGAAGACCTCGACGGATTGTTGAAGATCGGCGACGCGGCTCTGAAAAACTTGCCGCTGGAAGACGAAGCCAAGGAGCGGATCCGCAAAGATGCCACGGAACTGGCCGGTGACCTGAAGCACCTGATTCCCAAGTCCGGTGCGACGGTCGGTGTGGCCTTCCTCACCGAGACGGGGATGGAGTCGTACGCCTACAACTGGACGGAAAACAAGATTCTCAACAGTTCCCGGCCGCTCGAGATTCTCAACCACGTGGGGGGCGATCCCCTGCTGGCCATTGCCTGGCGAGAGAATACCTATCCAGAGGTCTACGACCGCATCGTTCACTGGGTGCGGGTCGGGCACAAGTACTTCGAGGAGTTTGGTGTTCCGGAGATGAGCGAGGGTGATCGTGCCAAGTACGAGCAGGTGGTCAAGGCGGTAACGCCGCTCTGCAAGGAGCTCGGAAAGGTCAATCGCGAGAGCCTGATTCCCGCCTTCGACGGTCAGGGGGCCCTGGTGATCGACGCCCAACTGAAGAGCAAGAAGATCGCAGCCGAGGTTCCTGAAACGGAAGAGGCCATGCCCTTGCCGGAACCGGCAATTGTCGTGGGCATCAAAGACGCCGACGCGATGCGAGAGGCCTACGTGGGCTATCAAAAGTTCTTCAACGATTTCCTGGAAGTCGCCCGCGAACTGGACGACGAGGGCAAGATTCCCGACGACTACCAGATTCCCTGGCCGGAAGTCAGCGAATCTGGAGGCAATTCGACCCTCTCGTATACTCTCCCGGGTGAGTGGGGCGTGGACGAGCAGGTCAAGCCCAACGCGGTATTGACCGACAAGATCGCTGTCGTTTCCGCTTCGGAAAGCCATAGCGCACGGCTGCTCGAGTCGACGGCCCCGGCTGCTGTCGGTGTGCTCGCCGATTCGGCACGGGCCCGGGCCGTGGCGGTCATGTTCAACTGGGCCGGCACGGTCGATGCCGCGACCCCCTGGCTGCTCCTGGCCGCCCGGCAAGCCGCCCAGGAGAACCTCGAGGTCGAAGCCGACGATCCCAAGATTGACGAGATCGTCGCCCAGGTCGAGACGGTACTGGAAGTCCTCAAGACCCTCCGCCACTGCACGGCCGAGTGCTATTTTGAGGACGGGGCGCTCGTCACGCACAGCATGACCGAAATCCAGGACATCGAGTAAACCATTTGGAGCCGTTAACAAAACCACGGGCTGTGCCTATGCCCGTGAGAAACTCGTGCGTTTTGTGAGGGCTTCGTGCTGCCTGCCAGCCAGCGGGCCGCCGTATCTTCCCAGATGCGGCGGCCTGTTTCGTTTCTTGCCGCCCAAAGGTTCCGGGGCAATAACCGTTACGACCCGAACATGCGCTAATTCCAGATCCCCCGCTGCCGGCTCAGAGTTTACCTCTTCTGCGGGCCCACTCGCCACTCGAGCAGTGAACTAGACTTTCACAACAGGTCTGGCTCCCAGCCGGGTCATATGTTGGCTGGGAGGGCACGTGTTGCTCACAAGGACGCCATGAGAGTGTCGGCCTCGGTGACACCCGGCAGGCGCCGCGCGCACTGCATGGAACCCGGCCTGAACGCGATCCCCGCCAGGAGCGCAGACCGATCAATCCTTGCAGGAAACAGCAAATCGATGTGCGGCATTGCCGGAATTCTCCATCTCGACCATCGGCCAGTTGATGTCCGTTCGGTCCTGCCCATGGTGGCACAGATTCGCCACCGAGGGCCTGACGCGACCGGCGCAACCGTCGACGGGCCCGTCGGCTTGGGACACGCGCGCCTGAGCATCATCGACCTGGCCGGGGGCGCTCAACCGATGGCCACCCGGGACGGCTCGCACCAGGTGACTTTCAATGGAGAGATCTTCAACTACCTGGAACTCCGCGAGCAGTTGATCGGACTGGGGCACCGGTTCGCCACGCGAAGCGATACGGAAGTCATCCTCCACGCCTACCAGCAGTGGGGCGACCGCTGCGTCGAACATTTCAACGGGCAGTGGGCCTTCGCCCTCTGGGATCGCCGGCGCCGGCGGCTGTTCCTCTCGCGCGACCGGCTCGGGATCCGTCCTCTCTACTACACCTCCGGCGCCGGGCGATTCCTGTTCGCCTCGGAAGTGAAGGCGCTCGCAGCCGATGAGCAAGTCACACTCAGGCTCGATCCGGTGGGACTCAACCAGGTTTTGACCTACTGGACCCCGCTTGCACCGCGAACGGTCTTCGAGGGGATTGAGGAATTGCCGCCCGGGCATTGCCTGGCTGTGGAGAACGGCCAGGTGCGATGCTGGCGGTACTGGCAGCTCGATTACGATCCGGATTCGACGCTCAACGAACGGCAGGCAGCGGAGACGCTACTGGACCTGCTTTCCGACGCGGTGCGTTTGCGACTCCGCAGCGACGTGCCGGTCGGGGCCTACCTGAGCGGCGGGCTGGACTCGTCGGTTACGGCCGCTCTCATTCGGCAAGTGACCGAGACACCGCTGGAGACATTCTCGGTGGCCTTCGACGACGCGGACTTCGACGAGAGCCGTTTCCAGCGGATGATGGTCGAGCGGCTGGGTACGCGGCACCACGAGTTACGATGCAGCTACGGAGACATCGGGGCGGCGTTTGCCGATGCGATCTTTCACGCCGAACGTCCCATCCTCCGCACGGCGCCGGTTCCGCTGTACCTGCTCGCCCGCCGGGTGCGGCAGCAGGGCTGCAAGGTGGTCGTCACCGGCGAGGGCGCCGACGAGATCCTGGGCGGCTACGACATCTTCAAGGAGGCCAAGGTCCGCCGTTTCTGGGCTGCGGAGCCCAATAGCCGGCTGCGCAGCCTGCTGCTGAAGAAGCTCTACCCCTACATGCCCAACCTCCAGGCCCAGTCGCCGGCCTACCTGCAGGCATTCTTCCATGTTGGCGTGAACGACCTGGAAGACCCGCTGTTTTCTCATCTGCCACGATGGCAGTTGGGAGCCCACCTGAAGCGGTTCTTGAGCGAGGCTTACGTGGCCGCCGATCGCTCCAGCGAGCCCCACAATGACATCCGCGAGATGCTCCCTGCCGCACTTGGCCAGTGGCAACCGCTGGCCCGGGCCCAGTTCCTGGAATCGGCCGTCCTCCTGCCGGGCTACATCCTCTCGTCCCAGGGCGACCGGATGGCGATGGCCCACGGGGTCGAAGGGCGGTTTCCGTTCCTCGATTACCGTCTTGCCGAACTGGCCGGGCGCATCCCGCCGCGACTGAAGATGAAGGGCCTGTGCGAAAAATACCTGCTCAAACGGGCGGCCGTCGGACTGGTGCCGGACGAGATTGTCGAGCGTCCCAAACAGCCGTACCGTGCGCCCGAGGCGGCCGGTTTCTTCGGCAGCCCGGAGCATCCGCTGCGCAGCGGGTATACGGAAGACATGCTCTCGCCGGGGCAGATCGAGAGCTGCGGCGTTTTTAAGGCCAAGGCCGTCGAACACCTGGTCCACAAGGCCCGCAGCGGACGGGCCATCGGGGTGAAAGACAACATGGCCCTGGTGGCGATTCTATCGACGCAGATTCTCGTGGACCGATTGATTCGCAACTTCCATCCGGCCGGTGTGGACCGGCAGCAGGCAAGCGTTCCCGGCGCCGCGGGACAGGTCTGGAACCTGTCTGGTGCAGCAAATGACCCGGCCCCACAGCCCAACCCATGATACGGTCCTCGATCCGAATCCCTACTCGACCACCAACTGACCAGTCCACAACCAAGAGGATATCCATGCAAGACTCACGTGAAAAGATCCGCCATTTCATCCGGGAAAGCTTCCTGTTCGGAGGAAACGACGAACTGGGCGACGGCGACAGCTTTCTGGAGATGGGAATCGTCGATTCGACGGGTGTTCTGGAACTCGTTGCCTTTCTCGAAGCCGGGTGGGAATTGAAGATCGACGATTCCGAGCTGATCCCCGAGAACCTCGATTCGGTTGACAACATCGCCCGGTTCCTCGAGCGCAAACTGACCGCGGCCGTTGGTTGATTCAGGATCCCGCCATGCAATTGGAATCATTCCTTCAGCGAAGTGCAGAACTCCGGCCCGAAAAGACGGCGCTGGTTTGCGGCCCGCGGCGGCTGACGTACGCCGAGTACGAGGCGGCATCGAATCGCCTGGCTCACGCCCTGATTGCCTTGGGCGTATCGCGCGGCGATCGTGTGGCGATCATGCTGGACAACAGCATCGAGATCGCCATCAGCGTGTTTGCGATCCTCAAGGCGGGGGCAGCCTTCATGATGGTGGGGGCAACGACGAAGGCGGAAAAACTCCATTTCCTGATGACCCACTCGGGCGCCGCCGTCCTGATCGCGTCGTCGCGCCGGGTCTCGGCAATCGAAGCCGGGCTGGAGGATACGCCCGATCTGCGCTGCGTCGTTCTCGTGCCGACGAGCCGGCCGTCCGGCATCCCGTCCGACAAACAAACGGTCGGTTTCCAGGAGCTGCTTGACCGCCACCAGCACCACGTGGGCGATCCGCCTCGCCGGGCGATCGATGTCGACCTGGCGGCGGTGATGTACACCTCCGGATCGACGGGAGTTCCCAAGGGGGTGATGCTCACCCATCAGAACATGGTCGCCTCGTCGACGACCCTGACCTCGTACTTCGGAAACACGCCGGAAGACGTGATCCTCAACGCCTTGCCGCTCTCGTTCAACTACGGGCTTTACCACATACTGATGGCCGCCCAGTTCGGCGGTACTCTGGTGATCGAGAGGTCTTTCGCCTACCCCGAGTCGGTTCTCAACAAGATGGTCGCCGAAGGGGTAACCGCCTTCCCGATCGTGCCCACCATGCTGGCGATGCTGCTGGAGACGGATCTCGAACGCCACGATCTGAGCCGGCTCCGCTACATCACCAACACGGGAGCCGCGCTGCCTTCGGATCACATCGCCCGGTTGCGGTTGATTCTGCCGCACGTGACACTGCATTCGATGTATGGACTGACGGAGTGCAAGCGGGTCTGTGCCCTGCCGCCGGAAGAACTCGATCGCCGCCCCGATTCGGTGGGAGTCCCGCTGCCAAACCAGGAGATCTGCCTGGTGGACGAGCAGGGCCAGCCGGTGCGACGCGGCGAGGTCGGCCAGCTCGTCGTTCGTGGATCGAACATCATGCGCGGTTACTGGCGGATGCCGGAAGAAACCGAGCGCGTGCTGCGCCCCGGTCCCGTCGAGGGGGAGCGGGTATTCTACACGGGCGACCTGTTTCGCCAGGACGAGGACGGGTTTCTGTATTTCGTCGGCCGCGTCGACGACGTCATCAAGAGTCGCGGCGAGAAGGTGAGCCCGCGCGAGGTGGAAAACGCACTTCACAACCACCCGGCCGTGGCCGAGGCCGCCGTGATCGGTGTTCCCGACGAGCTGCTCGGCCGTGCGGTGAAGGCTTTTGTCGTCCGCAGACCCGGTACGGAAGCCACCGCGCGGGACCTGCAGCGCCACTGCGCCAGCCAACTGGAAGACTACATGGTCCCCCAGATCATCGAGTTCCGCGATCATCTGGAGCGAACGGATCATGGCAAAATTGACAGACGCCTCTTGGAAGGAGCGCTCGTATGAGCCGACTTGGACATGTTTCATTTTCCGTCGATTCCCTGGATATCGATCCGCGTCAGGAAGCGGACCGAATTGCCGCCACTCTGCGCGAGCAGGTCGTGCGGCGTCTGCGCCGCAAGGGACTCGTGGTGGGCCTTTCCGGCGGGATCGACAGCAGCGTGTGTGCCGCTCTGTGCGTGCGGGCCCTCGGGCCGGACCGAGTGCTGGGCATCCTGATGCCGGAACGGGACAGCGATCCGGAAAGCCTCGAACTGGGGCGCGAGGTTGCCGACCGGTTTGGAATCGAGTCGGTCCTGGAAGACATCGCTCCGACGCTGGAAGCAATCGGCTGCTATCGAAGGCGCGACGAGGCGTTCCGCTCCGTCTTTCCCGAATATGGCGAAGGATGCCGGGCCAAGATCGTGTTGCCGAACCTGTTCGGCGATTCCGTCTATCGCGTCTTCTCGGCGGTCATGGAAAGCCCCGACGGCAAGCAGCACAAGGCCCGGCTTCCGCTGGAGGCCTACCAGACGGTTGTGGCGGCCACGAATTTCAAGCAGCGCGTGCGGAAGATGATCGAGTACTTCCACGCCGACCGGCTCCGCTATGCCGTAGTGGGCACGCCCAACAAGCTCGAATACGATCTGGGATTCTTCGTCAAGAACGGCGACGGTTCGGCCGACGTCAAACCGATCGCCCACCTGTACAAGTCCCAGGTCTACATGCTCGCCGAGTTCCTCGGAGTCCCCAAGTCCGTGCGGCTCCGCCCGCCGACAACCGACACCTATTCGCTGGCCCAGTCGCAGGAAGAGTTCTTCTTCTCCCTGCCCTACGACCAGATGGACTTGTGCCTCTACGGGAAAAGCCACCGCGTGCCGCCGGAAATGGTTGCGGAGGCGATCGGGCTCAGCCCCGAACAGGTTTCCCGCGTGTACGACGACATCGAGGCCAAGCGCAAGGTGGCCGAATACCTTCATGAGCCCCCCGTGTTGGCCTCCAACAACGGAAACTGATTGATGACCTACCAGATCTATCCGACTTCAACCGGCGACGAACAGACGATCCTCGAGCTTTGGCAGCGCAACTTGCCGGAAGCCACGGAGGCTCGCTACGGCTGGCTCTATCGAGAGGGAGCGGCCAGCGACTGGCTCCTTCAGGATAACGACCAGATGCCGATCGGCAGCGTGGGCCTTATGCAGCGGGCCATGCGCATTGGGCATCGCCCGGTGACGGCCGGCCAGGCGGTCGACATGAATGTGGACCAGGCTCACCGCAGCCTCGGCCCCGCGTTGCAGTTGCAGCGGAAGGCCCTCGAGGCCGCCCAGGTGCAGGGGCTGCCGCTGGTCTATGGAGTGTGCGATCGGCGGAGCCAACGGGTCCTCGAGCGAATCGGTTATCGTCTGCTGGGCGACGTAAGCCGCTGGGCCAAGCCGCTCACGAGCGAACCCTTCCTGCCGCCGATTCTCCGCCGCAAGTGGTTGCGCCGGCCGAGTTGTGCAATCCTGAATCTGGTGCTCCACTTCGGCAGCGCCGAGTGCTGGTGTCGCCGCCCGCTGGGGACCCGCGTGGAAGTTGTGGACCGTTACGACGAGCGGTTCGATGCCCTGTTCCTGCGGGTAGCGAAACAACTGCCTATCCTCGGCGATCGATCGTCGGAGTTCCTCAACTGGCGTTTCGCCGATGCGCCCGGTGTACGGTATCGTGCCCTGACGCTGAGCGACGAGGAGAATCAACTTCGCAGTTACCTGGTCTACCATTTCCACGGCACCTCGGCCCACTTGGCAGATTTTCTCTACGAAGAACCGGCCGATCTGGCGGTCTTGCTGGCCGAATTGCTGGCGATTGCGCGCCGTTGGGGAATGGAGACGGCCGTTGTGGAATGCCTGACCCCAGATTCGATCGCCCGTTTGCTCACGAGGTTCGGCTTCTGGCGGCGCCCGTCGAACTGGCCGCTGCTGGTCTACACCCCCAAGCCAACGGAGCCACAATGGCAGGAAGAAGGGCTGTTTGACCTGGCCAACTGGTACTTTACCCGGGCCGACGTGGATACGGATGCATAAAAAACTATAGACACCCATACGGGGTAGCTTAGAATGAAAGGGTAGGTTCCTTAGAAGCCCTGACCAAACGTGGGAGTATCTCACGGGCATGGATGTGCACTGCCGGTGGTTTTGTTAGCGGCTCTTAGTTAGAAGCCCTGACCAAACGTGGGAGTATCCCACGGGCATGGATCTACCATCGGCGGTTTTGCCAGCGGCTTTCAAGGCCGGGAAACGGTGCTCGTCCTTCCCAGAGAGAGGCCTGGATGGTTTCGGCCCCTGAAGATAGCCAGTTGCCCAAGATTGCCGTCGACGTCGTCAAGCCGGCTGCAAAGTCCCCCCTCCACCGACGCAAGAAGTCGCCCTACGTGGTCTGGCTTCTGATCGGTGTGACCTTCGGGTTGCTCGTGGTGTTGGCCGGATTTGCCTTGTCGCTGCGATCCAAGACTTCCAGTCCGCTGGCGATTCCCCGCATTGCCGATCAGGAGATCATCCAGGGGCAGACCGCCTGGCTTCAGATCCCCGCGAGCCCAGCTTATCCGCCGGGTCAACTCAGCTACCGTCTTGGCGATGCCCCGGAGGGTGCGACTGTGGACGCAAAGCGCGGTGTTTTCAGTTGGCCGACCGGCAAGTCGCAACCGCCGGGGGAGTACTCCGTGACCGTTACGGTCCAGACTTCCGGCCCGAAGGCGCAGACGGCCGAGCAGACTTTTCTCGTCCGGGTGAGCAAGCGGCCCGACCTCTCCGAGACGGAACCTGGCGATTTCGCCTTTGACCTGGCAGAGAAGCTCGCCAAGAGCAATCCCTTCGAAACGCCAACTCTGCCGACTCCTCGCGGCAAGATCGACGAACTGGTTTTCGCCCGGCTGAAGGAGCTGAAGATCGAACCGGCCAATCCGTGCTCCGACGGGGCCTTCCTGCGGCGAGTCTACCTCGACACGACCGGCACGCTGCCCACGGCGGCAGAAGCGAAGCGATTCCTGGAGAGCGAGGAGGCCGACAAGCGGGCCAAACTGGTGGACGAGCTGCTCCAGCGGCCGGAGTTTGCCGACTACCTGGCCATGAAGTGGAGCGATCTGCTGCGAGTGAAGTCGGAGTTTCCGATCAATCTCTGGCCGAACGCCTCCCAGGCGTACCACCACTGGATTCGGACGTCGATCGAAGAGAACATGCCGTACGACCGCTTCGTGCGGGAGTTGCTCACCGCCTGCGGCAGCAATTTCCGCACGCCGCAAGTCAACTTCTACCGGGCCCTGCAAAGCAAGGAGCCTCCGGCCATCGCCAGCGCCGTGGCGCTCGCCTTCATGGGGGTCCGCACCGATACCTGGCCGAAAGAGCGTCTGGCGGGCATGGCGGTCTTCTTCTCTCAGATCGGGTTCAAGCCCACCGGCGAGTGGAAGGAAGAGATCATTGTCTGGGATCCCCGCAAGCCGAAGAAGGAAACCGATGCCGCGCCGGCGGCGTCTGTCTTTCCCGACGGCGAGCCAGGCAATCTCCCTCCGGGAAAGGATCCGCGGGAGGTGTTTGCCGACTGGCTGATCGACGCGAAGAATCCCTGGTTCACCCGGCACATTGTCAATCGCGTCTGGTACTGGCTGATCGGGCGGGGCATCGTGCACGAGCCCGACGATATTCGGCCCGACAACCCGGCGCAGAACATCGAACTGCTCAATTGGCTTGCGGCGGAGCTGGTCCAGGCCAAATACGACCTGAGGCACATCTACCGCGTGATCCTCAACTCCCAAACCTATCAGCTCTCGTGCATTCCGAAGGGCGAGGCGGTTGCGGCGGCGAACAACTTCGCCTGCTACTCCCTGCGGCGTCTGGAGGCCGAAGTCATTCTCGACGCGATCTGCGAGATCACGGGCACAACCGAATCGTACAGCAGCATGATCCCCGAGCCGTTCACGTTCATTCCCGAAAAGCAGCGTTCGATCACGCTCCCCGACGGCAGTATTACCAGCAGCGTTCTGGAGACCTTCGGGCGCCCGCCGCGCGACGCGGGTATGGAGTCGGAACGCAACAATCGCTTCACCGCCGCCCAGGCGTTGCACCTGATCAACTCCACCCATATCCTCAAGAAGATCCGGGAAGGGCCCAAGCTCCAGGAGCTGCTGAAGTCGGGTGAGTCTTCCGACAAGGCGGAGCTGCTCTACCTGACGATCCTTTCGCGCAAGCCGACGGGAGATGAACGCACCCAGGCTTCCGGGCGGGCCGAGTCGCGTCAGGGAGCCGAGGACCTGGTGTGGGCCCTGATCAACAGCGACGAATTCCTGTTCAAACACTGATCGAGCAGCCGCCCGTTGGAGCACGGCCTTCCATCCGGCAAGAGGAGAGACAACATGTCTGCGAACGACAATCGCGTGGTTCCCGGTGGGAGTTACCAGCAGGTTTCCCGTCGCGAAGCCCTGAAGCGAGGCATTCTCGGCTCGGCTGGGCTGCTTGCGGCAGGACACCTGTCGAGCGGGGCTGCCGAGCCTCCTCTGCCGACTGCGGAGCCCGCCAAGGAGCCCTCCGCCCCGGCCGGCGCGCCGGTGGCAAAGGCTAAGGCGGTGATCCAGATCTGGATGTGGGGGGGTCCGCCCCACACCGACACGTTCGACCCCAAGCCGGACGCCGGGAGCGACTACACTGGCCCATTGACCGGGGCTCTGGAAACCAACGTGTCGGGGATCCGCATCGGCAGCCTGCTCACCGAACTGGCGAAGGTGGCGGACAAGTACTCCATCATCCGCTCCATGACCCACGGAATCAACGGGCACGAGACGGCCGCTTACATGACGCAGACGGGGCGGATGGCGGGGGGCCGCCTGGTCTATCCATCGGTCGGCGCCGTGGTCACGGCATTCAAGGCCAACCTGGAAGGATCCGAGAGCCTGATTCCACCCTACATCGTGCTCACCCAGCCCCAGGGCCGGTTCTCGGAAGCGGGGTTCATGGGCATCCGCTACAAGCCCTTTGCCACTGGCGGCGACCCGAACGCCTATCGCTTTGCCGTCGAAGGAATCGTGGCCCCGGGCATCTCCGACAGCCAGCAGCAGGAGCGGCGCGCCCTGCTCGACGGTTCCAACACACTGGCGGCGTTCCTCCCGCAGCATCCGCAAGTAGTCGAGGCCCAAAAGGCCAGGGACCAGGCATACGACCTGATCCTGGGCGACGCGGGCAAGGTTTTCGACCTTTCGCAAGAAGAAGAAGCTCTCAGGCTCCGCTACGGCCGCAATACTTTCGGGCAATCGTGCCTGGCCGCTCGGCGCCTGATCGAAGAGGGCGTGAAATTCGTGACCATCAACTACAACGGATGGGACACCCACAAAGATCACTTCCCCTCGATGCGCCGGAAGCTGCCGGAATTGGACAAGGGGATGGGCACATTGATCGCCGATCTGGCCGACCGAGGGCTGCTCGACACGACGATCGTCTGGTGGAGCGGCGAGTTCGGCCGCACGCCCAAGGTCGACTGGGCCTCGCCCTGGAACGGCGGACGGCATCACTACGGCAACGTTTTCTCCGCCGTCGTGGCCGGCGGCGGATTCAAGGGGGGACAGGTCGTCGGTTCCTCCGATGCCAAGGGAGAATACGTCAAAGATCGGCCCGTCTATCCGGCTGATTTGATCGGAACCATGTACGAACTGCTCGGTATCGATCCGGAGGCCGGGTTGCCCCACCCGACGAACGAATTCATCCGCGCCGTTCCCGGGCCGGATGAGGGATTGGAGACGGGTGGGCGGTTGAAGGAGATTACGTGAGGCGGAGCGTAGCATGATTCTTTTCCATCGGCTGGCATTCGTAGCAATCGCGGCCCTCGCGGCCGCCACCCCTCTTCTCCATGCTCAGGAGCAGGGTCCCCCTCCGCACATCGGCTATGTCTATCCCACGGGCGGACAGCGAGGAACGTCGTTTGAGGTGATCGTGGGGGGACAGTTCATCAAGGAGACCAGCCAGGTCTACTTTGCAGGCAGCGGCGTAGCTGTGGAGGTGGTTAAACACTATCGCCCGCTCACCGAAGGGGAGTACTCGGGACTGAACCGGATGCTCGACGAGGCCCGGGAAAAACTCGAAGCGGAAGGAAAATCCAAACCGATTGCGCTGGAAGAGGTTGCCAAGGCCGCCGGCATTACCGAGGAACAGTTGAAGGAGATGGAGGTCTACCGCAAACGCGATTCCGACCCCAAACGGCAGCCCAACAGCCAGATCATCGAAGAACTCACACTCAAGATCACCCTTGCCGCCGACGCGGCGATGGGAAAACGCGAGATGCGGGTGATCAGTCCCAGCGGAATGTCGAATCCCGTCTGGTTCTTCATCGACCAGTGGGAAGAACGGAAAGAGACCGAGCCCAACGACGAGACGCCCGACCCGGTGATCGGTTCCACGCTCCCGGTGGTGGTCAACGGGCAGATCATGCCCGGCGACGTGGACCGCTTCATTTTCACGGCCAGCAAGGGAACCCGGCTGGTGGTCAACACGGCTGCCCGCGATCTGATGCCCTACCTGGCCGACGCCGTGCCTGGCTGGTTCCAGGCCGTGGTGGCTCTCTACAACGACGAGGGGAAGCGTTTGGCCTATGCCGGCGCCTACCATTTCCGCCAGGATCCGGTGATCTACTACGAGATTCCGGCCGACGGCAAGTACATTTGCGAGATTCACGACTCGATCTATCGCGGGCGCGAGGATTTCGTTTACCGCATCACCCTCGGCGAGCTGCCTTTTGTGACTGGCATCTTCCCCCTCGGCGGCCGCGCGGGAACCGAGGTGGCCGTCAAACTGCAGGGCTGGAACCTGGCGGAGACCGATTTGAATGTGCGTGCCAGCTTCAACCGCAATCGCCCCATCCGTTGGTACTCCATTCCGCAGAGCGATCGGGTCGACATCCGCTTTCCGCTGCGAATCGACATGACCACCGAGGTTCTCGACCAGGAACCGAACAACACGGTGGAAACGGCGCAGGAACTCACCATGCCGACCATTGTGAACGGGCGGATCGACAAACCGGACGACTGCGATGTGTTTCGTTTCGACGGGCATGGCACGCTCGCGATCGAGGTGTTTGGCCGGCGAGGCGGCTCCCCCCTCGACTCGGCCTTGACGCTGACCGATTCGGAGGGGAAGGAAGTCGGCTTCAACGACGACTACAAGGACGAGGCGGAACCGCTGATCACCCACCACGCCGATTCGCTGCTCGCGGTCGACCTGCGAGGCAAGGGGCCTTACTACCTGCAGGTGACGGACGCCCAGCGCAACGGGGGCGATGACTTCATCTACCGGCTGTACCTTCGGCGGCCCCAGCCGGACTTCGATCTGCGCGTGGTGCCTTCGAGCATCATTGCCCGGCCCGGGGCGCACGTGCCGATCACCGTGCACGCCCTGCGCCGAGGCCAGTATGACGACGACATCGAGCTTTCTCTGGTCGAGCCTCCGCCGGGATTCGTGCTGACCGGCGCGAAGGTGCCCCGTGGCGAAGGGAAGGTGCAATTGACGCTCACAATTCCGCCCAAGGCTCCGGTGGAACACGTGATTCTGGAAATGGACGGCCTGTCGCCCGGCAGCCACCGGCAGCGCCGATTCACCCGCCCGGTGATTCCGGCGGAGAGCATGATGCAGGCCTTTCTCTGGTTGCAGATCGTGCCCGCCGAGCAGTGGACCGTGGTCGTGACCGGGAAGCCCGTGCCGAAGATCCCGCTGGAGTTTCCGCCGACCCTTATCGAACTGAAACTGGGTGAATCGGCCACGGTCGGTGCGCGGCTGACGGAGAAGCTGCCTCTGCCGGCCGAGATCCGTGTGGAGCTGCAGGATCCGCCCGCCGGCATCAGCGTGGAAGAAGTGACGCCCAAGGAGCCGGGCGTGGCGGTGAAGCTCAAGGCCGACGCCAAGCTGGCCAAGGCGGGGATGAAGGGGAACCTGATCTTCGAGGTTTTCCGCCAGTGGACCCCCGTGGCCACAGAAGAATCGCCCATGCCCAAGGAGCGGCGCATCTCCTACGGATTCCTGCCCGCCGTTCCCTTCGAGGTAGAAGCCGGCTCGACTCGCTCCAAGCCGGCGGAATAGGGAACGGGGAGAGGATTGGCTTCCACAGGGAGACCATGATTTTCATGGCGCCGAGCTTGCCAC
>CAYSCH010000129.1:0-22224 GCA_964429355.1 uncultured Planctomycetaceae bacterium | reverse complement strand
GTCCAGGAAAACGCGCCGGATGTTGCGTTGATCGTTGCTCCTTCGGGAGCACCGATCAGGCTGAACTGGAGCGTCTGGGCGGGGAGGTCCTGGTCGACGGCGGTGGCGGTGAACGCGAGGGGGACGAGTTCGTTGACCTGTTTGGTGCCGATGGCGCCGAGCACAGGCGCAGTATTCGCTTCGGCGGCCACCGCAAAGGTGTGCACATACCAGCCGCCGGCCTGACCCAGGAGCGGTTGGGCAAGCTGCGTCGGCCCGCCTGCGGTGAGTCCGGCATAGAGCCGGACCAGTCCGTCTTCGGCCCCGACAAGCAGGTCGAGAATGCCATCGTCGTTGAAGTCGCCCACAAATGGGCGGGACCTGACGCTGCCCGGCAGATCGATCTCGGCGCCGCCGGCCTCGATTGGCTGCCAGCCGTTGAATGTTGGCGCGGAATCCGTGCCGACGTTCGGATAGAATCGCAAGGTGCCGTCGGTATCGCCGATCACGAGGTCCTTCCGTCCGTCACCGTCGAGATCGGCAACGGCCACGCTCGAGCGGCCACTCGTCAGCACCAGGTCGTGATCGCCGTCCTGGACGAACTGCTGGCTGCGGAAATCGGGCCTGCCCGAGGCAGCCTGATCGAGGAACAGGCGGACGCGGCCATCGAGCCCGCCCACGACGAGGTCGGCGCGGCCGTCGTTGTTCCAGTCCGTGACTTCGAAGGTAGCGCGGGCGCCGACGTTGATTTCGGCCTTGGCTCCGGGCTGGCCGACATGCAAGTATTCCGGCAGGGCGAACTCGGGCGCCAGGTTGGTACCCACGTTTCTCCAGAGTTGCACTCGTCCGTCCGCCAGGCCGATCACGAGATCTTTTTCGCCGTCGCCGGTCAGGTCGTGCATCCGCGGGAATGCGCCCAGGCAGCCGGAGCCGGGCACGACGAGGTCGCCCTCTGTTGTCTGAGCGTAGGCGAACGAATCGTAAACAGGTGCGCTGCTCGTGCCCTGGTTCAGATAAACCCGGACTTTACCTTCGCTTTCGGCAGTCTTTTCACCGACCAGCAGGTCCAGCAGCCCGTCGGCATTGTAGTCGACCAGCAGGGGAACCGAATAGGATTCCACGTCGAGATCGGTGCTGCCGGCCTGCAGGAGTTGTTCGGCTCCGGACGAGGTGATTTCGAACGCCATTCCCGAGACGCCGCCGCGAAGGACATGCCCGTCGGTGCTGGCAACACGGCTTCCGTCGAGACTCAGCTCATAGCAGTCGGCCGGCAGGGTCCCATTGACCTGGATCGTGAGCGTCCTTGTCGCGTCGTCGCAGGCAAACTGATCGGCGGCAAGGGTGGCCAGACCACCGGCGAGGCCCACCAGGGTGACGGCCGAGAGAATCGATCCGTCGTCGATCATGGGTTGAAGATCCATCTCCTCGGCAAACTGGACCGTAATCACGACCGTCGGATCGGTCGCGACGCTGACGCCCACCACTTCCACCGTGATCGGCTCAACCACGGAGGTCTGCGAGTCCGGCGCAGCCGGAAGGGTTTCCTTGTGTCCCACGCGATCGATGGCAAGCGAGTAGAAGGCGTAGCTGTGGCCGACCTCTGCCCCTTCGAAAGGCGCTGCGGTCAAGGTCGTGTCGCTCAGCCAGAGTTCAAACGCCGCTCCGTCGGTCGAGACGTAGACGTCATAGCCGCCGATGCCCGATCCATTCTCATCGTCCTGGCCGGTCCAGCTCACGAGGAAGCCGGGATAGCTCTCCGCTGGGAGGACGGCGACAATGCTTGTCGGTCCGGCTGCGTCCAGCGTATTGAAGATGGCCGGGGTATCGATGGGTTCGTTCTGGTCGAAGAGGATCGTGGCCAGGGCGTCGACCACGGTGCCGGTGGCTGCGTCACTTTTCGGCTTGATCGAATAGGTGACGTAACCCTGGCCTTCGGAGCCGTCTTGGTTGGGCGGCAGGAATCCCAGGAACGGGTTGAAGGGGACCTCGCCGGTATCGGGGTCGATCGACTTGAACTCCCAGAAGGCCTCGCCGGTGGCGGTATTGATTCCCGCGGAGACGTCGACGTAGATTCCCAGCTCGTCGAGGAAGTCGAGCCGGGTCGAGTAGGAGGTCAGTCCGACGGCCTGGGTGATGACGGTATCGCCGAAGCCCATGGTGCCTAGGCGGAAGGTGGAGAAGTCGAGATCGGCATCGAGAGTCTCGGTGATCCGGACGACCGCGGCGGGTGCGGAGGCCTTTTCGGGGTCGTTTTCGTAGCGGATCATGTAGTCGAGGGTGGATTGCGAATCGATCCAGTGCTCTTCGCCGATGCCCCACGGGCCGATAATGTCGTTCGGGTCGAAAGCTCCGCATTGTGCTGAGTAGACCGGTTTGATTTTCCACTCGGTGCAACCGGTCGCTTCGTTGAGTTCCTGCACAAGCTGCTCGCAGTCGCCCGGGGTCGGCGGCGTTCCACAACTGGGATGGGTCTCGGGATTGACGACCACGGACAGTGTCCCGCTCGTCCTGCTCTCATCGTCAAGAAACCAGATCCAACTATTGTTGCAGTCGATGACAAGATCATAGCTCACCGAGAATGACCCGCAGTGACTTGCGCTTATGGAAGCACCACCGTCGGAACTAATGCTGATTCCTGGAGCTGGACTCGTGACCTCAACATGGTAGTCGACGCCAACCAACTGATCGCGAATATCGGCAAGAACGTCAAGCGACATCCCTCCGCCAACGCAGAGCGTGCCCGCGTTGACTGAAGGAGCCTTCGGGTCCTCGCACTCAGCATCAGCTTTCTGGCGTTCGATCTCATACGCATCTATCTTGGCCTGAAAGGCGTCAATCTTGGCCTTGAACGCATCGACCTTGCTGTTCCAACTCTCGCGGTTCTCTATAATCTTCAGTCCAATTTCTGCCAGGCGTCCGGAGAAGTGGTTGGCGACTCCTGCCCTACCGACAGCAAACGTCATAAGAGCCACAGCCCTGCCATACCATCCGCCTATGCCAATGAGGGTATTGATGAGTCCCGCCGCTTCGTCAAGCGCGGACTTGGCCAGGTCCAAGGCAGCGTCAGCGAAATTGCGGTTGATCTCCCCCTCAACACGAAGCGCACCATCTGCGAGGCGGTGCCATTCTCGGATGTAGGAGCCAAGCTGTACCTTCTCCGCGATTAGACTCCTTTCTTCTGTCTTCAACCTCTCGTACCTCCCGACGATTGCACCATCACCAGTGCAGCACCAGATTGGAGGCGTCACCGTGGGAACCGTTGGCAAACGCTTCCATGGCCACGTCAAGGCCGCCTGGTAATTCTGCCATGCCCAATCGTATTTCAACTGGGCTTCCGCCACTGCTTGTTCGGAATCGAAAAACAGTCTCTCCAGCCATCCGCGCTGATCTTCAGAATCGGTCCGATTGGCGGCTGCTGACAGCGAAGTGGCAGCGGTTGCGTTTCGCGGCACCAACGATTCATTAGCCGGCCCAGAACTTCCTCGGGCGGCTATCAGTGCCTCCACGACAACCTGCGACGAACCGTCGTAGACGACCTCTTCTTCCGCTGCTCTTCCGACTGAGACGACTACGGTCACGTACTTACCTGCAGGCAGCCCCTTAAGCACGAACGAACCATCCTGGCTCGACGTGGTCTGCCCGACAGGGACGCCTTCTTTGAAGAAGATCACGAGTGAGCCGCCGAGTGGCATGCCAGAAGTCGAGTCAAGTACGATACCTTCCAGGACAGATTGAGCTTGGAGAAGGGAAACGACGATCTCCTGGTCCTCGGATAGATCGAAATCCTCCGTGTGGAGCTCAAATCCGAGGGCCACAACCACCAGCCGATAGCTCCCTGCGGCAAGAGTTGGCAGCTCCCAAGCACCCAGTGCGTCGCTGGAGACTCTAGCCGGAGGTATTGCAGGGGAATCCAAAGACAGAAGGTAGACCTCTGCATTCTCGACCGGCAGGCCGGTATCATCGGCTGTAATTACTCCCGTCAGGGCGAAGCCTTCTGCGAAGGAGACGTCTAACGCGATGTCATCGCCGCAGGATCCCGCGACCTCGTGCACGGTCTGAGCCAATGCCTCGTGCCTGATGACAAGCCACATGTCTCCACCCGGGCAGGCCGGCAGTTCGTACGTTCCATCCGGTGCAGAGGAAGTCTGAATCGAGTGGACATGTTCGGTCAGAGGGTCCGTAGCGAAAAGCACCACGGTTGCGTCAGCAACTGGAGTGCCAAACCGGTCGGTCACGATACCGTAGATCCTTCCCGACACAGCAGTAAGGTCGACTGTTTCGGCTTCCCCCTCGTTCGTGGAAACCGCCACTGCGTCGAACATATGCGTAGGGGAGTACGCGGTAAGCTGGAATTCGCCTTCTGGTAAGCCAACCAAGTTGTACGTTCCTTCGGGCGCTATCGGCACGGCGGCGAAGAGCATGCCTTCCATGTCCAATAGGGCAACCGCGACATCGGAGAGGATCGCTTCGCCATTCGCAGTCGTTACAGCGCCGGAGATCGTGGCGCCGACCGCAAGAGAGAAGTCCATGTCGTTTGCGTCAATCTCATTGAAGTCGATCATCCGACGTGACGTCACATAACCGTTCAAACTTACCTCGCATAGGTAGACGTCTGCCGGGAGGTGATCCGCGGAAAACGCACCGGTAGCGTCGGTTGTCAAAATGGTCGTGGCCAGTCCGGAGTTGGGCGTCAGCGCGACGGAGGCACCCACGAGAGGCCCGCCCGCGCTGTCGGCGACGACCCCCGCGACGGACCGGCCGGCACTGAGGGTAACATCCTCGCCCACGCGCTGCTCCTGCGCACTTAGTCCGTCGATGGCCATCGTCAGAGGCGCAAAGCCGTCTGCGCTGATCGACAGGTTGAAGTCGCCGGCGGGCATGCTCGTGACGGTGTACTGACCGGCTTCGTCTGAGATTGCCGTCTCGAAGACACCATCGCCTTGGAGAGTCAGGAGTGCATGGGCGATAGGCGCGCCGGACTCGTCGGTCACCGTGCCGGAGACGGAAGCACCCAGTCGAATTTGGAAATCCTGCGAGACCGGCGAATTGTAGGCAATATATGGAAATGCAGGCTCGGAATCAACGTACTGGATGTGGCTGACGGTCAGCTCCCACTGGCCGGTGGGGAGGCCCTGAAACTGGAATGCGCCGTTGGCGTCGGTGATGGCGAGTTCGACATCGCCGTTGTCCGTATTCCTGGCCCAGACCTCCGCCTCGGCAACGGGAGACTCGGTGTCGGCATCGGTGACCGTGCCGGACACGGTTGCGCCCTCGGTTAGCCTGAAGGTCTGGTTCGCAAATTCTGCGGGAGTGAGCGCAAGGACGGATTTGTGGTCGACGAAGCCGTTCGCCTCGACGGTTATGTCATACGTGGTCGGGTAGATGTCTGCCACGGTGAACGCCCCGTTGCCATCGGCAACTGCCGCATAGCTGAGGCCCAGTCCCGCCGACTGGAGCCGGACGGCAGCGCCAGCTAGCGGCTGGCCGGCCGTGTCCTCAACGGAGCCCGTCAAGGCTGCGCCCCAAAGAACGGGCACATCAACGTTGGCCGGCCCGCCGTCAGGGACAGTAACCAACACACGGGGATCAGTCGTAACCGCGCCGCCGGTGACCATCAGTTCGTACTCACCCGGGCCGATGTTCGGGAAGACAAATGAACCGTCGAGACGAACCGGCCCAGTCGTCGCTTCGAAACTCTCCGTGTTCACGGCTGTGACCGTCAATTCCTTGATGGCGATATCGAAGGTCGCGTAATCGATTTTTCCGATAATCGACGGTGTCACCGTGGCCGCGAAACGATCGAACGCCTCTTGCACCATTGCCTCAGTGGCGTCCCAGACGCCCTCGGGAACTGACGGAAGGGTCAGGGAGCTTTCCCACAGCACACGGAGGTAGTCGGCGTTGGTTGGGCCCATGGCGGCTTTGAACTGCTCGAAAACGGAGTCCAATTCCTCCTGAGAGTTGAGGTAAGATGGACGCAACCCGGCCTTCTCGCCATCCCAGTTGAACAGCTCCGCCGGCTCGTCATAGAAGGGGATGACCGTGTAGCTGACATGCTCGTTGCCGCTGACCTGTTGCTGCGGGCGGGGAACAACCTGATGGGTCGCAATGCCTGCTTCGCCGGGCATCAGCAGGCCTGGCACGGTCTCGCTGTCGCCCAGGCCGAAGAAGGTGTCCACGTTCGTGCCGTGTCCGCTCAGCACTGCGCTGGTGCTCGGGCCGAAGGGCTCGGTGCTGACGAACTGGAGCATCGGCAGCGTGATGTCGTTCAGGCCGTTGTTGCTCCAACTCACCGTGACCGGGAAATGCACCCATGGCGCATGAAACACCCGCCGAAACGCCGGCGGGGCCGTGATGTTGACATCGATTTCCGGCACCTCCGCCGTATAGACCACCTCGAACCCCGCGGCCACAACCTGCTCTTGCCCCGCCGAGTTCTCCAGGACCACGTCGTAGACGCCCGGTGATACCTGCGTCAGGTCGAACGTGGCATAGAGCTTTTCGGGGCCGACGCGGTAGTAGCTGATGGCCTCTTGGGTGAACCCTGCCCCGTCGCTGAGGCTGACCGTGATCGTGCGATCGAAATTGACGCCGTTGATCTCGATGGTGCGGTTCCCCGCCGTGCCGCCACGACCGAAGTGGGCGTCGACCACTTCAAATTCGCCCGCCACGTACACGTCGATCTGCGAGCTGTAGTTTCCCAACGTGCCCATCTGCTGCTGGTCCGGGGCGGCCAGGGCCATGACGTAATAGGTGCCGGGCTGGAGCGGCGAAAGGATCAGCCACTGGTTCGACGCCAGGCCCTGCGACGAGCGCACATCGTACTCGCCCCGCGTGGGCAATGCCCCCTTTCGCACGTAGAGTTCGTTCGCCACGGTCGTGTCGCTTGTGCCGAACTTGAGCAGAATCGAGCCGCCTGCCTGCTCCGCCGTGACGTCGATCCGATAGTAGAGTGCCTCGCGGTAGTCGACTTCGCCCGTATCGGCCACGGCGTCTGCAAGCACCGGCAGATCGAAATGGGCCGCACTGGCTGAGGCGGCCCGGTTGTCGGCATAGTTCGATTCGGCCAGCCCCTGGAGGAGGTTGCTCCGCACGATCACGTGGTAATCGCCCGGCAGCACCCCGGGCATGGGGGCCGAGAGCGTGCCCGTATACAGGCCGCCGCTGGCCGCCACGGCGCCCGAGGTGCCACTGTCGTAGATGGCCTTGCCTACGAGCGCGTCGCCCAAGTCCCATGTGGCGTCCTTCGAGAGATAGACATAGTCCCACCACACGCCGGCCGCCGCATCGCCGCCATCGTTGCGAACCGTCCACGTCAGATCCAGGGTGTCGCCGTAGGTGGCAGGGATCGGGTTACCGACCGATTCGACCACCAAGTTGGGCGAATGAACGTCGAGGGTCATCGAAAACGCATCGCCTGTCACCCCGTCGCCGTCTTGATCCATGAGGTTCCCGGCGGCGTCCGTCAGGTTGGGGCCGATCGAGATCGAGTACTGGCCGCTCTGGGTCTGTTCGGCAAAATAGACCGTTGCATAATCCACGCCCACGACCCGGCCCGTCAACTGGCCGAGCAGGTTGCCGCCGGGGCCGGTGAATGCGGTGACGTCCGCCAGGGTGAAGGTGCTCCCCACAATGGGTTCGCTGAAGTGGAAGGTGATGTGGTCCAGCGGCGCCGAGGCCCGCACGGCCGGCTCGGTGACAAACACGCGGGGCCCCTTCGCGTCGAAATACAAGGTGGCCGAATACTGATCGTCCGACTCCTCGCCTGGCAGGCCGTCGCCGTCCTGATCGAGCAGCATCCCATCGGCACTGGTGATATGGGGCCCGAGAACCATGGAAACCGGCTGGTCGGCCGGCAGGGGGGCAAACGTGATCACCAGGGTGTCGGCGTCTTCCCATGTGGCGGCGAGAGGCGTCAACTGGCCATCCCGGTTCTCGAAGCGGACCAGGTCGTCGGCCAGGGTAAAATTCCCCTCGCTCGTATCCATGGCCCGGTCAAAATGGAAGTGCGCCTGGTTGATCGTATCGGCCTGGTCGCCGGTCACCGCATGGGACACGATGTGCGGCGTGTCGGCAGCCGTGCCCAGCAGGGCAAACTGGTAAGCGGCCGTATCGTCGCCCACTCCATCCACCACCAACGTGTAAGTTCCCAACTGGTCGAGCATGAGTGTGCGCGAGTCGGCATCATCCGGCGATTCGGCCGACGCGGTGGTTCGCGACAGGGCCCGCCCGTCGGGTGCCAGGAGCGTGAACGCCAGTTGTTGGCCCGTTCCCAGGATCGACTGGACGTCGAGCGTCACCTCCCGCGGCGATCCCACCTCAAGCTGCCACCGCTGAGTCTGGCCGGGAGTGCCGATCTGGCCCGCGGCGGTCTGGTTAACGGCCAGGGGCCGAACCTCCGTGGGGGGAACATTCACCATGTCCCATACGTAAACCGGGTTTTCGAGGGGATCGCCGTAGATACGCACCGTGTACGTTCCCGCTTCGGTCAGCACAAAGGGCCCGCCGTCGCCCAGGTCCGGGGTGGTGGGGGTGGCGTTGGAAACAAATACCAGGTTGTTTTCAGGATCGAACAGGGCGAACTCGACCCGCCCGTCGGAGACCTGCTGCACGTCGAAGAATACCGACTGTCCGGCCACCGTATTCTCATGGGCGTATTCGGCCAGGGCTGCCCGTCCGAAGGCCCGGGAGAGGACGACCACGCTCGATCCGTAGTGGGCGGTCAGATCCGGATCGGGGCTGATATCGCCTCCGGTTACGGTGGTGAACTGGCCGTTGACTGTCTCGGCGGCAAGAACGGCGTAGTCCGTAAGCAGATTGGGAACGTAGCTGCTGGCACGCTGGATATCGAGCGTACCTTTGAGGTCAGCCTCTCCGTCCACACGGAGCAGCGAGTAGTTGTTGTTCTCGACGGGCCCGTCGACGTTGACGACCAGTTTGCCCGTGGGCGTCTGGGTGTAGTCGCCGTGGACAGTCAGTCCTTGGGGCAGGTTGCCGGCAGTGACTGTTGCCCGGTTGATCAGGTTGCCCACGATTTCGCCGCTGCCGGTGAGCCAGGAGGAGGTGCCAATATCCAAAATGCCGGCGAGGATGGTTCCCGTGCCGTCTAACGGCAGATAGACGCCGCGAACCGAGGTGAGAGCGCCGAGTTGGATCGCGCCTCCCTGAAGAGCCTCCAATCGCGAGTACTCCTCCTGCCAGTCGGCTGCCGAAGTCGTGCTGGCACTGTAATCGACGAAGTTCTGTAAGCTGTTGAGCTTGACCACGCTGCCGACACCTTCCGCTTTCACCTGAATCGAACGCCCGCGTTGATCTCCCGAGTTGGGATCGATCAACTCGTTGACCGACGAAAGATCGAGCTCACCGCCCTGGAACGCACGCAGGTAGACGTCCTGGTGATTGCTCGTTCCGTTGTCGATCGTTCTCAGGTTCACAAACCGCAGGGCACTGCCCGAACCAGTCACGGTCCAAAACATCTGGTCAGTCGTGTTCGTGACGGTGATCACGCCAGGAAGCTCGATGGCAACGCCACCGCTGACCGCCAAGTCGACCCCGTCCACATCGGTCAGACTGGAGAGGTCCACGTCGAACCCATTGATGGCGAAGCTGCCAGTGGCCGCCGATGTCAACGAATTCAACTCCGCATTCACGCCGTTGATGACGAAATCCGTCGAATAAGCGTTGCGGATCGCACTGAGATTGGCCGCCTCATTGCTGACCTCAATCCGGCCGTACTTGAAATCCACAAAGGTGGTTGTATCGATGGTTCCCGTGCCGTCTAACGGCAGATAGACGCCGCGAACCGAGGTGAGAGCGCCGAGTTGGATCGCGCCTCCCTGAAGAGCCTCCAATCGCGAGTACTCCTCCTGCCAGTCGGCTGCCGAAGTCGTGCTGGCACTGTAATCGACGAAGTTCTGTAAGCTGTTGAGCTTGACCACGCTGCCGACACCTTCCGCTTTCACCTGAATCGAACGCCCGCGTTGATCTCCCGAGTTGGGATCGATCAACTCGTTGACCGACGAAAGATCGAGCTCACCGCCCTGGAACGCACGCAGGTAGACGTCCTGGTGATTGCTCGTTCCGTTGTCGATCGTTCTCAGGTTCACAAACCGCAGGGCACTGCCCGAACCAGTCACGGTCCAAAACATCTGGTCAGTCGTGTTCGTGACGGTGTCCGTCGTGCTGAAGTCCATGCTTGCGCCGGACTTCACATAGAGATCAACACCGTTGATGACCGCCTCTCCGGCTGCATCCAACGAAACGCCCGATCCCTGGGCTGTTATCGACTTGCCGGCCGCGGCCAAAAACTCGCCGGTTACATTCAGTGTTCCCCCGGTAATCGAGAAGGAATCCTGCAGCGTGAGACTGGCGACCTGCGTGTTGCCACTGTCGTGCGTTACGGCGGCGGAGATGGTGACCTCGTCATCCGGTCCCGGCAACTGGTCGCTCGACCAGTTCAACGTGTTGCTCCACAGGGTATTACCACCACCACCGTCCCAGTTGATAATCGCCAGCAGCATGCGATCTTCCAAGGGCTCGATCTGCAACGACCTGGAACGCAGATGAGCTCCGCACCCACGCCGGCTCGGTGAGCAGTTGCTTTTCGAACGGCACCCCTCCGCGTTACCCCTGCTTCGTCCAAAGAAATTGAAGCGAGTCGACATGTCTGCCCCCTTCCTATGTGCTGAAGAACAGTCGATGCAAATCAAGCCGGCGTCCATCGATACCCCAAGGGCAACGGGGCGACGGGTTTCCTCTCAAGATCGACAATTACGGCCGATCGAGAATGCGCGGTCTACCGTAGTCAACCCGAACACCGGCGTCAACTAGTCGGGGAAAATGGTCGGTTCAGTGTGGCAAATTGGGGTTGTTTGGTCGTGGGATTTGCCCGAAGCATTCAGAGGCGATCCTGGATTGTTGCCGATCCTGCCATTTTCCGCGTGTGGGGACCTTCGCTATGAATCTGGGATAGTTCTTGGAACGCATGGAAACCGTTGCCCAAGGTTCAGATGAGCCCGTGCATTGCTGCCTGGATCCTGCGTGGCGAGGCGAGACCACTCGAGAGGGGGAGATTTGATGGGTAACGGTTCACCGGCGCACCCGATGTGGCTACGGCGTGTCGCCGTGTTGTGCGGGCTTGAGTTGGGAGTGAAAAGAACGGGCTGACAGTCGTGCGGTCAGAGCATCTCCGCGCGGTCGCCACCCGGTCCGGCATCGAATTGGAGCAGGTTGATCTCGGCGTCGAGGAACTGGCAGGGGGCACCGTTGATACTGACCGTTCGCGAGCCGGCGGCAGAGAAGATGAACTGGTCGTGGCCCTCGGTCCCGAACACGGCAACGCCGGTCCCGGGATCGGAGGTGGTGTGCCGGTGAGTCACGTCTGGAGGAATCAGGGATCGCCGTCCGCGATTAGCGGCCTGCCTGGAGACGCTCCGGTCTGCCCCGCGTGGTACCTCAGCGATCCTGGGGACCGGGGCGGGCAAGTCGATTCCGAGAAATCGAGGACCAGAGATTCATCGGCATCGGGTGAACCGGGCATAAGCTAATAGTATGAGTACGATACAACTATAACGATACGGGCGAACGGGGGCGCCGGTCCAGTGCTGTGTTTGCATGCGGTTTGTCAGGCACTGCCAACAAGTAGGCTGGCACAAGTGGCACACGAAGGGTACAAGCGGATGGAGCCGACGGGAGTCATGCCCGGCGAATGAAGTTGCTGGCTGCACCCGGCAGGAGCGACCCACTGGGAGGACTGTGGCGTGTCTCGTCAGGAATACGCTGGTATAGTAGTGGTACGTAACTGCGTGCCTTAGACCACGCACGGCACTGGCGAAACCGCGAAACGCCAGTGGCACACGACGGTTGTAAGCAACTGGCTCGCGTGAAGCCGCTTCAGCCCGTGGAGGCCTCATGTGTCGGAACAACTCTTGACACAAGGCTGCCGTGAACGGAACACAAAAAAAGGCCGGGAAGAGCAAAGTTCTACCCCCCATCAGACGGTCTTCCGCATAATGGCGGACTGACGAAAATCAAGGAACCTGTAACTCGATTTGTGGGCCCGAAGAATGGTGGCCCTACTGCAGATACCGACAACGGATTCCCGGTTTTCGGGTCAGCCGTTCAGTTGGATGGCCTCTCTCGGTTCGTGATTCTCTTGCCCTTTCTCTTTCGCCGCTGCGGGTAACCAGGCGACAGGAGTATCCGCGTCCGGCTATTCTGACAAAAAACCCGGGCTCCGTTCTGGGAAAAACTGCGTCCGGTGGCGTCTTTATTGCAGACACCGGATGAACCTTGCGGTACGACCATGATCGGCTCGGAAGTCCTTACAAGCCTTTACGATGAACACGGTGCCGCGCTGGTCCTCTATGCGCGGCAGTGGACGGCGTGGCCTGAGGACGTGGTCCAGGAGGCCTTGATTCAGCTCTTCAGGCAACAGGAGCTTCCTTCCGATCCGGTGGCCTGGCTCTTCCGCGTGGTTCGCAACGGTGCCATCAGTCAGGCGAGACAGCAGTCTCGGCGGCGCAACCGGGAGTCGGCCAGGGCCGAGCCACGTGGCTGGTGGGTCTGCGATTCATCCGAGGCACGCCTCGCGGCGGAGGAAGCCACAGAAGCACTGAGCCAACTTCTCCCGGAACAACGGGAGACGGTGATCGCCCGGCTCTGGGGTGGACTTTCCTTCGAACAGGTGGGCCGGTTGACCGGAGTGTCCACCAGCACAGCCCACCGCCGCTACGAAGCCGGCCTGGCCGCCTTGCGCAAGCTCATAACCGGGGCAGAGCCGAGAAGCGCGCCAGTGCCGGAACATTGAATTGTCTGCCGGAGAAGCGACCTGGCGAGATCCCGTCTCGACATGGCAACAAGCCGCGATCATAGGACCGCAAAGGAGCGTCGGATGGCCAATCAATACGAAAACCTGCCCGATCGAAAACTCTCGCCCGAACTGCAGGCCTTCGAGGCTCAATTGGCATCGCTTGTGCCAAGCACGGGCTGCCTTCAGCGAGACCGACTCCTTTTCGAAGCGGGCAGAGCCGCGGCCGAGGCGGAACGCCGAAGGCCGGCGGCCGCCCTGCATTGGGCCCGGTCTGCCGCTTCAATCCTGATCACCTCCGCTGCCACCTTTCTCCTGACGTTTTTTGTGCTACGGCCGGCGCCGGTGGCAGTCACGGGCTCGTCGGATACGTCACAGTTGTCCCAGAATCGCTCGATCGATACACCGCAGCCACTGACGGCTCCCAGTGTGAATGTACCATGTCCCGCATCCGACGTTCAGGCGGAGAACTCCTCTCGGGCGCTGCTTGCGACGTTTCTGTTCAGAACCGACCGGGCCAATGGCGAAACCAGCGCCTCCTATTTCCGGCAGCGCGACAGGCTGCTCGCGCTGGGAGCGGATCGCATTGCCGAACCGAAGAAGACCGCCTTCGTGCAAGGTACTTGTCAAAACACCCGGCTGTCGTATAGGGAACTTCTGGGCGAACTGACGTCGGAGAGACATGGTTTGGCACCCGACGACGGCGCCGCAGACCCACGAAAACCCTCAAAGCAAGGAACCGACCCATGAGTTGGAACCGCATACAGCGTTTCGCACGGTCGTTTGTGATTCTCTCTCTCGCCCTGGGGCTTGGAGATGCGTGCGATGTCTTCGCCGCCGAGAACGTCGATGACGGGAAGATGGAAGTCCGTAAGGTAACCATTCGCCCGGCCCCTGAACCGACTCCGGCACTGAAGTATCAGCTCCTGCCACCCTTGCCGGACCGGACATCCGGCAACGCCGCGGTACTCTACAACCGGATTCTCGTCCAGTTGCCCAACGCAATGAACGAGGAGACGTCGGAGAAGGTGGCCAAATGGGCGAGCACCGATCTTGCCATCGCGGATCTGCCGCTCGATGAGGTTCGGAAAACGCTGCTGCCTCTCCAATCGGCGATGGGCGAGCTGGCCATTGCGGCGCGGCGAGAGTCCTGCCAATGGGACATACCATTCCAGGAAGGGCGAAATCCGTTCGGGTTGCTCCTCCCCGAACTGCAGCAACAGCGGCAACTTGCCCGAATTCTCCTGGTCAACATCCGCCTGGCAATCCGCGAAGGGCGAACCGACGAGGCGATCCGGATGCTGCAAACAGGTTTTGCCTTTGCCCGCGATGTGGGCAACGGACCCACTCTGATTCACGGACTGGTCGGCGCCGCCATCTGCGGAATCATGACCGCCGAAGTGGAGGAACTTGTCCAGCAAGCCGACGCACCCAATCTGTACTGGGCCCTGACGGTTCTGCCGCGCCCACTCGTCGACCTGCGGCGGGGACTCGAAACGGAAATGCACGTGCTCGACCTCTGGGTCCCTGCTCTCCGAGATATCGAAAGCACGGGGAACGATCCGCTCTTCTGGGAAGCGAAGCTCGAGATGATCGCAAACGGCGTTCGCGAGTTCACGGGCGAAACCGAGCCCGAAGCCGGCTATCGCACCTTGCTGACCCTGCTGGCGCTCAAGGGATATCCCAAGGCGGTTGAGTACATGGTTTCGCATGGTCACTCGAAGGAAGAAGTGGCGGCCATGCACCCGGCACGCGTGCTGTTGATCGCCACTTTCAATATGTACCGGGAGCAGCGCGACGGGTCGTTCAAATGGCTCTATTTGCCCTACCACGAGGGTCGGGAAGGACTCGCTGCGTGGGAAAGCTGGTTCCAACGCAATGTCGCTGGCCGAGAGATTTTTCCCCTGGCCAGCATGATCCTGCCGGCCGTCGGCGCCGCGAAACTTTCGGTGGCTCGGCAGCACCGATCCCTGGAGGTTGCCAGGTTGATCGAGGCCATCCGTCTCTACGCATCGATCCATGAGGGCCGACTGCCCGGCAGTCTCAACGAGATCACCGAGGTACCTGTTCCGACCGACCCGCTCTGGGGAAAGCCCTTCGAGCTGACCGCCGACGGCGATACGATCGTGATCCAGTCGGCACCGGTTCCAACCCAGGGCGCCCGGAGATTCGGTCTGCGTGTCGAAGTTCGGCTTGCCAAGTGAGAAGTCGTAGCTCCGAATCCCGAACTACCCGTTTGTGAGAAACCGAGAATACCATGAAAGCCTACCCATGCATTTCTGCCATTGTTCTGGCCGCAGCGGCTGCCTCGCTCTGCGGAGCCGCCCAGAAAACCCCGCCGGACCAGATCGCTGCCACGCTCGCACCTCTGCTTGACGAGCAAGCCGTGCTAGTTGCCCACCTCGATTGCGAAGGACTTGATGCCAGCGCATCGATGAAGGCGATCGCAGGCCTCCTGGGCAAGCACGCGGCAATCGCCGACCAGATCACCAGCCCCCACATCGCCTCGATCCTGGCACTACAGAAAACCGGTGCACACGACTTGTACTTTCTGCTCAGCGTTGCCGACCTTCCGATCGCGACCGGGGCGTTCTTCGTGCCGGTACCCGAGAACGTCCAGCCCGAGTCGATCGCAAACATCTTCCGGCCCTTCAAGGAATTTCAGGTCGACCAGGTCGGTTCTAACGTCGTCTTCGGCGACCACAGGACAGTTCCTCGCCTGAAGAACGTCAGCCCGGTACCAAGGGCACACCTGGTCGACGCCCTCGCCGCGGTCAGCGATGTTCCCCTGAAGATCGTACTGACTCCCCCCGCCTACTTCCGCCCGGTCATCGAGCAGACACTCCCCGAGCTGCCCGAAGTGGTCGGTGGCGGTCCCAGCACGGTTCTGACCGCGGGCGTCCAGTGGATCGCGGTTGGAATTGCCCTGGAGCCCCAGCCGGGTATCCGCGTGGTGGTCCAGTCCGATTCACCGAAGGCTGCTGCCGCCCTGGCCAAGAGATTCAGCGAGGCATGCGAACTTCTGCGCAAGAATGAGAAAGCCCGCACGGACCTTCCCACAATTGACCAGATCATCCCGCTGCTCGAACCGGCGGTCGAGAGCGATCGAGTGGTGCTCGCCCTCAGCGTGGAAAACGGCAGGCTGCCCAAACTGCTCGAATCCCTCCTGCCCAAATGACACGCCGCGGCTTCTAATTTCTATATCTCCTTGCTGCCATATCCTTTGCGACATTCCCGACAAGCCCGCGAACCTGTCGCTGCCAGCGTGCGTATCAAAGACCGTCGACGCCTGGTTGGAGCCAAGGCATCTGGACCGCCGCTCCAACCGGGCTCGATGACTGTGGGACGAAACCTCCTGATGGACACGGAACGGGAGGGCTGCGTCGCAATGCCCCCAAACGCGCCGCCGCCCTCTCCTATCTGTTTCTGTCGGGTTGCGTCTCGTGCTCGGAAGCACACAACCCTTCACGGAAGATACGCGATGCCATTTCAAGTCGATCATTTCCTGCAAGAGTGCCCCGTTTGCGGCCGGTCTCTTCAAGTCTCCTCCGACTTGTCCGGACGCCAGGTCACTTGCCTTCACTGCCGCGGCCGATTTCTCGCCTCCTCTTCGGCCGGCAATTCTCTCTCGCCAACCACGGGCGCGTCCTTCTTGCTACGGCGCGCCGAGGAATTGATCGAAATGGCGTCACGCAGAGTTGAGCTGTGTGCGGCCGGGACTGTGGATCCGTCTGTGCAGAGGCCGATTTCTTCAGATTCTCGGTTGCAGAGCGAGCTCTCCCTCGAAGGGCGAAGCGCGACAGCGCTCTGGCGCGACCTCCGAGCTTTCTACCCCATCGGCCCCTAGCACCCGTCTCGTCTCTCTTGCTGCCGCAAGGGCGAGCCGACGATTTGGAGGGGCCTCCAACGAAACGTCGTGCTCGCCCTTGTGTGCTTGCAGGACTTCAAACGCCGGGCCTCTCCGGCTGAGACTTCGGATTCGCAGCCACCCCGCGAGAAGTCGAACACGCAGAAGCCGCGTATGCTCTTCGACTGCCGATAAGTCCGGGCTCTTTTGATGGACCAATCGGCAAGGGCTGCGTTGCCAGAGGTGGAAACCCGGCCCCTCCCAGGCATCTCACCCCTTGGGCTGAACCGCGGTGGCGGCATCTTTTGTATCGGACGGATTGGGCGGCCAGGGCTTCGGACCTTCGACTCGCATAACGGCGGCCGCGCGACGACCAGCGGCCAGTTCCACCGCTTCGATCTCCCACGAGCCGGGCGAGTCGTTCTGCGCCACGTCGAGCGTCAATTCCAGACGCCCATCGACGGCAGCGTAGGAACCGCTGAACTCGGCGGGCCGCCCCGCACAGTCGCGAATCATCACCTGCACAGGCACGACGGCGGCGAGCGGTTTGCCCGACTCATCGACAACCTCCACCACCCATTTCGCCTGCCCTCCTCGCGCCACCGACTCCGGCCCCGTTAGCCGGACTCCACTGACGGCCCGGTCCAACACCATCAGCAGGGCCCCGTCGCAAGGTCCGAGACGAACATCGAAGCCGATCTCACCGGGCCCCTGCGACGTGATCACTCCGCAATGATTGACCAGATCGTAGACATATCCGCCCGAACGGGCCAGGGTGACCCGGGTCTCCTCCGCCAGGCCGTTCTCCATCACCAGGCCGTGATGCCCGACGTAGTCGCCGTATTCCCGCCGATCGTTGACCAGGAAGACATACTCCGTATTCTGGTATCGCCGCAGGTAGGGAATGGCTTCGGCGCTCGAGGTATCCAGTTGCCGCTTATAGCGGCCATCCAATTGCGAGCGGAGTTCGCCGGCCAGTTTCTGGAGCGCGGCCTTGTCGGTATCGGCTCTTCCGGTTCGCTCGTACACGGGAAGGAGGATGTCCGGCTTCACCGCCGGGCACGTACGCTCGTCGCCCACGATCAACCCGCCCGCCTTCTGGAATTCGTTGATCCTCTCCGTCACCGATTCGGTCAGCACGTCGCAGTCGGGCATCACCAGGACTCGGAACCCGCCGAGACCGCGATCGACGATCGTCTCGTCGAACACGATTTCCGGCTGGAGCTTCGCATACATGAGGGAGCGGTAGACGTCGCCGGCCCAACCTCCGCACCAGCCGTAGGTTCCTCGCCGGGCGAACATCTCCGCTGAGAACGACTCCAGAAACGCGACGTCGCTCTGGATCGCCGGCACGCTCAACAGGGTCGGACCGAGCGGTTCGATCACCTTTTCGACCAGCCGCTTCAGCTCATGCTGCGTCTGGGGGTGCGTGAATCGGTACCCGCCGGGCGAATCGGTGGGCACCAGAGACTGCCAGCCGTGGTACATAATGCCCTTGATGGGGCGAGCGATCTTGGTCCAGAAGGCTTCTCGCAGGTGCATCGGTGAGATCGTAATGAACGGCGCGTCGGGCTGATCTCGCTCCCACTCCGCCACATACCCGGGTGTCGGCTTGCCCGGCACGGGCTCCGGAGCGGTCCGGCTGCGGTACCAGATGATCTGGGTCATCTTCATCACCTGCTGCCCCTCCCGCCCGCCGCGAGCCATGGCCAGGAGCTCGTCCGTTGCCAGGCCGATGCGGATCGGATCGGGATAGGAGTAGGTCCACTGGGAAAGAAAATCCACGTCTCCCCCCGAGCCGTAGACGCTCGCCACACGGACCGCCGGGTCGTGAAAGGTCCAGAAGTCATCGCGTCCCGCAGTCTTCAGACCGCGTACCAGGGCCGAGTTCAAATCGTTCCAACCGTCCCCCTGTTTCCAGTACCACTGGTAGTATTTCAGAATCGGATGCCCATCCGGAATCACCCTGTTCTTCGGGAAATCGGCCAACTGCTCATACATGACTCCTCGTGAACTGCCGGCCTCGGCGGGAATCTCTGCCCCGCTCGACGTCTTGTAGGCTGCGCGATCGTGATCATGGAAACACGGGCTCGCATGGTCGCGGACTTCCGTATGGACGAGCGCCGCCCCGAAGGCCGGATGATCCCCGAAACTCTTGACCATGCTGGTTCCGACATTCTCGCAGTACTGCTGCAACTCGGGAAACAGCCCGCAGATGTCTTCCGCTGACAGCGGCTTGCCGTCGCGCCCGACGCGGCGAAATTCCTCCCTCGATCGCATCGCGGCCCCAGGCGACAAGCCCGCGATCAAGGTCATTCCCTTGGAAAGTGCTTCGTCGAGGCTCGCCCTTGTGCGGCTCAACCCCTCCTCAACCACCGCCGGCCCAGGTGCTCCTGTCTCCCAGATGCGGCCATAATCGACCGACAGGCCAAGTCCGTGGGTGAAACCGATTTCCTTGGCCCGATCCAGGTCGTCGGCGATCCCGCCCCACATCACCACCGGCATCCGTTTGGGCAATGGGCGCGGTACGATTCGTACGGCAACTTTTTCGGTCGTGTCGATGGGCTCGGGGGCGGCGGCGCGAAGCCGTATCGCGAGAGTGTATTCTCCCGGCCGGAGGGTAGTGTTCAGGGAATAGGGCACTTCGATCGACTTGCCCGCTTCGAGGGCCGGAATGTGTTTCTCCAACGCGGCGGCTCCGTCAAGTTCGATCGTCACCTTGGCACCGGGTATCGTCTGGCGGCACAGGTTGGTGATGCGAAACAGTTGACCCGCCTCGCGTTCCATGCGAACGAAGCACGAACGATCCGAGATACGTACCATCGCCACGGCTCGGAACTCGAGCACGCCCCGGCAAATACGCACCTGGTCCAGGAGTCCCGGGAAACCGTGATAATAGCTGCCGTTGCGGTCGCCAATCGTCAGCGGTTGGGTCCCGGGCGCCACAGGTCCGCAACCTGCGTTCTTCATGGCACCCCAAGGCACCCCGTTTAGATAGAAACTACCCGTCCCCTGGCCGTCGTAGGTGAAAGCGAGGTGTGCCCACTTGCCGGTCTCCAGTTTGAGCGGATCGGAGTGCCAGTTGGCCGAGTGGGTTCCGAATCCAAGGCATGCCCGCAGCGTGCGGGAGCCGTCTTTCGAAGGCGAGCCGAGGATCAGTTGATAGTCCGTGTCGGAAACATATTTCTTGTCGAGCAGGAAGGACTCAGGATACTCAGCGTTGAGTTCTGCCGTAGGAGAGAGCCACATCTCGATCGTGAAAGCATCGGGAGGCGACAGCCCTGGCCCGTCCGGACACCGTGCGCAGTGCGGATCATCCACGACCGGCCATCCCGGCCTGGAAAGAAGGGCAGCGCCGAACTTGCCCTGCGGTTGAAGTTCCGCCCCTTGAAGCGTCAAGTTCTGGCCGCCAGCCGACAGGTCTTTCAGAGGTTCTTCGCCGTCGAACGTCCACAGCCCAACGACGTGTTTGCCGCTCGCATCCTCCCCCTGATACGCCTGGTCCCATGATTCCCGAAACCGCACGGGCGATTCCGCGGCGAGGGCATCCAGAGAAGTTGCAGCGACCATCAAGACAACGCCGGCAAACCACTTTATCGGGTTCATTTTCACTTGCTCCTCGCCAGAAGTGCCCTTCAGCAGCCCCCCCTGAGACCGATCACTTCTTCCAGATGTCCACGGCAACCGTGTTCTTCTGCGGTTTTCCCGGCGTACTTCGCCCTTCGGCGACGTAGCGTTCGAGCAACTCCGTGAGCCGCTTCACCACCTCGGGCTGCTCCGCTTCCAGATTCTTTGCTTCCGCCGGATCGGCCTCCATGTCGTAAAGCTGCAGGCTCGGCAGTCCTTGCTTGACTGCCTGCGGATCGCGGGGTACGCTCCAGCCACCGCTCCCGGGGCAGAGTTCCAGTTTCCACCGGCCTTGCCGGATCGAGAACATGCCGTTGATGGAGTGATGCACCAGGGCCTCTCGCACCGGCTCCGTTGCCTTACCCAGCAGAATCGGCAACAGGCTGACGCTATCTTCGGCAGCATCGTCGGGCAGGTCGGTGCCGGTGATTTCGGCGCACGTGGCCAGAAAATCGACCAGGCTTACGAGCTGGTTGCTCGTGGATCCGGCCTTCACCCGTCCCGGCCAGCGAACCACGAAAGGCACTCGATGCCCGCCGTCCCAGATGTCGGCCTTGTGGCCCCGGTAGATGTAGCTCGGATCGTGCCCCTTCTCCGCCAGTGCCGGAAAATCCGCCTGGGGCGAGCATCCGTTGTCGCTCGTGAAGAACACGAGCGTCTTGCCTGCCACGCCACTGGTCTCCAGGGCATCGAGCACCTGCCCCACACAGTCGTCCGTCTGCATCACGAAGTCGGCGTAGGGATTCAATCCGCTCCGGCCCTGCCACTCGGGCGATGGCGCGATCGGCGTATGGGGCGATGCGAACGGCAGATAGAGGAAGAACGGCCTGTCGGAGTCGGCCTGTTTGCCAATATACTCGACGGCCTTGCGAGTCAGGTCCGGCAGCACGTTCATGGCGTCGAATCCTGCGGCCGCCGGGCCGCGCCGCGTGGTCGACTCCTTCCCCGGCATCATCGGAAAGGCATTGTCGATCGTGGGAACGATCGTCACCCGGTCGTTCTCGATGTAGGTGTACGGAACCATATCGAGCGACGCAGCGATCCCGAAATAGTAGTCGAAGCCTGGGCTGTTGGGGCCGTTGGTGGCGGGTTTGGTGAAGTCGACGCCCCAGCCCTCAACACCCTTCTCGATCGTATCCGAAAACCGATCGGAGTCCGGTTTCCGAGTCCAGTCCATGCCCAGGTGCCACTTGCCGATACAGGCCGTGTGGTACCCCTGCTGCCGAAGCATCTCTGCCACGGTGAGCCGTCCGGGCTCGATGAGCCGCTCCGACAAGCCGCCGAGCACGCCCGTCTGCAAACGCGACCGCCAGTTGTATCGCCCGGTAAGAACACCATAGCGAGTCGGCGTACACACCGACGACGTCGTGTGGGCATCGGTGAATCGCATCCCTTCCGAAGCCAAACGATCAACCCGCGGCGTCGAGATCTTACACTCGGGGTTGTTGCAGCCCACATCGCCGTAGCCCAGGTCGTCGCAGAGAATGAAAAGCACGTTAGGTCGCGCCGTTTCCTTCGCTCCCGCGACTGGCAGAAACACGTAGGCGCAGAGGATCAGACTGACCGCAGCCATCCGGCGAGCTCGGATCAAGCAGTTACTCCTCCTCATCATGAGCCCTCCGGGATAAGCGGCCATTTCTGTACATGAGAATCGAATGGACAATCCGGTCGCTGCCAGACGTCCTGAGAAGTTACCGTTCAGCCGGACGGTCGCTCTTTCCGAACACCAACAGAAACCGATCCTTGGCTGGAGGCGGCAATTCACGGAGCAGTGTGAAGCCGGCCTGGCTCATCCCTTCCTTGACCGTCTCTGACGAGATCATGCGGCGGTGGCTCGCCTCGCGGTGCGAAATCGGCTTGGGCGACTGGCGGTCCAGAACGTACACACATCCCGAAGGTATGAGCCGCTCCCGCAATTTCGCCAGCAATTCTGGACCGTGAAACAGCAGGTGGTAGGTGTCGA
>CAYSCH010000128.1:0-22389 GCA_964429355.1 uncultured Planctomycetaceae bacterium | reverse complement strand
GCCAAGACGACCACGAAACCAGCCATAGGCCCCCGATCCTGGATGAGAGGGGATTTCCGGGGTAATCGTTGCTGAAGCTTTTGTTTCCATTCAGATCCTGCTATATTGTTGACCGGAACGAAGCCTCGTGCGTCCCCCCTGCCTCGGAGTACTAGTGGGTTCTCAATGGACCCAGGGAGATCAGGAGAGCGCCCCATGTACGCCGTATGTGTTCATGTCTGCGTGAGAGCAGAAAACCGCGACGACTTCATCGCCGCGACCCTGGAGAATGCCCGTCAGACGATCCAGGAGCCGGGAAACCTACGTTTTGACGTTATCCAGCAGATGGACGATCCGAACCGGTTTGTTCTTTACGAGGTTTATCGCGACCAATCCGGAATGTCAGCCCACAAGGACACCCCCCACTATGCGAAGTGGCGAGATGCGGTTGCCCCCTGGATGGCCGAGCCTCGCCGTGGGGTCACGCATCTGGCACTCTTTCCCCAGACGGAAGCCGGTTGGCGAACCGAAGGTTGACCCATCATGCCTCACGAAACGGTTGGACGCCCTCTGGAAGTGCTCCTGGTCGAAGACGACCTCGAAGACGCCGGACTCACTTTTGAAGCCCTCCGGCAAGGCGAGGTTCCGTGCCGGATCAGCCTGGTTCGCGACGGCGAAGAAGCCCTTGAATTCCTGCGCAAGAGCGGCAAGTATGCCCGGGCTCCCCGCCCCGACGTCATCCTGCTGGATATCCAGTTACCGAAGCTCGACGGTCGCGGCGTACTGGCCGTCATCAAGAAGGACGACGATCTGAAGGCCATCCCCGTCGTTGTCATGACCGTTTCGGCCACTCACAAAGAGATCCTCGAGGGAGAGGATCTCCATGTCGAGAGCTACCTGACGAAACCCTTCGACCTCCAGCAGTTCCTGTCGGTGGTGAAGTCTCTCCGCCGCTACCTCCTGGAAGACGTGATCCTGCCGCACTGAAGGCCGGAAGTTCAGAAAGTGACTTCAGACGCCCGCGGCGTTGGCGGTCTCGACAAGAGCCAGGAGAGGATCCCAGAGACTGCAGGGCGGATGCGGTTGCGACGGAAATGACGCGATGGAATCGAATCCCAAGTTGAGGCGGTCATGGCCCGGTTGCCGGTCCTATAACGACCAGCCGTCAGGGACGGACGTTCCCTTGGGCAGGCAGACGATGCCGTCGCGCACCATGCCGAACTGATCTTCGTCGGACGTTTCGATTCCCTGGGAATTGACAATTCGCACACCGGTACCGATGCGGCAGTTCTTGTCGATGATCGCGCCCTCGATGTGGGTCCGCGGACCGATTCCCAAGGGTGGTTTGTGCTCCGATCCATTTCCATTCATACCGTGGGGCATTTCGTAGAAATCGTTTCCCATCACGATCGAGTTGCGGATCACCGTATCGCGTCCGATAAGACACCGCAGGCCGATGACGCTGTTTTCGATAACGGCTCCCTTGTGGATCTGGCAGCCGTCGGCAACCAGGCTTCGCGTGACCGTGGCGCCGTCGATCCGGGAGGGGGGCAGGAATCGAGCGCGGGTGAAGATCGGCCGATCGGGCAACACCAGATCGAAGGGTGGATCCACATCGGCGAGGCTCAGATTTGCTTCGAAAAACGACTTGATGGTACCGATGTCTTCCCAATAGCCGTCGAAGAGATGAACTTGAACGTGCCGTGTCCGCATGGAGGCCGGGAAGACCTCCTTGCCGAAATCCTGGTAATCGGTCTTGGTGAGCACTTCGACCAAGGTCTGGCGATTGAACAGGTAGATGCCCATGCTGGCGAGGCAATCGCGGCCGTTGGACCGGATTCCCTTGGCATCGATCCACGCCGGATCGGTTCGCACGAGGGCCAGATCGTTTTCGGTCCGAGGTTTTTCCAGGAACCCGACGACCCGTCCCGTGTCGTCGAGTCGCATGATTCCCAGGCCGGATGCCTCGGAGCTGTGCACCGGAACGGCCGAGATGGTCACGTCGGCCTTGGCCTCCATGTGCGTGGCGAGCATTTCGCGGAAATCCATGCGGTAGAGCTGATCGCCGGAGAGGATCAGCACGTAGTCGATCCCGGGCTGCTGCAGGTAACGCAGGTTTTGGCGGACTGCGTCGGCCGTTCCCTGGTACCATCCGGAATTATCCAGTGTTTGCTGGGCCGCGAGGATCTCGACAAACCCTTGGGAGAAGGGATCAAAGGTGTAGGTGGCGCGAATATGGCGATGGAGGCTGACGGAATTGAACTGGGTCAGCACGTAGATTCGGTTCAGTCCGCTGCTGATGCAGTTGGAAAGTGGGATATCGATGAGGCGGTATTTCCCGCCCACGGGAACCGCCGGTTTCGAGCGGACCTGAGTCAGCGGGTAGAGCCGGGTGCCACGTCCACCACCCAGAACCAACGTCACGACGTTTCGCATAGGAACTCCTCAGGCAGTCTTGCTGTTTGGGGAAGCGCGATAGTCCGACACGGGGCCAAATGGTGGGGCGTCGCCCATGGCCCTGCCGCCGCAATGCTGCCTATTGTAACGAACCTGAGGGAGTGTGGGAATCTCCGGATCGAGAAGGTGGAGCCGGCCCGACCGGGGGTAAGGCTTGCCCGAATCTGCCGTCCCCCAGCCGCACGTGTTCGCTCTCGGGGCAGCGGCGAAGGGCAGCTCGAACCTCGTCATCCGAGGCGGGTTTCCTGGATTGTACCGGATATTCGGGACAGGCTGTGACGGGTGACGCGAGAGACAGGAATGTTGCGATTCTGTGGGAAAATCCCGTGGTTTCTCGATTTCTCCAACTGTCAAGTCTGGTGGTAGCAGTGACGATAGCACCAACAACCGATGAACCGGTTGTTTGAGTTGAGGATGGGGCGGCTGCAGGGAAATGAAGGTGTCTCTTCGCCGCTGCCGCGAATCAATCACATTTGGGGGAGGAAATCATGATGAAGACTCTGCAACTCTCGCTGGCGGGCTTTCTGTTGCTGGCCGTGCAGGCCACGGCCGCAGAAATTCCCACAATGACGCCGAACAACGATCAGTTCCTGGAAAGACTCCAGCAGCTCGAGGCGGAAACTCAGATGCTGCGCGCGGAATTGGGACAGGTTCAGAATCGCCCGGTGCCACTGCCGCCGGTGGACGGCGCGCCAGTCAGCACCGTCTCGACCTTGGCGGCGGAAGGCGAAGTGGAATACATGACGTGGGATGACGCCCGCAAAGAAATGAAAGAGCTCGTTTGGACGAAAGGCGATTTCAAGATCGTGCCCTACGGCATTCTCTGGGGACAGGCCGTCTACGAGACGTCGCGCACCTACATGGGCGATTACACGCTCTGGGCGATTTCGATGGATGAGGAAGGGGAACCTGCATCGCACGTCAACGCCAAGGGCACCCGGCTCGGGCTGGACGTTACCGGGCCCCAACTTCCCTTCTTCTGCTGCGCCAAGAGCGGCGGCAAGGTCGAGATCGACTTCGAAGGAAACTTCGTTACCGAGAACAAACCGGGAGTGTTGTTGCGCCATGCCTACTGGGAAGTCAAGAACGACGACTTCCGCCTGCTGTTTGGCCAGACATGGGACGTGATTTCGCCGCTCTACCCCAGGTGCGTTCTGTATTCCGTGTATTGGGGGGCAGGCGATATCGGATACCGGCGGCCTCAACTCCGCTACGAACGGTACTTCACCCTGACCGACATGTGGAAGCTGGAGCTTCAGGGTGCCCTGGCCACGGACGCGGGGCACGACTTCACCAACGGCGGGCCAAGCAATGGTGACCACGCGGGCTGGCCGATCGTCGAGATGCGAGTCGGCACGAAAATCGGCAAGGAACGGCCGATCGCCTTCGGAGTGTCGGGCCACATCGGAGAACAGGAATTCGATCTCACGGCACCTGTTCGAGACGACGTTGCCCGGCAAACCTGGTCTTTGAATGCCGACGTCAGTGTGCCGATTACCGACCGGCTGGGGTTCCAGGGGGAGTTTTTCACGGGCACCAACCTGAAGACATTCCTGGGCGGGATCATTCAGGGCGTCAACGTCGGTGGAACGGACGAAGAGATCCGCTCGACGGGCGGATGGTTCAATGTGTACTACGACTGGACCCCGCGTCTGCACAGCGCCCTGGGCTACACGATCGACGATCCAGTGGACTCCGACATTACCACCGCGAACGGCCGACTCTACAACCAGGTTTATTGGGGCAACGTGACCTACGACGTGACCAAGAAGTTCATGCTGGGACTGGAGATCGGCCAGTGGAAGACAGACTTCACCGACCGAAGGCCCGGGGAAGCCACCCGGCTGGAGTTTGCCGGCAAGTATGCCTTCTAGGGCTTGTGATTCCGTTTGACCATTTCGGCCAGATGGGTTTCGATACAGTCGGCCAGAATCGGCGGATTGTATCCCCCCTCGAGAACACTGATGACGCGTCCCGACGCATGGACGTCGGCCACGTCGAGGACCGTGCGGGTCAGCGTGGCGAAGTCCTCGGTTTCGAGGCCGAGATTGCCCACGGGATCGGCATGATGGGCATCGAAGCCGGCGCTGATGAAGATCAGTTCCGGCTTGATTTTCGAGGCGAAGCGGTCCAAGGCATCGCCAAAGACGGCAAGATAATCCTGGCGAGAGATACCGAACTCGGCCGGCAGGTTCATCACGGTTCCAGCTCCACGCCCGCCGCCGGTTTCGTCTTCATGCCCGGTTCCCGGATAGAACGGGTATCGATGGATGGAGAGGAAACCGACACGGGGTTCCTCCCAGAAGGTGTGCTGGGTGCCGTTGCCGTGATGAACGTCCCAATCGACGATGAGAACGCGATCGACATCCAATTCGTCGATGGCGGTGACTGCCGCCAGGGCCACATTGTTGAACAAACAGAATCCCATCGCGCGATTCATCATGGCGTGATGTCCGGGAGGCCGGACGAGGCACAGGGCCTGGGAGTCTTCGCCTCGCAAGATACGTTCGGTGGCGTCGCACACGCTTCCGGCCGCGAGCAGGGCCACGCCGTAGGAGTCGGGACTGACGACCGTATCGGCGTCCAGGTCGCCCCCCCCCGACTTGGCCATGGCCCAGACCTCATCGGCATAGGCCAGGGAATGGACCCGCGCAAGACGCTGGCGTGAGAGTTCGGTCCAGGAAACCCGCCGGCACTGCTTTTCCAGGCCCGTCTGAGCCAACCGCTCGTCCAGACCACGGATTCGCGCTGCCCGTTCCGGATGGGACCCTGTCTCATGGGCCAGAAACCGGCGGTCTTCGTACAACAACGTCATGCCAGACGAGCCTCGCTACGATGCCCAGAACGTAGGAAAGGGCCCCTTCCGCGGCGATTTTTCGGAGGAATGTGGGCCGCTGCCAACCAGATCACTGTACGCCTTGGAGAGGCGGACTGTCAAACGCGAGCCGAATAAGGCGGAATTGCGCATAAAACTTGACATTCCCGAAATCCGGCGACTAGCATATATATTGTCCAAGTTCACAATGCCGTTCGGCTTTGGAGCCCCTACTATGCTCAACCGTTGGTGGAAAATCCGTGCCCGTGGCCAGGGCTGCTACGTTCTCACGCTCGCGTTGGGAACGGCTGTCGCCCTGTTGATTTGTCCGCTTGCGGGGGCTCAGGCTCCACAACCAGCCGACGCGACGCCCCCCGCCTCAGACGCACCGGCACCGGCCCCTGCCCCGGCGCCGGCATCGGCACCGGCATCGGTACCTGCACCGGCACCTGCCCCTGCGCCGGCGTCTGAACCGGCAGGGGTGCCGGCGGATTCTGCGGCCGCACCCGTCTCACCGACAGAAGTTGCTCCATCGCCCGCGAAGGCTTCTCCGGCTCCCGCGGAACCGGCCCCTCCGGCAAAACCGCCGGCTCCGCGTTTGGATCGAGACTACGCCGAGTTACCCCAGATTGACGCCGAGAAGGAGAAGGAGTACCTGAGAAACCGCTTGAAGATCCAGGGGATACTCACCGCGGAGGCTCTGCAGCCGGCCCAGGAACAGACGGTGGAGGACTACTACCGCAACTATGCATTGGCTCGGTGGACCTTCCGGGACCGGCAGAACCGGGTGGCCGACTACATGAACGAATTGAAGAATGAGTTGGACAGGTGCTACAGTCCGAACCGGAGCAGCCCCGGCCACGCCAAGCTGGTTGAGGAAGTCTTCAGGTACATGACGATTTACACGGACCCGAAGACGCTGGCGAACCCGAAATTCGATTTCGCTCCCACGGTCCGTTTCAATGCGATCCTGATGCTCGGTGAATTAAACCAAGAGGAGTCCAATGGAAACCGCCCCCCGAAACCGTTGGCAAAGGCGCTGCCGATCCTGATCGATCGAGCCAGGGATCCACAGCAGATCGACGCGGTCCGGATCGGTGCACTGATCGGAATCCGTCGCCACTGCCGACTGATGGAGCAAAACACCCCAGTTCCCAATGAGGTCCTCAAGGTTTTGGTGGACCTGGTTCGAGCCAAGGAATCGGAACGGGTTCGCAGTGAAGAGGGGCACGCCTGGATGCGTCTGCTGGCAATTCAGACGTTTGCCGACTTGCAGGGGAGGCCCAGACCGGCGGCCGTTACCCAGGAAATCCTAAGTGTCCTCGCGGAGACCGAGAGTCCAGAATTCCTGCGCTACGGCGCGGCCGAGGCTTTGGGAAGTCTCGATTACCGGAATCCTGCAGGGCTCGATATGAAAGTGATGCTTCAAGCCCTGGGCCTGCTTGCTATCGAGGTCTGCGACCAGGAACGACAAAGTCTCCGTGATGAACTGGAGTCGAAGAAGGTTCCGTCGCCTGGTGGTTACGGTGGTTATGGCGGGAGCCTGGCTGGGAGCATGTCGGGGAGTATGCCGTCAAGCGTGTCGGGGAGCATGCCTTCGACCAGCGAAATGATGATGCAAATGTCCGGTCCGGGCGGTAGTGACGCCTACGGTTACGGCGCGATGGCCCCCAGCGCCACCTCGACGAAGGAGGATCGCCAGATCGAACGTGCCCGGCGGCGTCTGAAGGAAGGATTGACCGCCGCGCTGGTCGGAATGGGCAAGAGGCGCAAGACCCTTGCACAAAAGGAAGAGGCCACCGGCATCAGTGTCCTGGCGGGGACCGATGCGGTGAAGAAGCAGTACGTTGATGGTTTCTCCAATCCGATCCATGATTTCTTTGGCACGATCGACAAGAAGGAAAACGACAAACAAATTCAGGCGAAGGCTCTCGATACGGCGATCGCCGACCTGCGTACGGCGCTGGAGACCGCGCTGACTGACGTAGGGGGGACAGTTCCCCAGTCTCCTGAATTCGAGCCGCTTCCTGAACCCAAACCGTTGGGCGGCGGTTACGGCAGCGAGGCTTACGGCAGCAGCGGTTATGGTAGCAGCGGTTACGGTAGCGGCAGCGGCGGAATGCCGTAGTCGCGACCCTGACGGCTCAACGAGGATATTTCCGGCAAACGGATTTGCCACGCTATGCAGATTCACCTGTCCAGGCGCATCCCATCGGCCGCTTTTCCCTGCGTTCTTCTGATTGCAGCAGGGTTCGGCTGCACCTCGACAGTTCCGCAATTCCATGGCAGCCGCGTGGCGCTCGATCGAATTCGGGAACCGTTATCTTCCGAGTCTGTTGGGGGCGGCGAGTCGTCGGCCGATGGTTCTGTCGCCCCTGACCACGATGCGGCCCTGACCAGCGCGCTCGCCCAACCGCACTGGATCCGTTCCGTGCGCTCGCCTGGCGGAAAGGAGTCAACCTGGCGTTGGGTCTATCCGGCCGTTGACGCACTGCTTGCCGAGACGCCCGCCTGCCAGCCCGAGCTGCAGTCCCATCTGAAGGCCACCGATCCAATCGTGGCCGCGAATGCTGCGATCGCCCTGGCAAGATCGGGCGACCGGAACGTCGCGGGAGCTTTGGCCGCAGCAGCCGGAAACGCCCAGCTCGCGCCCCCGGTGAGATACGCTGCCGCCGAAACCCTCGGCCGGATACCTTCGGCAATGGCACTGGTGCAGCAGCTTGTGGACAAAGAGGCTGCTCGGGCCGATCGACCGGGTACGGGCTACTCGCCGGCGGTTCACGGCGAGTTGATTCGCTCCCTCGGTAACCAAGCCCGTCCTGCCGACGAACCGCGGCTGATATCGGCACTCTCGGCGTCTGCCGACGAGGTCAAGCTTGCCGCGTTGGACGTGTGGCAGCAGACATCCGGCGATACATTTCCCGAGCAGGGACTCTCGCTGCTGAATCACCCTGATCCGAGGATTCGGGCCCGGGTGTTGCCGATCCTTGCGAGGCACCCGTCGGGTGACACATTGGACCGCCTGGCTTCGTCGCTCCGCGATCCGGATCTGAACGTGCGCTCCGCCGCCATTTGTGCTTTTGGGTTGCTGGGAGACGAACGAGCGGTTCCCCGACTTGAACGGATCCTGGAGCGAGGCGTTGAGGCCGAACGGATTGCCGCCATCCGGGCCCTTGCCGATTTGCGAAGGGCCGATTCCGTGGCGGTTGGAGGGCGCGACAAGGAGTGGCGGGTCCGGCTGGCTGTGGCCGAAGTGCTACCCGATCTGCCGGGCCAGCCCGATATCGCGTTGGCGAAGATGCTCCTGGATGACGCGAGTGGGGAGGTGCAGTACCAGACGGTGGCTGCGATCCGCGATTGGCCGCCTGCGATTGCCGAGCCACTGCTGCTGGAAGCCCTTGAAAAGTGTGCATACCGCAGCCAGAAGCTCGCGGCCGACTCGCTCGCCGCCACATGGCCGGAAGGCCGGCCTTTGCTCGAGGCATTTCCGTTCGGCCAACCACCCGGCGCAAGCGGCCCGGCACTCGCACAGATTCGTCAGGCCTATGCCCAGCGATGTATCCCGCCAGGTGAAGAAGTCGGGGGGGCCGCGCCTCGTGAGACAACTTTTTCGACCGAGGACCTGGCCTCGGTCCGCACGTCTCTCCAACTTCTGCAGACGGGTGGGGGTGATGCCGGCAGGCGTGCCGAGGCATTGGCGAATCTACGGCGTTTCGATTCCGCCCTGCTCGACATGGTCGAATACCTGGCGGACCGGCGTGGCATCGCCCTGCCCGAGTGCATCTACGGGGAGTTGCTTGCGGACCGCTTGCCGGAACTAGCCACGGTGGAACAGCTTGGGGAGGGCGACATACACGTTCGCCGCCAGGCTGCCCGGCAATTGGCCGAGGGGTTTGCCGGTCGTCCTCCCAGGGCGATTCTGATTCACCGGCTGGCGGAACTGGCCGCTAGTGAAACCGACGTGGTCGTGTGGCAGTACCTCCTGACGGCAATTGCGGAGGAGGAGAACGAGCCGGCATTCCGCCTGGTGTATGCGGCCACGTGCCACGAATCGGCCGGCATCCGGCAGAGTGCTTGCGAGCATTTGGGCCGCCACCCTCGTCCGGAGCACGCGGCGGTGCTCCTGGCGACACTCGAGGATGCGAGCGAGCCGGTGGTTTGCGCGGCCGTGGAGGCGTTGGGGCACTGTGGAGGCAACTTCGATCCCGCCCCAATTGTGAGACTCTTGGGATCTCACAACGAAACGGTACAAGTTGCTGCGGCCGTGACCTTGGCGCGTCTCGATCGGCCGGAGGGTTCGGCGGCCCTCGAGCGGTTGGCTTGCAGCGACAACGACCGGACGCGGCTTCGGGTGGCCCAAGTGATGGGTCAGGTGGGGCTGGCCGAATTCGCGCCCACACTGATTCGCCTCCTCAACGACCGCCACGGCATCCGGCTGGCCGCCTTGAACAGCCTTCCGGAGGTGGCCAAGTGCCCAGAGGCGGGCATGCCCGGCCTGAACGAACATGATCGGGTCGAGGCATGGCGACGGTGGGCAGCACAGGGCGGCAGGGCTGCCAACCAATACGAGCCACCGCTCGAGCTGAAATGGCCTGCTCCCGATGGTCGCGGATCTCTGTGAAAAACTTCACGATCTTTGAGGTTAGTAGTACAGGGGGTCGATGAGGTTGCACACCGTGACGCGCGGCTCCTGGTCGGCTCCGGCTTCCACCTAGGCAGGCTCCGGGTGCTTCCGGTACAATTTGTGCTGGAGCGGCCTTGCTGGAGATTCGCTTTCGAGGCAATTTCGGCCGACGGTGGCCTGAGGCGTTCTGTGAGACCATTGTGCGCTCGTAGCTCAGTTGGATAGAGCAACGGACTTCTAATCCGTAGGTCGCTGGTTCGAATCCAGCCGGGCGTGCTTGTGAGTTCCTTTTGGCAAATGGCTCACAGAAGACCATCTTTGGCATTCTTGTGCCAAATCCACGTCTGGCCGTTGCAGTCGTGACACTCTATTCGGCGGTGTTCGCCGTATCGTCACGGATGAAGGCCGGGGCATCCGGGTCGTTTGAACGAGTTTTGCGTCTTCTCACGTTCGACGGGTTTGACAAGCTCGTTGAGCATCGCCTGGGCGGCCCCGGATCGGAACTCTTTCGGGCAGTTCCGTCCAGAAGGATGGCTCTCTCGGAGAATGCGAGAACGAGGAAATCGGCGTAAGCTATGTTTCCTCAACGGGTTGCGTGTTCTGCAGGGTTCAGGAACCCACCTTGATCCGGCTGCGGACGGTCCCTATAATCTGCCCGCTCCAGAATGGATTTCCGGAGCTGTAACATCGTAGTTGACCTTGTTTTGCGGTTCGCTCTATCCGGCTTGGTGCCGCCTGTGAGCCGAACACGGATGTCATACCGCTGAACACTCCACGGACCGGCAAACTGACCCGCGTCTCGTCTGCTGCGCCCCGCCCTGGGGCCGCATGGATGACGTTCTGCGCGGCCGCCGCGCCGTTGCCCTTGCCGGCCCGAGGGGTACGCGAGGATCGAAGACCTGTTCCGCGCTTGAGCTTCGGATTGGTGTTGCTGGGGATGGCGATCTGGTGTGCGACGGCGCTGGCCCAGATCGAATTGCCCCAACCGCAACCCTATGACCCGATCCGGATCGAGGCTTCTCAGGCAAACCGTTGGACGGAGGGGAGCTACGAGGTGCTGTTGTTGGATCGCGGTTGCCGCATCGTTCAGGGCAACTACTCCGCCCGGTGTGCCGAGGCGGTCTTGTGGATCGATCGGACCTCGATGGACTCCGGAGAAGGTCAGGAGGAACAAGAGGAAGAAGCCCCGAACCGCGTGCTGGCCTACCTGGAAGGAGACGTGCAGATTGTTCCCGATGGGGCCCACCCTCACGTTCAGAAGACCGGCAAAGACAGCTACCTGCGGCTGCCGACTTTCGGCCAGGTCGACGTGCGGGTGACGAACGTGGTGGAGGAGCCGGCCGTCGAGACGCCGCTCTACACTCGAGCCCGTGCTCGGCGAAGCAACCCGAGCGGTGAGACCATTGTTCGCGGGCAGCTCGGCGGGCAGCCCGGGCGGACGCGACAGATCCTGTTGTTTTCGCGAAGCAATGTGAACATCCAAGCCCAGTGGACCGTGGACCAGGCCACCAATCAGAGTGTGGGGATCATCGACTCGGGTGTGAACATGATCGTCCGCGGCCTGAGCGAAGAGGACCTTGGGGGCATCGACCTCCGGGGCTACGACTTCGGCAACGCCATCGACGTATCGGCCGATCGGCTCGTGATCTGGACGATCAACGTTTTCGACAGGAACGACCGTGGCGAGTCGTTCCAGGACGAGAATATCCCCTTGGAGATTTATCTGGAAGGCAACGTGGTCTTCCGGCAGGGGGATTCGGTAATCCATGCCGACCGCATGTACTACGATGTGGCGCGCAGGACCGGCGTCGTGCTCGCCGCTGAGTTGCTCACGCCAGTCCCCGGCTATGAAGGCTGGCTCCGGCTGCGTACGGAGGTTCTCCAGCAGATGGGCAAGGACCGCTACTTTGCCGAGAACGCCTTCTTGACATCCAGTCGAATGGGACGTCCCGGCTACCGGGTCCAGGTGAGCGACGCAACGCTCGACGTGACGGAGAAACCGGCCGTCGATGCGGTTACGGGGTTGCCTGAACTGGACGAAGCAACGGGGGAGATGGAGAAGGACCAGAAGTACTTCGTCACCAGTACGAACAACTTGCTGTTCATTCGCGACGTGCCGATTTTCTATTGGCCTGCTCTGGCAACGGATCTGGAATACCCGACCTTCTATATTAAACGGGTTCGCCTCAAGAACGACAGCATTTTCGGCACCCAGGTCCTCACCGACTGGGATATGTTCCAGATTTTCGGCTGGCGGAACCGGCCCCAGGGCACGCGATGGGAAGGGAGTCTCGACTACCTCAGCCGGCGAGGCTGGGGACACGGCACAAATGTGAATTACGCGCGCGACAATTTCTTCGGCATACCGGGACCGACTTCCGGCCAACTCGACTATTGGGGGATCGAAGACCGAGGAACGGACAACCTCGGGCTCGACCGCCGCAGCCTGGAGCCGGAGAAGGACTATCGCAACCGTCTCTTCTGGCAGCACCGCCAGATGCTTCCGGGCGACTTTCGCGTGACCGGGGAAGTCGGCTGGATCAGCGACCGCAATTTCCTGGAAGAATACTTCGAACGGGAGTGGGATGAGCTCAAGGACCAGACGACCGGTGTGGAATTGAAGCGTCAGACCGACAACCGCTCCTGGAGCATCACGGCCGATGCGCGTGTCAACAGCCACATGACGCAGACGGAGTGGCTGCCGCGTCTGGACCACTTCTGGCTTGGCCAGGAGCTGCTGGGCGACCGCCTCACCTGGTATGAGCACACAAACGCGGGCTATGCCCGCTTCCGCGCCACCACGGAGCCCGAGGATCCTGCCGACCGAGCCTTGTTTCGCTGGCTCCCCTGGGAGAGCACGTCGCCTGTCGACCCACTTTCCACCGATGGCGAACGTTTTGCGACGCGCCACGAAATCGATCTGCCCCTGGATCTCGGGCCGTTTACGGTGGTCCCATACGGGCTGGGCGAGTTTGCCCACTGGGGGTCGGACGTCAACGGCGACGATTTGCAGCGACTCTATGGCCAGGCGGGGATTCGCGCAAGCCTGCCGGTCTGGCGGATCGATCCTACGGTGCACAACGAGCTCTTCAATGTGAACGGGTTGGCCCACAAGGTGGTTTTCGACGCCGAGCTGGCGATTGCCGAAGCGGACCAGGATCTCTCGCTCCTGCCGCTCTACGATTCTCTCGACGACGACTCGATCGAAGCCTTTCGTCGGCGTTACACGGTCACGACCTACGGTGGGGCGGTCCCCGCCCAGTTCGACGAGCGCTACTACGCCGTACGTTCCGGGCTGGCGAGTTGGGTCACCTCGCCGTCGACGGAGGTGGCCGACGACATGATGTTCCTTCGCCTGGGGATGCGGCATCGCTGGCAAACCAAGCGCGGCAAGCCCGGGGAGGAACGGACGGTCGACTGGGTGACGTTCGACACGCATGCCACGATCTTCCCGCGTCCGGACCACGACAATTTCGGCGAGATGCTTGGGATGCTCGATTACGACATCAAATGGCACGTGGGGGAACGATTCAGCCTGCTCTCGTCGGGCTATTTCGATTTCTTCGACGAGGGAGGCCGGATGGTCAGCCTGGGTGGATATCTGAACCGTCCGCCGCGAGGAGGGATCTATCTCGGCGTGCACTGCATGGATGGACCGTTCAGTTCGACCGTCCTTTCCTATTCCCACACGTATCGCATGAGCGACAAGTGGATCATGGGCTTCGGCTCATCCTACGACATTTCGGATCATCGCAATATCGGCCAGAACCTTTCTTTCACCCGCGTCGGCGAGTCGTTCCTCGTCAGCGCCGGATTCAACATCGATACCAGCCGCGACTCGGTGGGCATCCATTTTGCCGTCGAGCCGCGTTTCCTGCCGAAGAGCCGCCTGGGCGCAGTGGACGGGGCCCAGATCCCCGTCGCCGGCGCCTACGGCTTGGAGTAAACCCGATCATGAGCAACACCCCGAATCAGCCCGACCATTCCTGGAGCGCCAAATTTCGTTACGCCTTCCGCGGGCTTGGTGTGGGGGTCAGGAACCAGAACAGTTTCGTGGTTCACCTCCCTCTTGCGCTGGCGGTGGTGATCGGGGCCACCTGTTTCCGTGTGAGCCAGTCAGAATGGTGCGTTCTTATGCTCTGCATCGCCATCGTGTCGTCGGCCGAGATGTTCAATTCGGCCCTCGAGCACATGGCCAAGGCGGTCAGCCACGAACGCCGCGAAGAACTTCGCGACTCCCTCGACACGGCCGCTGCCGCCGTGCTCGTGGCAGCCCTCGGCTCGGTTGTGGTCGGTGCGATCATTTTCGCCCCGAGGCTGCTGCCGCTCTTGCCGATGTCCTGAGACGAGAACACCGCCGCCGGCTATCTCCGCCGCGCGACGACGACCCGCTTGTGACCGGCCAGATCCTTGATCGATTCGAGCCGCTCCAGTCGCTCGTCGGCCGCCAGAATCTCGCCGGCACGGTCGTGGATCATCGGGCTGATCTCGATGAGCAAATGCCCGCCCGGCCTCAGGCGTTGGGCGGCCTGGGGGACCAGCCGCTCGATGACTTCGGTCCCCCTGGGGCCCGCAAACAGGGCCTGGGGTGGTTCAAACCGGCGAGTTTCGGGGGCCATCTGGGCGGCCTCGCCGTCGGCAACGTAGGGGGGATTGCTCAGGATCAGATCCAGCACCGGCTCGCTCGGGAGCGGGGCCAGCAGGTCACCTTCGAGAAAGTCGATGCGTTCGGCCACCTTGTGGGCAGCGGCGTTTTCCCTCGCGATCTCGAGAGCGGCGGGGCTGATATCAATGGCCGTCACCCGGCACTCGGGGATCTGGCGGGCCAGGCACACGGCAATGATCCCACTGCCGGTCCCCACGTCGCAGACCGCAGCTCCGCCTGCGACCTGTTTGGCCAGGTCGATGGCAGCAACCACAAGATACTCGGTTTCCGGACGGGGAATGAGAACATCTTCGGTGACCCGAAAGGAAAGCGAAAAGAACTCGCGGTGCCCGACGAGATAGGCAACCGGCATCCCTTCGGCCCGGCGGCGAACGAGATCGCGGAAGGCGGAACGCTGCTCCTCGGCCGGCTGCTCGTCGAATCGGGTGTAAAGCTCGATCCGCTCGCAACTGAGCGAGTGTGCCAGGAGCACTTCAGCATCGAGGCGCGGACTGTCCGAGCCGTGCTTCTTCAGGTAATCGGACGTCCAGGAGAGCAGTCGCCCGACGGTCCATACCTCTCCCTCCACGTCTCACCTCGATGGTCGTTAAGAGATTGCCACAAAAAGCCGAGTTCCCCAGGGGCAGCGATGGGCACAATCATTTTGTCATCGACTGCAACTTCTCCGGACAACGAGCGGCCGCTTTCCGCCGAGTGGCAGCCTGCTGGGCCCAACCCTGCCGCTCTATTCCATTTTGCCGAACTGATTACGGAGTTCTTGACGTTCGTATTCCAGGAGACCTTCGATGACCGGTTCCAGATTGCCGGCTATGATTGCATCGAGTTTGTAGAGCGTCAGGTTGATGCGGTGATCGGTCACTCGGTTCTGAGGGAAGTTATAGGTGCGAATTCGCTGGCTGCGGTCGCCGGAGCCGATCTTGCTTTTGCGTTCGTCGGCCCGTTTTTTTGCCTCTTCTTCGCGTTTGCGGTCGAAGATCCTGGCCTTCAGCTCGCGGAGCGCCTTAGCCCGGTTCTTGTGCTGGCTTTTCTCGTCCTGGCACTGGACGACGATCCCCGTCTCGAAGTGAGTCAGGCGGATGGCCGACGCGGTCTTGTTGACGTGCTGCCCCCCGGGGCCGCTGGAGTGGAAAACATCTTCGCGGTAATCGTCCGACGCGAGATGGACCTCGATATCCTCGGGCTCGGCCATGACAGCCACTGTGGCGGCCGACGTGTGGATCCGGCCCATGGCCTCGGTCTCCGGTACGCGTTGGACGCGATGCCCGCCGCTCTCGAACTGGAGCAATCGGAAGACCCCTTCCCCCTCCAAGCCCAAGGAGATGTCTTTGAAGCCGCCCAGTTCGGTGGGGCTGGCATTGAGGATCTCCCGTTTCCAGCCCCGATTTTCCGCGTAGTGCGAGTACATTTCATAGAGGTCACGGGCGAACAGGGCCGCCTCGTCGCCTCCGGTTCCCGCGCGGATCTCAACGATGCAGCGAGTGCGGTTGGCGTCTTCGCCGCCGATCGTCATGTCGAGTAGTTCTTCCCAGAGCTTCTCACGGTCGGCTTTCAGCGTTGGCAATTCGCTCTCCGCCAGATCGCGCAATTCGAAGTCGTCACCTTCCATCATTTCCAGGGCTTCGGTGATTTGCGCATTGAGGTCCTTGAATCGCCGGTACTTCTTGGCCATCTTGGCCAGAGAGCCGTGCTCCCGGGCGATCGCAGAAAGACGCAGGCTGTCGGCAAGGACCGCGGGATCGACAAGCAGCTTGTCGAGCTCTTCATAGCGACGCAGATTCTCTTCAAGCAACTTGCGCATGGCGCAGACCCAGGGAGGCACAGAAACGGAAACCGCGGAACGATCGCACGAGCCACACGCAGCCGGAAACGCCCAATCAGCCGACCGCGCATGCACAACCGCCTAACAAGACGGTCAGGCGGTTGATAGAAGTGGGCTCAGCTACTCTGCGGCGTCCGCCTCGACGGCCTTCTTCTTGCCCAACAGGCTCTTGTAGCCGGCGGCGAACTTGGTCTTGAACTTCTCGATCCGGCCCGCCGTGTCGACGTACTTGAGTTTACCCGTGTAGAACGGGTGACACTCGTTGCAGATGTCGATCTTCATCTCAGGCCGGGTGCTTCGCGTCACAAAGGTGTTGCCGCAGCCGCACTTGACCTTGGTCTCGACGTAGTTCGGATGGATTCCCTCTTTCATCAGACTGTCCTCACAATATATCGACGGAGTGGCGCTGCCGGGGGTGCTCCAAGGGACCGCTTCCGCAGGCCGACTCGACTGCCGCCTCCTCCGGCGGCCATGGTTCTTTCTCACCGAAACTCGTAATTTTATCCCTGTCTGCCTGCCTCCACAAGGGCGCGGAGCGGTCGTCCGGCCATCCGCAGCAGTCATCCAAGCTCCCCTCCTTGCCGCTCCCCATCTCATCGTGCCGAGGTCCGGCCTGTGGTGAACATTTTCTGTGACGGGGCGACCAAATGACTCCACAGGGGGGGGTACGACACTCCGCGATTCTCAGAACGAAGAAATCGGCGGGCACACGCTGTAACCGATTTCTGACTGCTGCATCCAACAAAATACAAGGCGGCCGCAAGACGGGTCCGCTTCCAACAACCGATCAACACAACGCACGTTTCGTGAACTCGAAGAGGAGTATTCGCAATGGTTACGACTCACACCAACGGTCAGGTCCTGCATGTCAACCAGCCCCAGTTCGATCAAGTCGTGCTGCAATCGGACGTACCGGTGCTGGTTGATTTCTACGCCGATTGGTGCGGCCCGTGCCGTGCCCTGGCCCCTGCCTTAAATCAGCTCGCCGAGGAGACGCCGGGAGCGAAGGTCGTCAAGGTCAATGTTGACAATAACCAGGAATTGGCCATGCGTTACCAGATCAACGCGATCCCCGCCCTGCTGGTGTTTGACAAGGGGCGGATCACGACCCGCCATGCCGGGTTGGCGAGCCTGTCCCAATTGAAGGCGTTACTGACGCAGTAGGAATAAGAAGCAGTTCTCCCACCGCAAAACGCCGTCCGGCGGCCCCCCTCGTCGGACGGCGTTTCTTTGCGCAGCGGAGCTGCAGGGGCACCCGCGTTCTCCACGAGACGTCAGAATCTGATGATCCCCTTGGCTCGCAGGTCCAGGGCGATCCGGCATAGCTCCATGATCTCGGGAGTGTAGGGGCAGCCGATATCGCCCCCGTCGGAAGCTTTGCCGATGCAGGGGCTGTCTGGCTGGAGGCGGAAGTCGAGGTTGCAGTCCTCAGGAAAGAGGTCATATTGGCAGGTGCTCGAACAACGACCGCGGTGGTAGGCCGTGTCGCCAGGGAACCGTTCGTGCGGCAACCGATAGGAAACCAGTGATGAAACGATTCATCCAATTGCTCGTCATCAGTGGACTGGCGTTGACAGGCCTTGTGGCGAGGAGCGCTGACTTGTATGTGTCGCCTGAGGGCAGCGACACCTGGACCGGCAGGCTGCAAAGACCAAACGAGGCGCGAACCGATGGTCCGCTGGCATCGCTGGTGGGTGCACGGGACGCGATCCGCATGCTCAAAGCGGCCGGGGCATTGCAGGAGCCGATGCGTGTCCACATCCAGACCGGGCGATATGCGATATGCGAACCGGTCGTCTTCGAGCCGCAGGATTCCGGGACGGAACAATGCCCGATCTGCTATGTCGGCGAGCCTGAAACACCCCCGCTGATCTCCGGCGGAAGGGAGGTCACCGGATGGAGGAAGCAGGGGGACCGCTGGGTGGCGCATCTGGGCGAGGTGGAGGCGGGCCGTTGGGCATTCGCTGCACTGTGGGTCAACGGCGAGCGTCGGACCCGAGCGCGGATGCCCAATGAGGATTATTTCTATACGGCAGGCAAGGCTCCGTCCATCGTCGATACGAAAACCGGCAAGCCGGCTTCCAGCGCCCACGTTGCATTCCGCTTCAAGGCGGGCGACATTCGCCAGTTCAGCCGCTTGGACGAGGCTGTTGTGATCGTCTACCAGTCATGGGAGGTCGGCCATCAGCGGATCGCGTCGGTGGACGAGGCGAAGCGGGTCGTTACCTTTCGTACTCCGCTGCCGTGGGCTTTTGACTACTGGGGGGGCAACGTCCGCTATTCTATCGAGAATGTGCCCGAAGCACTGGATGCGCCCGGCGAGTGGTACCTGGACTACAAGACCGGCCTGCTGTCGTATATTCCCCTGCCCGGTGAAGACATGACGCAGGCAACCGTGGTCGCTCCTGTTGCCAGGCAGTTGATCGTCCTGAACGGTACCCCCGCAGAAAAGCAATTCGTGTCCCACCTGCGGTTTGAGAACCTGCGGCTGATGCACACAGACTGGGAGGTTCCGCCGCAAGGGCATGCCGCCGGGCAGGCCGCCTGCGACTTTCCCGGCGCGATCGAGGCTGTGGGGGCGAGGAACTGCTCAGTCCAAGGCTGCGAACTGGCGCACCTGGGCACTTACGGCGTGTGGTTGCGGTTCGGCTGCCTGGACAACCTCATCGCACGCAATTCAATTCACGACCTGGGGGCCGGCGGTGTGCGACTCGGCGAGCAGAGCGACCCGCCAACCGAGCCCGAAACCGCCCAACGCAATACCGTGGATAACAACCTGATCCATGACGGGGGCAGAATTGATCCGGGGGCGGTTGGCATCTGGATCGGACGGACGAGCTACAACCAGGTGTCGCACAACGAGATCTGCGACCTGTATTACACCGGCATCTCGGTCGGCTGGAGTTGGGGGTATGCCCCACCAAGCGCTCATCACAACGTGGTCGAGTTCAACCACATCCACGACATCGGTCGCGGTGTGCTCGGTGACATGGGAGGCATCTACTGCCTGGGTGATTCGCCGGGAACGGTGTTGCGCAACAATCTCGTGCACGACGTCTACGATCATCACACGGGATCGCTGGCGATCTATACCGACGAAGGGAGCACCGGCATCCTGATCGAAAACAATATCGGGTATGGCACCACCTACGCCAACTTCCACCAGCATTACGGCAAGGAGAACATCGTTCGAAATAACATCTGGGCGCTCGGCAAGGACCACCAACTCAGCCGCTCGCGTCAGGAAGATCACCTCTCGTTCACCTTCGAGCGGAACATCGTCTACTTCGACAACGGCAAGCTGCTGAAAGGCGGATGGACAAACGACAAGTTCGTCATGGATCGAAACCTGTACTGGGATACGTCGCGTCCCGACGGCAACCTCACCTTTGCAGGGGCGACATTGACCGAGTGGCAGGCACGCGGTCATGATCGGCACTCGCTGATCGCCGATCCACGATTCGTGAACGCGCCCCAATTCGATTTCCGGCTGCAGCCCGATTCCCCCGCCTTCCAGCTCGGCTTCGTCCCGATTGACGCTGGCGAAATAGGCCTGTACGGCGATCCGGAGTGGGTGCGCACCCCACGGCAGATCAAGCGGCAGGCGTATGTACCCAAGACGCCTGCGGAGCCACAGCCAACGTCCATCGAGGACGGCTTTGAAGACTCACTGCCGGACATGCCGCCCGAAGGTCCGGTCGTCAGTGTGGAGGACGTTGGCAGGATCCTTGTCACGAACGAGTTGGCTGCGGCGGGAGCCCAGAGCCTGAAGTTCACGGATTCTCCCGGCCAGAAGTACAGCTTCAATCCGCATCTCTGGTACTCGCCGCACCTGGTGGTCGGCTATGTGCGGGGGGATTTCGATGTGCGGATCGAACCCGGAGCGATCGGGCAGTTTGAGTGGCGGGACTATTCTGGGGGCGACTACCGCATCGGGCCGTCGCTGCGGATCGAGGGGGATGGGAGACTGTTCTCGGGCGGAGCGTTGCTCGGTCAGGTTCCGTTGAGTCGGTGGCAGCGGATCGAGATCGGTTGCGGTCTGGGGAGCAGTGCCAACGGCAAGTGGACGCTCCGCTATGGCGACCCTGGCGGCAAGCTCAGGGAAGTGGAGCTGACGTGCAATCCGCAGTTCCGCAAATTGGACTGGTTCGGCCTGATCTCCGACGCAACCATCGAGGCCGTGTTCTTTGTCGACAATGTCAAGATTGGCCCGGGGTGTTCGCCGTAAGCTGCGCCAATCGTGATTTGCAGACTGAGGTTGGCGGGAAATTGGCCGTCTTCCCCGGATCCGGCTATCAGAGCTGGAGGTTGTCGCGAATGACCTGTGTCAGGTCGTGCGATTCGGTGCGGTCGAGACGGGCAAGAACCTGTTCCCAGCGATAGGCGAAGCTGCCGTTGGGATCGCGCTGCCTGTACTTGAAGAGCGTATCGAAGGCCCGTCTGCGGCGACGGTAGTCGGTCTGGATCCGGCGGAACCGTTTCTGGAAGGCGTCGATGTAGACCTGGGCGAATTCGACGCGGTCGTAGACGGCGTTGCGGCGCCGGTTCAGCGGCTCGGCATAGGCCCTGGCCATGGCCGCCAGATCGTGGTCGAAGTTATGGAACGTGCCGGTTGGGTCGGCAACGACGATTTCCTGGGGCTGCCCTTCGGCGTTTTCGACCACCACTTCATCGCCGTCGTCGAAGAGTACCCGGCCGTGCCGGTCGCAGCGACCGACAATGATGTTTACCGCGGCCGCCCGCCCGAGCAGGCGGGCGAAACTGATGGCATATTGACTGTTTTCCAGAAGGTGGTTGGGAATCTTGTCGGTGGCAACGCCTCGAATGTAGTCGCGCTCGATATATGGGGACCAGATGATGATCCCGTTCGGCCCGGTCCAATCGGCGAAGTAGCGTTCCCACACCTTGTGGGCGGTGACGTGCCGGGGGAGATTCATGCCGAGCTGCCGGCATCCCAGGCGGCGATCGAGAACGTATTCGGTGTACTCGTCGGAGTCCATCATCGCATCCCGGAGCGGCTTGCGATCGTCGAGGTGCTCCCGGACGCCCCACTTCTGCATGCGGATGATCGTGACGATCTCCTTGGGCACTCCCATCCGCTTGACTTCCGTGATGTAGACGCCCCTGCGACGTTCGGTATCCTGCCGGCGTGAGAGGCTGTTTTCCACGCGGCCGATGTTCACGTATTCGAGGTCGGTGTGCTCGCGGACAAAATTGAAGATGAATCCCCGGGCCCGTTCGTCGCAGAGTTGCTGCAATTCCTTGTCGTTGGGATTTTCGTCGGCCAGGTCGTAGGTGGAATCGAAGATCAGTTCGCCGTGATCGATCCGGCCGCCCGGCAGCCACTGGATCTGCATGAAGAACTCGGGGCTCAACCCCAGGAGCGTCTCCTGGGCGATGAATTCGTCCTTCTGGGCGACCAGGGCAGTGAACATGCGGTTGCGCCACTGGACGTCGTCCTTGTCGTCGAAGTGGAACTCGCGTGGGACGGCTTCCTGAAATCTCTGCCGCAGTTCGGCATGGGCGGTGCGCAGTGCGACCGGATCGAGTTGCCGGAAGTCGTAGCCAGCGAAGTCCTTGGACGAAAACGACGTGCCGGCCTGGAAGAAATCGAGTTCCGGAAATCCGCTGGCGTTCCGGCGGGCGCTGTGCTCGCGGATTTCGGTGAGGTGGAGGCGAAGTTGCTCGTCGTCGAGCCGCTCCAGGGCGGCGAATCGCTCGCAGGTCAGCCAGCGAACGCCGGTCGTCTTGTTGTAGTAGTAGATCTCCTCCCCGGAAATGGCCAGCTTCGAGGCGATGATCATGTCCTGCATCTGTTTGACGGAGGTGGGCAGCGCCGCAATCCGCCAGCATTCACCGTGCCGTTTCACCGCGTTGCGAACATGCTTGTCCAGGGCGTAGAGAAACTTGATCCTGTGCTTCGGACACAGTTGCTGGAGCAGTTCGTCGGCTTCAAAGGCCAGAGCCAGATTGGCCGGATTGGGGCGGATCAGGGTCCGGTCGTCTTCTCAGATCAAGTCGACCGCTTC
>CAYSCH010000127.1:0-22646 GCA_964429355.1 uncultured Planctomycetaceae bacterium | reverse complement strand
CGCGAGGCTGTCGTGCTCGAACAGTTGAGCCGATACCAGAATCCGGAGTTCATCCGCGCAATGATGGCGGAAGGATACGACGGGGCCAGGTACTTCAGCCGCATTGCCGATAACCAGTTCGGGTGGGACGTGGTCAGCGACGTGATCACCGCCGACGACTGGCAGAAATACGCCGAGATCTACCTGGACGACAAGTACGAACTGGGCCTTCGCAACTTCTTCGAGCAGAACAACCCACACGCGTTGCAGAACACTGCTTCACGGGTACTGGAAACCCATCGCAAGGGTCTTCAGAAACTGGACGCCAAGACCCTTGAGCTGGCCGCTCGTGTGTATGTGGAAACGGTGGCCCGACACGGCGCGGCCTGCGCGGCGCACATTTGCGCAGGAGGGCAGCTCAACTCCTTTGCCGAACAGATTGCCGGCGCTTCTTCGCAGCTTGCCGAGGGAACGTTGGAGAAATTCCGCCGGCAACTGCAGCGAACAGGCAATACCAATTTAGCGGCGACTTTCACACCCCAAGCCGCTTCGGATCGTCCGGCAGCCGCCCCGCAGCCTGTTGTGGGGCAGGTGATGACACCCCCGGCGACGGCGCCGCAAGGCGCCACGCCGGTCGTCAAACCGGCGCCTGTGCTGAAAGCAGACGAACAGACCAAACCGGGGCCGCCGGCAGAGCCGCGCAGTAAGGTCGCGGAACGTTCGCGGAACCCCCAGCACGTGGCGGTACTCGTCGCGATTCTATCGATCCTCACTTTCGCCGCTGGAATAGTCTGGCGAATTCGGCACAATCGGTGATCGGCATCAGGTCACTTGACAGACCCAACGATTTAATCCTTCATGCTTCTCGAACGTCCGAGCTGCCGCCGGCTTCTTTGTCCGTGACCGTATCAGCCACGTGCGTCATCTCCCTCAGAGGGAGAACGCCCGATGCAACTGCGGCGTCGCTGCTATTCCCTGCTCTTCTTGCCTGACTTGATATCTTGGCGGCAGTCTGGGCAGGCAAGGAAATCTCTGCGGCGGCACTCGAGCTTCTCCATCTTGACCGGGCGATGGTCAACGACCGCTTGAGCGAGACGGAACCAGCCATCCCCCGTCCCCTCCATGGGCGGAGATTTGTTCGGCCTCGGCAAACCTTGCGGATAAATCGGATTCTTCTCCGAATGCCGCATGCTCCGGCGTTCCGGAGGATGCTGAATACTCGTTGCGTAGCGGTCGATCCCAAGATGCAAAGGCATTTCACTGCTTGCCGTGGCGGCATGTCAGCGGCAGGATACTCATGACGTGGGGGAATCGATTATGGTTGGGCAGTTCTGTCGACATCCGGTCGCCTTGGCGATCGGGGTAGCGTGTTCACTGGTTGTGCTCGGAGGTCCCAGACAGCTTCTTGCTGACGAGCTCCCGCAATTTGCCATGGCTCCGGCAGCGCAAGAGGACGAGAAAGTGGTCCTCGTCGAGGAGGACGCGGAATCGGCAGGGATTGCGGATCCCAACCGTCCGGTCGAGATCATTCAGGAGCGCTATGCGGGTGGGCAATTGAAGGTTCGCCGCGAAGTCACCCAGGACAAACACGATAACTACATTCTTCACGGCGAGTGGAAAATGTGGGACGAAGCTGGGAACCTGATCGGAGCCGGTGAGTACCGTAACGATAAGCGCGAGGGATCGTGGTTCCGCCTGCACACGGCCAAGGATGCGGAAATGTTCGCGGACATGCCCTACACCGAATTCAAACCCCCGTTCCGATCCGAAGCCACCTTCCAGAATGGCAAGCTCCAGGGCAAGTGGATCATCACCGATAGCGAAGGCCGCGTCGCCAGCGAGTCCGACTACGTCGATGGTGTGCGCGAGGGCGTGACCAAGTGGAATTATGCCTCCGGCAAGATGATGCGGGAAGCTTCGTTCCACAGCGGGTTGATCGACGGCTTCATCCGTACCTACGACGCCGACTCGACCCTCATCGAAGAAGAGAAGTACGAGCAGGGTCACAAGATCGCCATGAAGGTGGAATACAACGAGGCCGGTCAAAAGATCTGGGAGGCCATGTTCATGCATGCCCAGCTCGTGATCGACGAGGACGTCGACTGGTGGAATGCACGCCCCGCCACGTTCAAGACGGAGGGCGAGGATGTGAAGCACGGGCTGGCGACCGGTTGGCACGCGAATGGCCAGATGCGGATCCAGGGTGTCTACGACCACGATCAGCCCAACGGGCAGTTCACCTGGTGGTACGAAAATGGCCAGGAAGAGGTGACCGGGAACTTCAAAGACGGCCTTAAGGAAGGCGTGTGGGTCTGGCGGCATCCGAATGGCCAGAAGTCGATGATGGGTGAAAGCAAACTCGGCGCCGCCACTGGCATCTGGTACAAGTGGCAGGAAGACGGCAAAGTGATCGAGAAGACCGACTTCACCGCAACCGTGGAACCGAAGCCGGCTCTGGCCACCGAGAGCGAAGAAGGCCCGATGGTGGGCGAAGAGAACGAAGCACCGGTAGAAACCACCCAGACCCCGATCGACGAATTGCTCACCCGATAGACACGAACAACCATAACGACTGCGGCGCCCGCTCCATCGCCGCATGCCCCAAAGAGCCCTCCCCAGAATCGCCCGAAACCATGCGGGCAACCTGGGGAGGGTCCTCTTTGTTCTTTGAAAAGCGCACTCAACACCGTAGCGGCACAAACCCCTGACGGCACTCGCCAGAGTGCGGCAAGTAGCCGCATATCTTCCGAAAACCTCTTACCCCTTTTCCGGCCCCGAACTGGCCCAGAGGAGCGTAGCATCCGCCTGGATCGGTCGCCCCCGATACATGCGAGAGAACCGGCGCTGCTCGGTCAAACCTCGCTCGCGAGCCCAACGGATTGCCGGGCGGTTATCGACCGGAAGATCGACCAGCACCGCCTGACCCGCACAACAGCCCATTGCCCAGTCCACAAGGCTCCGCCCCATTGCTCCGGTCACAGCAACGGCCGGACCGATCTGCATGGCATTGGCCCCCGGGCGAAACAGGACATAGCCGGCAACCCCATCGCCGCATCGGATCACGCCCGCGGCCTCAGGATTCTCCGCCACGAGCCGCTCGAGCAGTCGCCGGCGGTCCGTACCCGTCGCCTTCTGATCCAACTCGGTCACCGAGCCGAGGTCTGCTGACGTCGCGGCAACGACCTCCGACCCTTCTTGGCCGCCGACCGCGACCCCCTGCATTCGCACATACTCGTGCTCGGTCGTAAAGCCAATCCGCTCATAAACCGGTCGACCGTATCTGGTGGCGTCCAGAAGCACCGTGGTTACCGATTGCCTTTCGAGATACTCTAGCGCCCGTTCCACGAGCCCCGTGGCGATCCCCCGATGACGGAACGCTTCATCCACAAGCGCCATCGCGATCCAGCCGACCGGGCCGAAGCGGCAAGTCGTCATCGTGGCGACCGCCAGCCCATCCCATTCGGCCACGAAACATCCCTCCGGTTCCAGGCCGAGAAATCGCTCCCAGTCGGCAGGGGTCTGATTCCACCCCGCATGAGTTTTCAGCCGCATTCCGAGCTGCACGTCGTCGGGTGTCATGAGGCGATATAAGAGCGGCATGGCAAATCTCCCGATCAGAAATATCCCCCGTTTGAGGCGGTTTCACGTCAGGGTACTTGACGACGCATCGGCGAGCAACAATAACCGTAATCAATGATGGGTGAAATTACATTTTCTGGCGGGGTATTCAGCGACGCGATCGATGGCGGCCGGGCGGGCGCCCAGATCGAATTGTCGTCGATGGGGATCGCTGCGCTGACCCCGGGCGGACAACGTTTTGAAGTCCCTTATCGAGAGTGCCAACTGGAGATCGGCGGTTTCAGTGGCCGGATGGTCTTCTGCCGCAATCACGAGCGCAGCCTGACGATCTTCTGTGAGGATCGAAGGTTTCCCGCGGCGCTGTCCCAGGCGTCGGCAGGGATCCTCGACCAGCAGTTGGGGAGCTGTCAGAAGCGGCTCCGCTCCGAGTCGCGCCGGGGACGGCTACTTGCCGCCTCAATCCTGCTCGGAATTCTGTTTCTTCTGGTGGGCGGTTACTACGCCGTTCGCGCCGCGGCTCGGGCTGCTGTGGGGGCTGTGCCGGTCCGTGTCGACCGGGAGATCGGCGAGTTGGCCTTCAAGTCGATGGATCTCGGTGGCCCCGAACTCAAGGACCCGGCCGTGGTGGCGGCGATGCAGTCGATGGTCGATCGCCTTGCGCCTCATGCGGCGAGCGACGAAATGAAGTTCGAGATCCACGTCATCGACTCGCCAATGGTCAACGCGTTCGCCCTCCCCGGAGGCAAGATGGTGGTCTTTACCGGACTCATCGCCCAGGCCGACCAGCCGGAGCAGGTGGCCGGGGTACTCGCCCACGAAATGGCTCACGCCACGCTGCGCCACGGGCTGCATCGGATCGGACAGTCGCTCGGATTTGCCGCCGCAGTCAATCTCTTGCTGGGCGACCTCGAGGGGCTTGCTGCCGCCGGGGCGGAACTGTTCCAATTGGCTACCGTCAACAGCTACAGCCGCCAGCAGGAAAACTCGGCCGACGCGGAGGGTACCCGGATGCTCCACGCCGCCGCGATCGACCCGAACGGATTGGCAAAGTTCTTTGAGACGCTCAAGGAGGAACAAGGAGACCTGCCCGGTGTTGTCTCTTGGATCAGCACCCATCCGCAGCATGAGGCCCGAATTGCCGCGATCAAGAATCAGCTTGCTGCCATGCCCAACCGGGAGTACCTACCGATCGACGTCGACTGGGCGGAAGTCCAGAAGCGAGTGAACCAGATGTGACCTGACAGCCGTGCGAGGACGCTGATGGAAGCCGAGATTCGTAACAAGCCCTCCTTTGCCAATATCCACATCAAGCTCGCAGCGGGCGACTTGGTGATCGCCGAGGCCGATGCCATGGCGAGCATGAGCTCCAACATCGATATCAAGACCAAGTGGAGCGGCGGCTTCACAAAGGCCGTCTTGCGACGGATCTTTGGCAGCGAGTCGATGTTCGTCAACGAATTCTCCACGGAATCGGAGGGTGAACTGGTCCTCACCCAACCGTTCCCCGGCGATATCGTGTGCATCGAGCTCAAGGGCAACACTCTCTACCTGCAACCCGGTGCGTTCCTGGCCTGCGAACCTGGCGTGACACTCGGGCTCGGCTGGGCCGGTGTTCGCATGCTCGTCGCCCGGGAGGGACTGTTCCGCCTCAAGGTGAGCGGCACCGGTCGCGTCTGGTTCGGTGCCTACGGCGGCATCTTCGAACGGGAAATCGCCGACGAGTACATTGTTGACTCCGGGCACCTGGTCGCTTACGAGCCGTCGATCAAGATCCGGATCGGCATGGCCGGCGGCATCTTCTCCAGCTTCTTCAGCGGCGAAGGTCTGGTCGCCAAGCTGACGGGTCCCGGGCGGATCTACATGCAGTCACGCTCGTTTGGCGGCCTGGCGGCCTGGGCAAATTCCCATCTGTGGTGAAAATCGGACGACGACCAGGCATCCGATTCCAAACCGATTTCTCTGAAAACGACTGAACCCCACTCGACCCATCTGCCATGCAACACGAAATACTTGCTCGGCCGGCGGCATCTGCCGCCAAACTCACCCTCCAGGCCGGCGAAGCGATTACCTGCGAAGTGGGTGCCATGATCGCCATGTCCGCCGGTTTCACCGTCCAAACCACTTCCCGCAATAAAGGCGGTGGCGGTGGAATCGTCAAGGGACTCAAACGCATGCTGGCCGGTGAGAACCTCTTCCTCAACCACTTCACCGCCACCCAGCCCAACCAGACCCTGATCCTGGGCCCCGGCCTGCTCGGCGACATCATCCACTACCCGATGCGCGGCGGCACGCTGGTCGTGCAGGGCTCGAGCTGGCTCGCTTCCTCAACCGGCATCGATATCGACGCCACCTGGCAGGGCCTCGGAAAGGCCCTGTTCAGCGGCGAGCGGATGTTCTGGGTGAAATGCAGTGGTGCGGGAGATTTGTTCCTCAATAGCTTCGGCGCCGTCTACCCCGTCGATGTGACCGACGGATACGTGGTCGATACGGGCCATATTGTGGCCTTCGAAGACACCCTGCAATTCCGCATCGGCAAAGCCAGCAAGAGCCTGGTCGGAAGTTTTCTCGGGGGAGAAGGCTTCGTCTGTAAGTTCAGCGGACAAGGCAGACTCTACTGCCAGAGCCACAACCCACCGAGCTTCGGAAAGCTGCTGGGACCGAAGTTGAAACCGAGGTAGAGCCATGATCGAATTCTCATGCCCGTCGTGTCATAAGCCGTATCGAGTCAACGACGAAATGGCTGGCAAGACGGCCAAATGCAAGCAGTGCGGCAATCCGCTCCAGATTCCTCTTCCTGCGGCCGATTCGGAAGCCGACCACTACGCGGTCGCTGGAGAGGTGGTGCCGTCGGCCGTCCCCGTGGCATCCGTGGTGCCGACGGCCACGCCCGTCACGCCGGCCGCAAGAAACGCATCTGGCAGCAAGGCCGGCGCGGCGGGCGCCAGCGAAATTCTCCGCGGTGACACGGGCCATTTTGGCTACGAGATCACCCAACGACCCGACTTCGCGCTGGTCTCCATCAAGCTCCAGCAGGGACAAAAGGTATTCGCCGAGCCGTCCGCAATGGCTTCCATGACCCCCTCGGTCAGCCTCAAGGCGGGCTTCAAAGGCGGACTGGGCAAGACCCTCGGCCGAGCCTTCGGTGGTGAGAGCCTGATCATCAGCACGTTCACCGCCGAAAACGGCCCCGGAGAAGTCACCTTCGCCGCCGGCGCGCCGGGCGATGCGGCCTACTACCGGCTCCAGGGCAGCACCCTCTACATCCAGCGGGGCGCCTTCATGCTCCACAGCGAGGGAGTCGATCTGACCGGCAAGTGGCAAGGTGCCAAGGGCTTCTTCAGCGGCGAAGGCCTCGTTCTCCTCAAAGCCTCCGGAAATGGCGACATCTTCTTCAACTCCTACGGCGCCATCCTCCAGGTCGACGTGACCGACCACTACATCGTCGAGACCGGTTACATCGTGGCCTTCGAAGACACCCTCCAGTACCGCGTCACCGTCCTCCCCGGCCTCCGCGCCGGCGGCAAGCTGAAGTCCTTCTTCTTCGGTGGCGAAGGCCTCGTCTGCCAGTTCTCCGGCCAGGGCAAAGTCTGGATCCAGACCCGGCACGTCCATTCGTTCCTCTCGTGGGTCAATCCCTTCCGCCCAACGAAAAGTAACTGAGCCGGTCGCCGCGATATCTCACCCCTTCGACGTATAATTGATGAGGTACTGCTGGCGGCAGACGTGTCGCCGCCCATCATCTGCACGCCGCAGGAGCTGATCCATGTATGACGATCCGATAGTTGCCGATATTCGCAAACTCCGGGACGAATACGCGAGGCGCTTCGGCTATGATCTTGACGCAATCTGCCGTGACCTGCGAGAACAACAGAAGGGCAGTGGTCATCACATCGTCAGACGCCAGGCAAAGCGTCCCGGCGGTCAAGACCCAATCGGCACACCGAAGGAACGAGAACGAAGCGATACGCCGGAGCAGAAATCCAGCGGCACTTCCATTGGCTGAGCGTTCGGGCGTAACGGACGATCGCGTGGTCGGTGAATAACGATCTTTTTCGTTGTTTCTCGCTCTTAATTTCCAGGTACTATTCTCTGGGCCATTTGACCGTTCTCTTGTCCGCCCGCCCTGACTGGCGGTACCACCCGTCAGTAGGGTCTTGGCCGAGCATGTGAGGCGCGAGCCAAGGCACTTCTCTCCAAGAATGCGTGTCCTGCGGCGAACAATAAGCGCAGACCGGGTGCATCTTCTCCGCCCGGGCTGGTATGCTGCGGCCGGTTGTGCCTTAAGTTCCGGTCGATTCAACAGGAGGGATTGTCATGTTCACACTGTTCCTGTTCTGCGCCGTAATCGGCGGGACCTTTCTCGCATGCCAGATCGTCATGACCCTCGCGGGGGTCGGCGGAGACCACGACGTGGATCTTACCGGCGACGTCGGCGGTGCCGGTGACGTACACTTGGACGTTGGCGGCGACGTGAGCGGCGATATGAGCCACGCCGATGTCAGTGCCGACGCCCATGGCGGTGCCGATCATGGGGGCGATGCCGACGGACACCACGACTCCACGTCCGGATTCAGAATCATCTCCTTCCGGACAGTGATTGCCGGACTGGCCTTCTTCGGCCTCGGCGGCCTGGGAGCCGACTCCGTCGATGCCTCGCCCGTTGTCGTCTGGCTGGTTGCGCTCGGTTGCGGCGCTGCGGCCATGTACACCGTGTATTGGATATTCAGCACGCTCTACTCGTTGAGCGAGGACGGTACGGTTCACATCGCCAATGCCGTGGGACGTCACGGCACGGTGTACCTGCGAATTCCCGGCCATGACGCGGGAGCCGGAAAGGTCCAAGTCAACCTGCAAGGACGGACCGTTGAGTACCTGGCCACGACGGCCGGAGAGGAATTGCCCACGGGAGCGAAAATCGTCGTCGTCGACGTGCTCACCTCGTCGACCGTTCAAGTAGAGCCGGCTCTGGAGCCGGAAAGGAGCCAACATGTCTAGCCTTCCGCTTCTGGCAATCAGCCAACTGGTCGTCGTCCTCAGCGTCACCGTACTGCTGATCATCGGCATGTTCCTCATGGTCCTTGCGCTGGCCTTCAAGCAGTACAAACGCTGCCCGAGCAACCGCGTGCTCGTGATCTTCGGCCGGGCCGGCAAGGGCAAGTCGGCCAATTGCGTCCATGGCGGCGCCAAGTTCATCGTCCCGCTGGTACAAGACTACCGCTGGCTGAACCTCGAACCGATGCAGATCGAGATTCCGCTCCGGGGTGCGCTGTCGATGGAAAACATCCGCGTCAACGTCCCCAGCGTATTCACCGTGGCCATCGGCACCACGACGGAATTGATGCAGAACGCGGCCATCCGCCTCCTCGATCTGACCAGCTCGGAAATCAAAAAACAGGCCGAAGATATCATTTTCGGCCAGCTTCGCCAGGTGATCGCCTCCATGGCCATCGAGGATATCAACCGCGATCGCGATAAGTTCCTCACCAGTATCCAGGCGTCGCTCGAACCGGAACTGCTCAAGATCGGCCTGGTCCTGATCAACGTCAACATCACCGATATCACCGACGAATCGGGCTACATCGAAGCCATCGGCCAGAAGGCCGCTTCCCAGGCCATCCAGAAGGCCCGCGGCGACGTGGCCGACAACGAAAAGATGGGCGAGATCCGGGTCGCCGAAGCCGAAAAAGAGAAGGCCGTCCAGGTCGCCTGCGCCAATAAGGTTCGCGAAATCGGCACCCGCGAGGCCCACCGCGACCAGGCCGTGAGCATCGCCGACATGGATCGCGAGCAGGCCGTCCGGGAAGAGGCGGCCAAGTTCGAACGCGACGCCCAGGTCAAAGATGCCCAGCAGGCGATGCGCATTCGCCTGGCTGACGCCGAGGCCAAGGCCGTCGAAGGCGAAAACACGGCCAAGGCGGTAATCGCCGCCTCCCAGGCTGCCCTCCAGGTCAAGGAGGCCGAAGCCTACCAGCTCGGTGAAGCCAAAAAACGCCAGGCCGAGGCCGCCGTGCTCGAAATCGAACACCGCGCCCGGGCCAAGGCAAACCTGGCCGAGGCCGAGCGGATCGAGGCCAAACGGCGTGCCGAAGTGGAAGCTCCCGCCAAGGCCGAAAAGGCCCGCATTGTGGTCGAGGCCGAGGCCGAGGCCGAAAAACGCCGCATCGAAGCCGAGGGCGAAGCGTCAGCCATCTTCGCCCGGCTCGAGGCCGAAGCCCGCGGCCAGTACGAGATCCTCAAAAAGAAGGGCGATGGCCTCCGCGAGATCGTCGACGCCTGCGGCGGCGCCAAGGACGCCTTCCAGTTGATGATGCTCGAACACTTCGACGATCTGGTCAACGCCTCTGCCAAGGCAATCTCCAACATCAAGTTCGACAAGGTTGTCGTCTGGGAAGGCGGAGGCAAGGACGGTACCAGCGCCACCGCCGGTTGGCTTCACAACATGGCCCGTACCCTCCCCCCGATGATGCAGGTCATGAAAGACGTCGGCGGAATCGAAATCCCCGAAATCCTCGCCAGCCTCGACGGCGCGAGCCGGTCTCCCGTTCCCGTCGGTCCCAAGCACGAAAACACCCAGTTGTGACACCCTCCGTCGCCGTCTGGATCCGATACCTTCACGACAACCTGCGGCATTCGCCACAATGTAGACCCTTGCGTGGCCTTACCGATAGTCGCGTGGGCTTGCCCCGCGTTCGGGTTCCCCTCGCCACGGACATGACTACACGTGATAGTCGTGTGGGCTTGCCCCGCGTTCGGTTGGAGCCCAGGCTTCAGCTCCGTAGGTCAGGCTGTGCCTGACTGGATACTGTCAAAACGCGACCAACATGGCTCTCCAAACGGCCCAGGAACCTCCGGCTTCCGAGCGGATCAGTGAACGATGGCTGCGGTATCGGCAGCGGGAACCCCTCCAAAACGGTCCGCCGCAGTTCCTTCGTCTACTTGGAGACCGGTTCCTCCAGCGTGATTGCCAGGCAGAACGGGGCGGCCTGGGTGCCGGCGGCGAGGTAATCGATCCGGCTGACCTTCTTCTCCGGGTGGGGATTCGTCCATCCACCGGCGAACAGCCGCACGCTGGTGTTGAGCCATTCGGCCAGTCGGTTCTTTCCCTCCCAGACCTTCGCGCCGCGGGTGGGCGGCTCCGAGTCGTCGGCAAACCAATGGCCCACGTCCTCCCCGGCCACGACCGCGATGGATTGTTCCGTCTGGTCCTCGTAGACCACCCGGTACCAGCCGATGGTCGTGCCATCGGCCACGTTGTGGGTCGGACCGCCGAATTGCGTGCCCTGGACAACATACATTCTCGCCACGTGCCTCCCGACCGGGATCCCCTCGATCTTCTCGGGGGCTGCGGGCAGCAGGCCGCTGCCCAGTTGCAGCGATCCCGGGCCGATCGTGAACTTCACCCCGCCGAAGGTCTGCTCGCCCCGCGGCACCTGAGCCATGTCGTTGTACGGTGTGTCGAACGTGGCCAGGTTCATCGCCTGGTTGGCCTTCGCCTGGAAATCGAGAAACGCAAGTTTCCCCACGGGCTGGAACGGCACGGCAAGATCGAATCGCGCCGTCTGGCCCTCGGGACGATGGGGAGATTGAAACGAACTCACGGCGGCGAGCACCTTGGCGTCGATCATCCAGATCTCACCTCCGCCCACCAGGTGGGCGTCGAAGGCGATCATCGAGCCGTCGGGCGACCAGGCCGGGGCCACCAACTCGCCCGTGCCCAGCCGCACCGCCCGGCCGGTCGCCTGGTCGAGGAACAACAGCCCTCCGAAGCCCCAGACGTTCGTCCCCCCAAGCTGCTTCCCATCCGGTGACCAGCCGAGCAGCCAGTCGCGCAGGTGACGGGTAGGCCAGGTCGGCACGATCTTCTCTCCTTCGCGGTCGGCCACAACCAGACGCCCCTCGCCGAGATAGGCCACCCGCGGGCCAACCGGCGAAATGGCCGCCACAAGGCTGCGGGGTGAGATGCCAAACAGCTCCCGAATGGCCCCTGGCGATCCGTCCTCGTTCACGTCCACCGACTTGAGCTTCTGATCCGTTCCCGAGATGAAGTAAAGGGTCTTTCCGTCACCCGACCAGGCCGGGGCGTAGCCATCGGCAATTTTCCGGGGCTCGCCACCCGAGGAATCGATCAGCCGGATTTCCTCGTCTCCGTTCAGCGGGTCGGTGAAATGCCCCTCGGTCGACCTGGAGCCCATGTAGGAGGCGCTTTGACGCCCGCTGGTGTAGGCGATCCATCGGCCCGGTTTGGGCGACCAGGCGGGGTCTCGCCCCGTCTCCCGGAGCGATTTGACCTCGCCGGTGCCCAAATCCAGGATGCTCAGCTCGCTGTCTGGAGTGGTGACGTAGACAATCCGCGCAGCGTCGGGCGACCAGCTCGGACGTGCCCCCTTCACCAAAAAAACGGCCCCCAGCCGCTTCAACTCCCCGACCAATCGCGGTTCCTCGGCATGGTGAAGCTGAACAGATCGCGGGGGCTCCTGGACCTTCGGAAACCTCGGCTCTTCTTGTGGCAGGGCCTTCAACTGGTCAACGTCCCATAGCAGCACCTTGTGGTTCTCGCCCGCCGAGGCGAGTTGCCTGCCATCCGGAGAAAAGGCCACAGCCAGCGCAACAGACCGGTCGGTCCCGGCCTCACCCAACATCCGCCTGGTGCTCAACTCCCAAATTCTGATCGTGCCGTCATTTCCGACCGAAGCCAGGGTCTTGCTGTCTGGAGAGAATGCCAACGCGTTGCTGCCATCGGCGTGACCCCCGAGAACGTGTCGCTCCAGTTCCTTTTCCCCGACTCGAGTCCAGAGCGAGATGGCATGATCATAGCCCAGTCCGATGGCCATCGCCTGCTCGTCCGGCGCGTACGCCAGCGAGCGAACCTCGGTCCAGTTGTTCAGACGGGCGTGCTCTTGCGGGGGATCCGTCCCAAAGATCCTTAAGGGGCCATCGATCGACACAATCGACTGCCCGTCCGCCCCAACGGCCACTCCCTGTACGTACCCGACATGCTTAAACACGCCGCCTGGGACGGGTTCTCCGCGCGACACCTCCCAAAGCCTGACCGAGCGATCGGCCCCCCCCGAAGCCAACCGTCTACCGTCTCGACTGAACGCCAAACAGAAGATCTGGCCCTTGTGCCCCTCGAGGCTCCGCACCTGCTTGCCGGCAACCGGGTCCCAGAGCCTGATCAACCCGTCGGAGCCGCCCGAGGCAAGCAACTGGCCGTCGGGGGAAAAGGCAATCGCATGGACGGCGATCACGCCCTCCGCTTGAGTCTCAGCTTTCAGCGTCCCCCTTTCCTTTGCCTCCGGCATTTGCCACAGTTTCACATGACCGTCCAATCCCGCCGACGCCAGCGTCTTGCCGTCCGGAGAGAAAGCCACTGAGCGCACGGCCGCCGTGTGTCCCGAGAGCGTCTTCACGGGCGAAACGGAACGGGGAGCCGCCGCGGGTGAACTTCCGGCCGCCCCGCCGGCCGCTGCATCCGCTGCCGTTTCAACTGCCGGCTTCTCTCCGGCGGTCCTGGCGGTCTCTTCGGCTATCGCATCGCAGTCGGCGACGCATAGGCCGCCGACCAAAACGATCGCCAAGAGCACGGCGCCGGTCCATGCCACGACAGGCCCCCTCGAGACTCGATTCATTCGCGTAGCCATGTTTCGTTCCTTGTTCAGAAGTCGAGCAATACCTTCCCCTGACGCAGCGGGTTCTCAATAGCCTCGCGCGATTCCCGGCAAAAGCTGGCTCGCACCTTCTTCCTCCTGGAATCACGCAACCTCTTTTGGCGCCGAATACCACTCCTCCATGGAGTGTTCACTACTCGGGAACTCGAGGCAGGACGACAATAAGGAACGTGGCGATCGGTCCGAGGACCAGCGAAATCAACCACCATAGCAGACCACTGCGCCCCTTGGCCTGGGCCAGACCGGCATTGATCAGTGTCAACGTTCCCCACCCGACGAAGTATTCGGTATTTTCCATTGTGCTTTCCGGCTCAACATGGGACTGAAGGAGAATGTCCTTTGAGGGTATTCGGAAACCTGGAGGGGCTCTTGGACAATCGATCTGTCCCAGGCGCAGCTTGCATTCCCCCTACCAACAGACCACAATTACCTGCTGCCGTCAAACCACCCCTGCTCCAAGAGACCCCACCATGTTGATTCGCACCACAACCTCCGCCCTGCTGGCAGTAATCCTCACCCTGCTCCTTGGTCCGGTCGCCAACGCCGCCGAACGCCAGAAGATGTTCAACGGCAAAGATCTCAACGGATGGACCGTCTCTGGTTGCGAGGCGATGGTCGAAAATGGTTCGCTCCTGCTCAAGGAAGGCAATGGGCTGGTCTATCTCAAAGGCCCCTACCGCGACTTCACCTTCGAGTTCAAGTGGAAAGCACGGAATCCAGAGATGTGGGACTCGGGGGTATACTTCCGTTGCGACGCGCCTCCCGAGTCAGAAAAACGGCCCTGGCCCGAGCGTTACCAGGTGAACCTCCGCAAAGGCATGGAAGGTAATGTCAGTGATTTGCCCGGAGCGAAAAGCGAGGGTCTTGTCCGGCCCGGCCAGTGGAACGAGATGAAGCTCACCTGCATCGGCCGGACCGCGAGACTGGAAATCAACGGCAAACCGGCGTGGGAAGCCGAAGGCCTCGAACAAGCGGAAGGTGTCATCGCCCTCCAGGCAGAAACACCCGGCGGCGGCCAGTTCGAGTTCAAGGATATCTACGTGACGAAGCTCACCCCCTGAATGGCCTATCGCGATTCGCAAAAAAATTGCCGTCCTGAAGTGAGCCCCGCGGGCTTGCCCCCCGCTCGGGTCGCGTCCGTGTTCTGCCTGCGAACTCTGCCAGTCCCCCATCCAGTTCCTGATCGTCTTGCCCCAATTTCCTCTCGGACCTCCCCCTAATCAGACCCCAATAAAGTGGGGTCCACCCTCCACCCTTACTCCGTTGAAAAAGGCACTCTGGGAGGACAGAATGGAGTTTTCCGTTTTGCCGATCCCTGTCTTGCCTGCGCGGGGCTCGAATTGCTGGCACCGACCCCTTTGAGGACCACCATGGCCCACGTTCTTGGCATCCTGCAACGACTGACGCTCGCCGTACTTGCCATCGGGATGATTTGTCCCACCGTTGCCGCGGGTGAAGATCCGGCGCTCGACCCCGACGAAGACTTCGTCCTCCTCGGCGAGTTCCGGGGTCCCATCTCCCGGGAGCCAAACAAGTACGAACCCCTGGCCCTCCAGGTCCGCCCCATCGGTGGCGGCAACTTCGAGGCCATCCAGTACGAGGGCGGTCTGCCCGGCGACAAGGAATACAAGGGCAAACCGGCCGCCTTCATCGGTCGCCGCTCCGGCGACTTCCTCGTCCTCTCCGGTGGCCCATGGATCCTCGTCGTGGAAAGCGACCATTGCCTGATCCTCGATCGCACCGGCCAGAAGATCGGCCGCCTCGAACGGGTCAAACGGATCAGTCCGACCATGGGTGCCTTGCCCCCCCGTGACGCCATCGTTCTCTTCGACGGCACCGGCACAGATCAGTTCACGGTCGCCGAAATGACTCCTGACGGCCTCCTTATGGAAGGGGCCGACATCAAGCCCATGTTCCAGGACTTCAATCTGCACCTCGAGTTCAACCTCCCCTACATGCCCGGTTCGCACGACCAGGCCCGGGCCAACAGTGGCATCTACGTGCAGAACCGATACGAGGTCCAGGTGCTCGACTCCTTCGCCATGGATCCCGTCTTCAATGGCTGCGGTTCGCTCTACCGCTTCCGCAAACCCGATCTGAACATGTGTTTTCCACCCACCGAGTGGCAAACCTACGACATCGTCTTCACCGCCCCTCGCTGGGCCGCCGACAGCACCAAAATCCGCAATGCCCGGATCACCGTCTGGCTCAACGGTGTCAAGGTCCATAACAACGTGGAACTCGCCGACAAGACCGGCGCTGGCCAGGACGAGGAACCGCTCCTCCTCCCCACCCGGCTCCAGGACCACGGGAACCCGGTCCGCTTTCGCAACATCTGGGCCATCGACCGCGGCTTGTCTGGAAACGTCAAGTTTCCCATCTACGGCCCAAAACCCAAGCCGAACGCAGAGCCAAAGCCCGAACCCAAACCTGAGCCAAAGCCCGAACCCAAACCTGAGCCAAAACCCGAAGCCAAACCTGAGCCCGAAGCCAAGCCAGAGCCGCAAGCTCAGCCGCAACCGGAACAGAAACCCGAGCCGAAGGCAGAACCCAAACCCGAAGCCAAGCCAGAGCCCGAAGCCAAACCAGAGCCACAAGCTGAGCCAGTACCGGAACAAAAACCCGAGCCGAAGGCAGAACCCAAACCCGAAGCCAAGCCAGAGCCCGAAGCCAAACCAGAGCCGCAAGCTGAGCCGCAACCAGAACAAAAACCCGAGCCGGAGGCAGAAACAAAGCCCGAACCCAAGCCAGAACCGGAGCCCGAAGCCAAACCGGAGCCCAAGCCGGAAGGCACGGCAGAGCCCAACCCCGAGGCCAAGCCGGAACCGAAACCTGAACCCAAGCCCGAACCGAGCCCTGCAGCCGCGTCCGAGCCCCAGCCGCAACCGCAGCCAGAACCGGAAAACGCTGGCGACAAGTAGCCGTCCAGACGCCGCTTGCCCGTCATGCGACAATCGCCTGGGAAACTGGGAAGCCCCGATCCAAAATTCTGCCTTGACAATAACGCCAGAATTGGGACAATCCGGCCCGCCACAGTTTGAGGAGTGTCAGGAAGACACGTAAGGCCAGGAACGACTCGCAGATATCCGTCCCTGAGACTGAAGTGAGATTCAGGTTCTACACCTGTTCTCCATGGCATGGAGGCCAATCGTCATGCAGGTTCGTCCCAGCGAGGGGCAATTCGTCCGTCTGCACGAGGTGCTGCCCGAGGCAAACGCTTTCAGCGCTGCCGGCATCACCTTCGACGCCGTGGAGCGTGACTCCCGTCGCGTTCAGCCGGGCGATCTCTTCGTGGCGATCCGTGGTCCCCATCATGACGGACTCAGTTTCCTCGAGGAAGCCCTCCACCGCGGCTGTGCGGCTGTCGTCGCCGACCGCCACGTCGAATCTCCCCTCGGTGTGCCCCTGGTGGTGGTGCCCGACGCTCGCGAGGCCTACGGTCAGGTGTGCCACGCCCTGGCCGGCCACCCCAGCCGCCAGCTCAAAGTCATCGGTGTAACGGGCACCAATGGAAAGACGACCACGTCGTGCCTGATCGCCAGCATCCTCAATACGGCCGGATGCCCAACCGGCCTGATCGGCACCCTGGGTGTCTTCGATGGCGAAGAATACGGCCCGTCAAGCCTGACGACCCCTCCGGCCGACGAGTTGGCCCGTTACCTCGGCCGCATGGTCGCCAACGGCTGCTCCCATGCCGTCATGGAAATCTCCAGCCACGGGCTCGATCAGAAACGCACCGCCGGCATGGAACTCGATGCTGCCTGTGTCACCAATATTCGCCGCGACCCCCTCGACTACCATCCGACTCTCGCCGATTACCGCATGGCGAAGTCGCAGATCTTCGACCTCCTGGCGGGCGAAGGTTTCGCCGTCCTCAACGTCGATGATCCCGCCACCGCCGGCTTGCTCCCCCAGCTCGCCGGACCCGTGCTCACGATCGGCATGCAGTCGAGCGCCGAGCTGACGGCCGTCGAGATCGAACGATTCGCCAGCGAACACACCTTCCTGATCACCGCCGGCAGCGAGACCGTTCCGGTTCGGACCAAAATGATTGGGACACACCATGTCTACAACTGCCTGGTCGCCTCCGCCGTCGGCCTGGCCTATGGAATCGATCTGCCCACGATCGTCCGCGGCCTGGAGAACCTCGAACACGTCCCCGGCCGGCTGGAACGGATCGAGTGCGGCCAGCCCTACAGCGTTTTCGTCGACTTTGCCCACACCCCCGACGCCCTCAGCGGCTCGCTGAGCACCCTTCGAGAAGTGATCCCGGGACGCATCTTCTGTGTCTTCGGTGCCGGCGGAAATCGCGATCAGGAAAAACGCCCCCTCATGGGACGGGCCGTCGAAGAGACCGCCGATGTGGCGATCGTCACCAGCGACAACCCCAGAAACGAACCGGCCGAACGGATCGTCCGCGACATTCTCGACGGCTTCCACCGGCCGTACGAAGCCCGCGTCATGCTCGATCGCGCCGAGGCCATCGCCTGGGCACTCGGACAAGCTCGGCCCGGTGATTGCGTTCTCATCGCCGGAAAAGGCCACGAAAGCTGTCAGATCATCGGCGATCGGCGAATCCCCTTCGACGATCGCGACGTGGCCAAAGCTTGGCTCTACGAACACCAACCCTACGCCCCGGCCAACGTCCAATAGCCGAAAAGCACCGGGCAAACGCAAGGCCACCCGTCCCAAAACCAGAAAACAACCGCGTTCTGCTGCGATATTCCGACCCTATGATAACCCTCAGCGATCTTCAGAACGTCACTCGTGCTGTCCGCGTGGCTCCATGCGGCCGGTCTCTGGACGGCCCCGCGCCGGTCGGGCGAATTGTGACGGACAGCCGCCAGGTGGAACCCGGCGACGTTTTCTGGGGTCTGAAAGGATCGCACTGTGACGGTTCGGATTTCTGCGACGAGGCGTTCGCCCAGGGTGCCGCGGGAGTGGTCGTGGGCAAGCCCGTGCGGGCCCCCGACGGCCGCTGGGCACTGATCGTCGACGACTCGCTCCGAGCCCTCCATGCCTGGGCAGCCTGGCATCGCGAGCGCTTCAGGGGCGCCGTCGTGGCCGTGACCGGCAGCGTCGGAAAGACCACGACCCGGCAAATGATCCATACCGTCCTCAGCAGCAAGTTCCACGGAACCTGCAGCCCCCGCAATTACAACAACCACATCGGCCTGCCCCTGAGCATGTTCCAGATAGAACCCGATCACGATTTCGTCGTGCTGGAACTGGGCGCCAGCGGGCCGGGCGAAATCGCCAGCCTGGCCGCCCTCTGCCGCCCGACGATCGGCGTGGTCACCCACGTGGGCGATGCCCACCTCGGCGGATTCGGCAGCCGCCAGGGTATCGCCGACGCCAAGGCAGAACTCCTCGACGCCCTCCCGGCCGATGGCGCCGCTATCCTCGGCGAGGATCCGTGGCTCCGGCGGCTCCGAAATCGGTCGGCCGCGCCCACCACCATGGTCGGACGTGGAACCGATTGCGACATAATTGCCAAAGAAGTGGTCTTGGGCCAGGGAACACTTTCGTATATTGTCCGCGATGTTTCGTTCACCGTGCCCGTCTGGGGACGCCACCACCTGACGGCCGCCCTTGCGGCGACCGCCGTGGGACTCCAGCTCGGCTGCACCCTGGAAGAAACGGCCGATGCCCTCCGGTCCTTCCTCCCCGTTCCCATGCGGTGCGAAGTGACCCAGGTCCGTGCGGCAACAATCATCAACGATACCTACAATGCCAACCCCACGTCCATGTTGGCCGCACTCGATCTGCTCCGCGATTTCGACACACGCGGACGACGAATCGTCGTGCTCGGCGACATGCAGGAACTCGGCGGCGACGCACCGGCAATGCACCGGCAACTCGGCGACCAGGCCGTCAGTCGATGCGGCGCCGACCTGCTGATTGCGTACGGTGATTATGCCCCCTATGTGGTAGCCGGGGCCCGTGCGGCCGGCCTGTCCGCCAGCCGCTCCCTCGTCTGCCGCCAATTGGATGAAACACTTACCTGCTTGGGTCAGGCCATCCTGCCCGGTGATGTGGTCCTCGTTAAGGGCTCCCGGGCACTAAGAATGGAACGAATCGTTCACGCCCTCCAAACCTACCCGCAACGAAGAATCGCCTAGCGCAAGAAAGACAAACGCAAGAAACAGAACATCAAGAACCATTTTTGAGCTCCATCGACCGTGTCGGATTTGCGGGAATTCGGCACGACCCTCCCTCCTGGGGTAGGAGCATTACCTTGTCGCAGCTTGCGGTTTCTGGGTCAACCGCCGCGGCAAGTGCTTCTCGATGGAGCTTGGGACTGAGCACCGGGCGGCGTTTCGACGCCGACCCGGTCGCTCAGGGAAACACCTGCAAACCGGGGGCCGCCGGCGTCATCGCCGAGCGGCCCGGTTTGTTGAGTGACTCCGGCAATACTTCACCCCTCAAACACGAAATCCGAATTCGCCAGACCCGGGATAATCAGGTCTCTGAGCTTGCGAACGTCCTCCCACAGTACGTTTTGAATCTTGGTGCTTTCAACTGAATCCGTTTCGGATCTTCTTCCCGATGCTCCACTGGTTGCTTACCTGGATTGAAACGTCCGCACTGTTCGGCCCGCGCCCCGACTGGGTTGCCTCCGTCGAAAAAATTACCTTCCGCGGCTCCCTGGCCGCCATCGTGAGTTTCTCCCTCGCCCTGTTTCTCGGTCCCCGGATTATCGGCTGGCTCGGCCGGCACTTTCGCGAACCGAATCTGAGCGACTCGGCCGAAATCCAGCGGCTCCATCGCGAAAAACACGCCACACCCACCATGGGCGGACTGTTCATCGTCGCCGGGCTCGTCGTGGGGCTGGTGGTCTTCGGGGACCTCGCCAACTGCTATCTCCAAGCGGCCTTGATTGTCACCGCCGGGCTCACCCTGCTCGGTGCCGCCGACGACATAATGAAACTCCGCGGCATCGGCCGGGGGCTCTCGCCCCAAGGCAAACTGCTGGGACAGACGGCCGTCGCCACCATCGTCGCGCTGCTCGTCTGGCACCATCAAGCCTCTTCCGGCCAACTCTTTCCCATACGCGTGCCGCTCGTCGGCAGTTCACCCGATCTCGGTCTGTGGTTCGTCCCTTTGGCGGTACTGGTCATCGTCGGCGCGTCGAACGCCGTCAACCTCACCGACGGGCTGGACGGACTGGCCGGCGGATGCCTGATTATGGCCACGGGGGCCATGGCGATCGTCGCCTACGCGGCCGGCCACGCCCAATTGGCCGAGTATCTGCACATCCCCCGCGTCGCCGGCGTCGACGAAATGCTCGTCCTCTGCGGGGGAATGATCGGCGGACTGCTCGGATTCCTCTGGTTCAACTGCCACCCGGCCCAGGTGTTCATGGGCGATACCGGTTCGCTGCCCCTCGGTGGCCTCCTCGGACTTCTTGCCGTTGTGTCCCGGCAGGAATTTCTGCTGGTAATCATCGGCGGCGTGTTTGTCGTTGAGGCCCTGAGTGTTATCCTTCAGGTTGGATCGTACAAATGGCGCCGTCGCCGCATCTTCCTCTGCGCCCCACTCCATCATCACTTCCAACTCCGCGGCTGGCCCGAGTCCCACGTGGTCGTGCGCTTCTGGATCGCCTCCGCCTTCTGCGCCATCCTCGGCCTGGCCGCCCTGAAACTCAATGTGACCGAGCCCACCCACCACCCCCTTCCCGTTCGCACCACGGCAGAAAACATGAGCCACTGACTGCTGGCGGCCCCGCTTCAGCCTGCAGCGCACAAGTGGTCCGCAACCCCTCGAAAAAATACACGATTCGCTCGAATTGACCCGTGCTGATGGCCTCGCGTCATTCCCGGAAGAATTGTCCTGAAGATAGCCGCGCGGGCTTGCCCCACGCTCGGGTTCCGTCCATGTTTTGCCCACGAACGCTGTCAACCCCCTCCCATTGAGTTCCTCTAAATAGCCTTGCGTCATTCCCGGAAAAATTGTCGTGAAGATAGCCGCGTGGGCTTGCCCCGCGCTTGGGTTCCGTCCATGTTTTGCCGCGGGCTGAAGTCTGGACTCCAACACCCGATCGTCCTCCAACGTCAAGAGGTTCCCTCGTGACGCCGGCAACTCACCTACCAGCTCACTCTCCCGCCGTCATCTTTGCCGGCGGCGGTACGGCGGGCCACCTCTTCCCGGGGCTCGCGGTGGCACGCCAACTCTCCTGCATGGTGCCGAAACTGAGGATCGTCTTTGCCGGCGGCGGCCGCGAGCAGGAACAACGCCTCATCCACGAGGCCGGCTTCGACTACCTCACCATTGCCTGCCGAGCCGCGCCGCAGCGATTTCGCGATATCTTCCCTTTTGCCGCCGCCAATTGGTCCGGCTATCGGGTCGCGAAACGATTCCTCGCCCAGAATCCCACGCAAGTCGTGGTCGGACTGGGGAGCTATGCCTCTGTGCCCATGGCCCGGGCTGCCCTGCAGACGCGGATTCCCCTCGTTCTTCTCGAACAGAACGCCGTTCCCGGTCGCGCCACACGCTGGCTCGCGCCCCATGCCGACGTGCTCTGCTCGGCCTTCGCAGAAGTCAAACACTATCTGCCCAGCCATTGTCACTGGCGAGTGACGGGCAATCCCGTTCGTGAATCCTTCCTGCCTGCTTCTTCCAAGACATTTCGCCCCGAAAAGGCCGAACGAGCCTTCCACGCCGCCCATCGACATGCCGGACTCCGCAGCCCCTGGCCCCCACTCCCCACCGCCCCGGCCGGCGCCACCGAAGCGATCGAACCCCCTCCCGTGCAACGCCCCAGACAACTCCTTGTCCTCGGCGGAAGCCGCGGCGCCCGCTGGCTCAATACCAACGTGCCCCTGGCCCTGGCCGAAATCAAGAAACACCTCGAAGGATGGCGAGTCGTCCATCAGACCGGCAGCGACGATCACGAGGCAACAAGGGCCATCTACCGCCACCTGGACATCGAAGCGCTTGCGATCCCTTTCATAGCCGACGTGGCCAAGGTCCTCGCCGCGAGCGACGCCGCCGTCTGCCGCGCCGGTGGAACCACCCTGGCCGAACTGGCCGTCAGCGGTATCCCCGCCGTTCTCGTTCCCTATCCCCACGCCGCCGACGATCATCAACGGAAGAATGCCGAGGTCTATGCCCGGGCGGGAGCATGCTTCCTTCTCGACGAGCGCGAAGTGACTGGCCGCCCCGAACAGTCCCTGGCCGCCAAGATCCTACCCCTCGTCGGCAACCGCCAGACCCGCCAGACCATGGCACAGCAGATGCTCGCCCTGGCCCATCCCGACGCCGCGGCCGACATCGCCGCCATGATCCAGAAAATGCTCTCCCCATCCTGAATGGCCTTGCGTAATTCGCGGAAAAACTGTCGTCCTGAAGATAGCCGCGTGGGCTTGCCCCGCGCTCGGGCTGCGTCCGGGTTTGGCCTTGCCCCTCCATGCGGCGGTT
>CAYSCH010000126.1:0-22647 GCA_964429355.1 uncultured Planctomycetaceae bacterium | reverse complement strand
GGGAGGCAGGTGGAACTGGCGGGCGGCGAGGCGATTGAATTGGTCATGCAGAACGATCCTCGCACGGGCGAGGTGCGTCTGGTACACGAGCGCTACGAAAAGGGATGTCGCGATTTCCGCGATCAGGTCCCCAACCCGCAAAACCCGTCGCAATCGTTCTACATCGCCGCCCACCTGCCGGAGTGGCGAGGTACCGCCGTGAGTTTTCCCCTGTCGGTCCAGAACGCCGTGGCGGCCGACTTCAGCCCGCGGCCGGTCGAAGCCTGGATTCAGATTCAGCCGCTCGACCAACGGGGAACCCCGAGCTATCCCGAATACGCGTTTTACGATCTCCAGTTCGAGCCCTACCGCCCGGTCCCGATTCTGTCGTGCACCGCCTTGAACTGGCCACTCGATGCCCGTTCCGCCCGCCTGCAGGTGTGGGTGAAACATGCGGGATCTCCGCCGGATCAGGTGATCGCGGTTCGAGACCTGCCCCGCGGAAGCCCGCTGAAGATTGCGGAGAGTGAGGCCACGCTCGAGCTCGACGTTCGCCAGACCGATCCGCAAGGCGCCGCGCGGGTGATTCTCATCGAACGGCACGGGCCCGGCGGTGACGTCCACGGGTTGAAAATCGCGATGGATCCAACGCCCGAGCGGAGCATTCATCGTTTCAATCGCGATGTAGGGATCGTGCGGCATACCTTCGAGTACGAAAAGGCATCACGGGACGAGATCATGGATTACAGGATTGCGATCACACGCCGCGAGACGATCGTTGCTGGGGCGGTCACAGTTGAAAAACCCCTGGAGGTCGACATACCCCGGGCGGCCGTCTCGGGCACCCGATAGCCGCGGTTTGCGGGCGCCGATCGAGTTCGGCTGGACGGGGCGGTTCCCGCCGCACTCTGTCGGCCCAGATGGTGCGAGAAACACGAGCCAGACCTTCCAAAGGAATGTGCCATGTCGCAAGAGTACACGGTCGGTTGTGAACCGGTGCCGGGAACCGGTTACCGCCTGCTCGAGGTCCTCGGCCGAGGGGGCTTTGGGGAGGTCTGGAAAGCAGCCTCGCCTGGCGGGGCGGAAGTTGCCGTCAAGGTGATCCGGCTGGGTGGCCGTGAAGGGCGGAAAGAGTTCAAAGCCCTGCAACTCGTCAAGAAGGTGCGGCATTCCAATCTCGTTCCGACGATTGCCTTCTGGCTGCTGGATGCCGATGGCCATGTGATCGACGAGGACCTGTTGAAGCAGGACGATTGGCTGAAAGGGACGGAGTCGGGGGCATCTCTGCAACAGACGATGACCGCGTCGCCGGGCCCTGGACTATTTCGCCCCAAGCAACTCATCGTGGTCATGGGACTGGGCGACAAGACCCTCAATGACCGGCTGGAGGAATGCCAGCAACAGGGCTTGCCGGGGATTCCCGAGGACGAATTGCTGGCGTATATGGAGGATGCCGCCCGAGCCATCGATTTCCTCAACAGCCCGATCCATACGGTCACCACCGGGCCCGCGGCCATTCAGCACTGCGACATCAAGCCGCACAACATCATGATCGTGGGCGATTCGGCCCAGGTATGCGACTTTGGGCTGGCGCAGATGCTCGGAGCCGACCGCACGACAACCGCGGCGGCGAGCCTCGCCTACGCAGCTCCCGAATGCCTGACCGAGGGCAAGCCGAGCAGCTCCACGGACCAGTATTCTCTGGCCGTCACCTACTACGAACTCAAGACCGGCCTGCTTCCTTACCGGGAACAGACCCAGATGGCGGTCATCGACGCCAAGGTTCGGCAGAACCTCGATTTTTCGGAGGTATCGTCCCGTCAGCGATCGGTGCTACGGCGCGCAACTTCGGCCGATCCGGCATCGAGGTTCTCTTCCACGACCGAGTTTGTTGAGCAGCTTCGGGCCGCCGTTTATGGAGAGGAGGAGATAGCTGGCCCCCGGTCCCGCAGACGGCGAGGGCCGCTGTTGGCGCGTCTGGCAGTCACACTCGGCTTGTGCCTGCTTCTGGTGAGTGGAGCGTGGCTCCTGTTTCACGAGAAGCCGAAGGAAACGGCCGACAAGCCGGGCGGCGACCATGAAGCCAACCATTCCGGCCGGGAAACCGGCCCGACGGATACTCGGGAAGATTCGCCGCTGGGCGAGCCGATCGCGGAAATCCTGGCCGCAGCCAGGCGGCAGCAGACCGCGGGCGAGTTCCGCGAGGCAGTCGATTCGTACACGCGGGCCCTTGAGGCCGCTGAAGACAACGCGGAGGCGTGTTTTTCCCGAGGCCAATGTTACCTGGCTCTGAACGAGGCGTCTTCGGCGATCGTCGATTTTGAGCGGGCGGCGCAGTTGGATCCCGTCCGATACGCAGCCCATCCCGAATTTGGCCAGGCCTATCTGGCCCGAGCCACCCAGGCTCTCCAGAACAACGAGCCGCACGAGGCAATCCGGGACCTGACCGACGCGCTTCGTCATAACCCTCGCGAGGGCCGAGCCTACAGCCGTCGCGGCGTCGCCCATTTCATGCTCAAGGATTTCCCCGAAGCTGCCAGCGATCTGACTGCAGCCATCGAGATCGACCACGACGCCACGGACTACGTCCGCCGCGGTCAGACGTTCCAGGCCATGGGGACCCCCGAGGAAGCCATCGCCGACTTCACCCAAGCCACCCAGATCGATCCGCAGAATGTGGCGGCATACTACTATCTCGGAGACTGCCTGCTGCAGAAGGACGATCGCGAACTGGCGATCGCCGCTTTCTCCGACGCGATTCGAGCGGCCGAGGGGCTGAAGGAGCCTCCCGAAGAATTTAGCAGCGCCTACGCCCTGCGGGCGGCGTGCAACATGCAGGCCGAGCAGTTCGCCGATGCCGTCGCCGATCTCACGGAGGCGATTCGCAGCGGCTCGCTGGGGCTCCGCCCGCTGTATGAATCACGAGCCTCGTGCTTCGAGAAACTGGGCCACTTGGGACCGGCCCGCTACGATCGCTGGATTCTGGACTGCCTCGACCGGCTGGACGCCAACGCCGACGACCCCAAGGCTCACAATGAACTGGCCTACTATCTGGCTACCAGTCCCGAGGCCGAAATCCGCGACGGGAAGAAGGCGCTGGAGCATGCGCAGCGGGCTTGCGAGCTGACCTCCTGGAAGGAGGCGGAGTACCTCGATACCCTGGCCGCCTGTTACGCCGAAATCGGGGATTTCGCCCAGGCGACTGGCTGGTCGGAAAAGGCGATTGAGCTCGCCGCCGATGCCGAGACCGCCAAGTACTACCAAGAGGCCCTGAAACTCTACCGCGAGAATAAACCTTACCGGGATCAGTTGGAACCAGATCCTGACAAGTGACCTTCGCTCGGCAGAACATCAAGGCAGGTCCAGCCGTCGCCGACCGGCCCCCTATCAGAGCATCGAGGGTGTGCGGCTGGCGCGGGTCGTGCGGCCGAAGTGTCGATTGAACATCACTCGGAATTCGCCGTCGAACTCCCGGTCGACCCCTCCGCCGAGCGGCACTCCGTAGCCGAAGGTCAGGATCGATTTCTCGAATTGGATATGGGCTCCCAGAACGGCGGTTAGGGTCTCCACACTTGTCAGCGGCTGGCCGATGAGGAAATTGCCGCTGCGAATGTAGTCCGTATCCTGCAGGGCCAGGTTCCAGTGCAGCTCGGTCGTCCAAGCCACGCCCTGAACGGCCCGGCCGTCTCGGTAGTCGCGGTAGATCCACCGGCCGATGCCGGCATCGAAATACTGGGACGTCGTATCGGTCAGCCGGCCGCTTGGGGCCAACCCGCTGCCGCTGTTGACGAGAACCGGATTGCCATTGGTATCCACATCGTATTGAAGAAACGCGTGGGCGAAGAAGGAATCGTCCGGTGTCCACAGGCAGGCCACGAACGGGGCGACGTGGGCGGACTCGTTCTGGATCTCGATCAACGCAGGCTGGCCGATCATGCCGACGCGTGTTGACGCGGCCGTGGGGACGCCAACCGACAATCCACCGCAGAGAGCCAGCGTTTCGGTCTGTGCCGCGATGGCCTTGAAGGTCAGCAGCATGTTGCCGAATTCGCCTTCGGTAAGACCCGGCGTCTCACCGATCGTCAGGTTGTTGTCCAAGGTCGAGGCCATCGGAGCCTTGAGTTCAAACGATGCGGCGCCTCCGAAGAAGGTCTTTTCGAACCCGAGCACGAACCGGTTGACGTTGACGCCCCCGGGATATAACGGAACGTTGTCGAAGTAGCTGTAGTCGAAGATCAGCCGGTCACGCGGCATGGGGCTGGTGTTATCGGCGATTTTCAGCTTGCCCACGGTACCGCCGCTTCCGGGATTCACGACGGGCACAAAGTATCGGACATTGAACGCCGAAGTGTACCCGTTGGGGCTGGCGTCATCGAATGTGGTTTGGCCGGAGACAAACGTGCCGCCCGCCGGAACACCGTTCAGAGGTTCGCCGCCCAATCGTCCCGATTCGTCGTTGTAATCGATGATCGGAATCGGAAAATCCGGCTCGGGCCCCGAATCGTGGAGGGCAACTGGAGTCTGCTGGCCTTGGATGGTGTAGCCGGTCAAATAGTCGTAGGTCAGTCCGGAAAAGGAGAATCCCTGGACCAGGCTCGACCCGATACTCGAACTTCCGAACATGTCGCCAATCATGTAGGGGGCCGCTGATGCGGGGGCCCTTGCTGCACCGAAGCTCCCCGCCAGTGCACTGGGCGAAGGCGAAGTCGGCGCAGCTCCCGGTTCGTCTGCGCCGGGAGCGGTTCCTGGTTCTTCCATGCCCGGTTCAGATAGTTCCTGGCCAACGATTCCCGGCTGGGAAGGTGCGAACGGCCAAACCGCACGCCCGCCCCAACGCCGGCATCGGGCGCACTGGCAGGGGACTGCGCGAAGGCCTGACTGCTCCATGACTACATGCCCCGCAGCGTGGACGTTTTCGCCGCCGGGCGACACCTCGGGCGGAATGAACTCTTCGAACAGACCTGGCCGCGGCAGGCTGACGGAGTGGAACAGCGACGAAATCTTGCCTTCGGTGGAGGTTGCAGCAGGCGGGACTGCCGGCGTCGGGACTTTGAGGCCCCGCAGCACGCCCTCGCCTGTCTCTTTCGTTTCCGTTTCGGCTGGTCCCTCTTTCCTCTCCGCCGGGGCGGCGGTCGGGACCTGATTGCAGGCATTGAGCGCCATGGCGGCCGCGGCGCGAACCCGTGCCGACGGCTCCTTGCAGCAACCGTTGGCATCGGTGCCCATCGCCATGTCCCTCAGCTTGTCCCTGACGGTCTGGTCGCAGCAGGTTGCCCGATTGCAGAGCGAGCACGGATTGCCGGCGGCCTTGCAGAAGGCCACGGCCGCCTCGTAACGCACCTCCTCCGTGCAGTCATCCAGGGCCGCGAGCAGGGCTTCCTTGACCCCGGGGTAACAGCCACAGGCGATCTGGGCGAGATACTTGATCGCCTTGATCTTCTGAGGCTTGAGATCCTCTTGCTGCTTGACCTCCGCGGCCACCTTGATCGCCGGATTGCCCGACTCGAGGTTGGCCGGATCGGCCAGCGCCTTCAGGGGCGGTTTTCGCTCCAGCCCCGGATGCTCGCCCTTGCGATTGGCCAGGCTGTCGTATTTTGTGTGCACCGCCTGCGGGATGCCCAAGAATCGCCAAAGTGTGTTCGGCGCGGCGGGCGGTGACTGCGCCGCCAACTGGCTGCGGGAGCTCCAAAAAACTCCCACGAGCAGGCTCGCTATGAGAAGATGCTTTGTTTTCATCGCCCCCCCAGTTCCGGCCCTGTGGAGCCGGAGAGTATTGCTTTCCCCCTCGACGCACCGTCAATCGCTCCCCGTTCCGCCTATCGTGGAACTTGGGTGTTGTGCGTATTTTGGTTGAACTTTCCGTTTTGTTCGGAGTTTTCCTGATAGGCCCACTTCGACGGTAATCGTCCGCACATGTTCGTTGGCTTTAGCTTATGGCGGCGCTTTCAGGACAGACGCATAGTTTGCCCAATCATCAATACGCGCTCGGTTCGTGCGATTCACGGGCATTTAACTCTGCCGGCTCTTAAGCTGAAAAACCGCCGAGGCCGATTGTTCGGGATATAGTCTTCTGGGGGGCACGAACACAAGGTGCATCCTTCCGGCCAGGACTGTCTGGTTCAATCGATGCATGAGGACAAGCGGCACGAACACTTTGCTGACCCGGCTTGGGTCAGAGGATGGGGGGAATGAAAACCACAGGTCGACTCTGGCTGACCGTCGTCGCAGGAATTCTCATCGCAGGCCAAGGCCAGGCGCAACCGCCCGCCGCGCCGAACACACTTTGGCGATTCTTGGGCATCCCGCAGGCGGTGCACACAAAATACGACAGCCTGGCCAATCGCAAGGGCGAGCATCCGGGGCTGGAGCGAAAACCGCCCCTGAAGGCGCTGGCCGATCCGGCCAACCTCGAGTCGGGCAATCCGGCGATCAAGGTGGCCGCGGAGGTCAAGCAGCAAGAGGATCTCAAGCCTCAGAAGATCAAGGCGATCAAGTATCTCGCCCAGATCGCCTGTGGCTGTTACCCCGGGGTCAAGGAAGCCCTGCTCGCGGCCCTGGATGACTGCACGGAGGAGGTGCGTTACGAGGCGGCCGTGGCCTTCTGCAAGGCCGCCGGCAATCCGTGCTCGCTCTGCAATCGGGCAACCTGCTGCGACCAGACCGTCAGGGACAAGCTGAGGGACATGGCGATGGGCACCGATGCCAACGGTTGCTGCAAGGAGCCGTCGGCACGGGTTCGCGCCGCGGCCGCCATGGCGCTCAATGCCTGCAATCAGATCCCGACCGCCGCCCCGGCGGAGAGGAAAGAGGGACCGACCGCGGCGGAAGGTAAGGAGACCGGCGAAGGCGGTCTGCAAGCGCCCCTGCCTTCTGGCCTGCCTCCCAGTCCACCGCCGGCCCCTCTTACGGAAATCCGCTTCCCATCGTACATCATGCCGGCCAGCCTGTCGGTAGACGTTGCCGATCGGTCTGAGTCAACAGAGGCCTTCGCCGATGGCGCAATGGCTGGCCAGTCACGCGACGTCTCCGTTCAACATGCCGGTGGCCGTGGCATCCGATGCCGATGCCCCCAGTGTTTGGGCCGGGGCGTCACACCGGTTTATCCGTCCATCACGGCGCAGCCCGACACCGCGGCGCAGCAGCCAACTCCCGCACCGGGTACGGAGCCACAGCAGCAAGGGCAACAGCCTGCTGGGGATATATCGCTCTCCCCGTCACCCAGCGCGCTGGCCGGATCGTTTGGGGCCTCCCGTGCCCCGGCCTCGACCTCGCCCGGCATGATCGGCGACTTCTTCGGCGGCGGTTACAGCTACCTATCGTTCGGCGGCGACTCCTCGTTGGTCTCCACCTCCGGCGCCGACCGCAATTTCAAGATAGCCGAGAACAGCAGCCCGATCCCGACGGATCGAGCATTCTTCAACTACAACCATTTTTCGAATGCATTGGAAACATTTGACGGCGAGGAGCTGCCGCTCGACCGGTTCACGTTCGGTCTCGAAAAGACCTTCTGGGACGAAAACTGGTCTCTGGAACTCAGGATTCCCTTCGCCCGGGGGCTCGACTCGGATGAGGTGATCGGCGCCGGGGACATTGCGGGGACCGAATTCGGCAATGTGGCGATGGCCGTCAAGGCTGTTCTGCTTCGGCATCGTACCGGCACTCTGGCGGCCGGACTGGGAATCGTTTTCCCGACCGGCTCCGATTCCGAGGTGTTTTTCGACAATGGCGGGGGAGATCTGACCTCGCTTGCCCGCCTCGAGAACGAGGCGGTGCACTTCCAGCCGTTCCTCGGATACCTCTGGACCCCCAACAAACGCCTCTTCGCCCAGTTCGTTTCCCAGGTCGACTTCGACGCCAACGGAAATCGCTCGGTGATCCGTGAGGTTGAGGGCCGGCTGCAGGACCAGACCCTGTTGTTTCTCGACACGAACATTGGCTACTGGGTGTATCAGAACCCCCGTGCCGGATTTCTCAAGGGCGTGGCCCCGGTGATCGAGCTTCACTATTCCAGTACACTCCAGTCGCCCGACGTGGCGCCCGCTGGAGCCGACGGGGGAACGCCCGAAGAATATGAAATCGCCACGATCACCAACCCCGCGTTGCGGCAGGACATCTTGAACCTCACCGGGGGTATACACTTCCAGCTATTGGAGTCGACTCGGTTGACCGTGGCCGGCGGGGTCCCGCTTCGAACCGGCACGGACCGCCAGTTCGACGCGGAGTTCGCGGCGCAGTTGACCCACTACTACTAATGGTCCGTCAAACCTTGGTTTTGGGTTGGCCATCGGCTGGAGTCCAGCAATCAGGCCGTCTTCTGCACGCTGAAGCGTGAACTCCAGCAATCCGCACCCCCCCGCCTTCAAGACTTGACAGAGCACCAGGCGGCCACTCAGTACCACTGATACGCATACCCATGAAACGTCGCCAGAGCTGCGCGGCGGATCTGGAGATCCGCATATTCCGACCACTTCGCCTGGTGCTCGGCGAGCTGGCCGAGAAGAGCCTGCTCCGATCCTTGGTAGGTCGTCCATCCCTTCCCCTCGTTGGCCTTGGCGTTTCGGCGGGCCTGGTCTTGGCGATCGGCTAGCATGGCCAGCACGCCCGCACGAACCTTCTCATCGGGGCAGTTGGCCAGCGGGAGAAGGACAAAGATCCCTTCCGTGCTGATCGGGTGGACGCTGATCTGGACCGATGGGGCCGAATCACCCGACATGATCCGATGCACGTTGTAGCGATGAACGAGCGCGTCGACCGGCGTCAGGGCGAAGAGGTAGACGAACACGGCCAAGGTCAGAAGGTGACGGCGCAGCAGCCAGGCGAAGCTGTGGTTCCGGAGGATCTTCCAGACGACCAGGCCGAATCCGACCACGACGCAGGTGATCCCGAAGAACGCAACCACCCGCATCCAGGTCATCCCGTTGAAATCGACGTAGATCAGCATCCGATTGTAGACGGCAGCCGCCAGCAACAGGTTTTCGAGCGACCAGGTCCAAGCCAAACGCCGCAGTCGCGGCAGGCGAGAATCTCGCAGAACGGACTGGCGAAATATCAAGGAGAGAACCACCGTGGCCAGTGCAAGGGCCACAGTCAGCCATGCGGCGCCTTCGTGGGCGTAGCCCGCGTAGTAGAACCCTTTCGGAAACTCGCGAAACCACAGGGTGTGGAACTCGAATGCCAGGTACACGGCGAACAGTCCGATCACGGTCAGAAGCGTGTTGCGGAACGCCACGTAGAGCGGGGCGTCGACCGTCACGGCGGCCTTGTCCTTCGGTCCCTCCATCCTTTCGAGCAAACGGGCAATCATCGGTCCTGCCGCTGGTCGCAACAGGCCGATCGTCAACCACAGGATCGCGGCCCAGAACAGAGCCTCCTGCCAGTCGGGCGCGAAACGGCTGATCCACTGGCGGACTGCCGTCGTCAGCCAGTCCAGCGACCGATTGAACGACGTGAGCAGATCCGGGTTGGCCACGATGAAGATCAACCCAAACACGACGAAAGCAGCCAGAGGCAAACCGAGATTGAGCCAGGAACTCGGCCCCCGCAGCGGCGCCAGCCGATCGGCCGTGCGGCGGTAGGTAGCCAGGCCGTCGTATCCGGACAGGATCGATTGTGACGCAAAGACGACAAGTTCCAGCACGAACGGCCGGATTCCCGCCAGGGCCATGGAAAATGCGACGAGCAGAACGACACCGCAGCCAACCTGGAGCCACGCCCCGCACCAGACAAGCCGTCCGGCCATTGCCAGGAGCATGAACTCCGCGCCCAGGAGCCATCCCGAATAGCTTCTCTTCGGACAGCCCAAGAGAAGAAGAAACGGAGCCAACAGGAAGAACAAGGCATATCCGGCGAAACCGTGGCTCCGGTAGATCGCCAGGTCGGCCAGTACGACCATCAACAAAAGGACCGCCAGTTCGCGCCAGGTTACCGGCGGCTGATCGTCGACCGGGTCGCAAGGGGCCGGCTGGTCTTGAGGCGGAAAAAGGAGAGAAGCCCTGGTCGCTTGATATCCGCCAGGCGTTGCGGACCGAAACGACTCGTCGCTCTCCGGAATCAGTTCGGCCTCAACGATCGGTTTCTCAGAGAGCGTCTCATTCTGACTTGACCCGTCGGCCATTGTCACCCCTCCTGTCTATCCCTTTCCAGCCAGCCGCAGAATAGCGGAGAATTGCGAAACACGCAAGCATTTGGCGACCGGCGGCTGTCGACCGTGCCTGCCGGGCGAGGCCAAAATGGGCTGCGCTGGCGGTGAGGGATCGTATTGGTTCGTTGCCATCAGAATGGCACCGAGCCGCTACTCGACAGCCGGTGAAATGGACTGCCAACCCCATGCCGGGTCGAGGGGCACTGCCATCGGGAGGAACACCGAGGGAGAGACAGCGACGATGCTCGTCAGGGGCCGATTACCAGATCGCAAACCACTATCCGGTGATCGGAGTGGACAGTGCTTCTCGCCGTGACCGCTTCCGCATGCAATCTGCCGCTCGTCCAGATCTGGTCAACGCGAAACAGGGGAGAATCGTTCGTGCCCGTGTTAGCCCATCCGCGCCCGGCCTCGCGAAAGCTGTCGTGAAGCCGTCCGTGCAATGGGGTCAAGGCTCCATCACCCGCCGGGGCGTTGAAGTCTCCGCCCACGATCAGGTGAGCTGATTCGGGACAGTCCTTCAACGAGTCCATCACCTCCTGGATCTCGTCGCGGTGCCGGACGCGATTCTCCCAATGACTCCGCCAGAAGCCTGGTGTCCAGAAGGTAAGATCGGTGACCGGCGGACTCAACCGCAGACTGACGACGTCCACCTCGAAACCGCTGGGCAAGGTCACGGTGGCTCGGACAAAATGGGACGGGCGAAAACCGGCAGGCGGCACCACTCGTCCACGCGCGAGGATCGACGTATCGTAACTCCAGACCACTCCCCCGTTTGAGCCGAAAAGTTCGCGGGCCAGCCTCTCGACCTCTTCCTGCCCCGGCGATTCCTGCAAGAGGACAATGTCGGGATCATACCGGACCACCTCCGCGGCGGCGGAGGGGGCGCTGCCAAGGCCGCAGTTGAGTGAAACGACACGAACCGCGCGACCTTCGCGACGAGCGGCGACCCATTGGGCTGTCGGCCGGCGTCCGATCCACGCCAGGCTCCGCAGTCCCTCGTCCCAGGCAATCACGAAGCCAAGCCATAAGAGCAGCACTGCGGCGGCAGATCGCCAGTGCTTTCGCTCGAACCCGAGTCGCACCAGAAGACAGGCGGGCAGCAGCCAGAACCAGACCGGCACAAGCGTCAGGGCAGCCAGCCAGTCGGGCTGCAGCCAGTGACAGATCGCAAGGACCAGACACAGTAGTACAGACACCACAAGGGCGGCTGGCCGCCAAACGGAGACTCTCATGGCGGCGGCATCCATGAAACAACCTCAATGAGTCACAGGGCGGCAGGGCCTCCAACCAATACGAGCTACCGCTCGGTTGGAATGGCCTGCTCCCGATAACGCGCGGATCTTTGTGAAAAACTTCACGATCTTTGAGGTTAGTAGTTTGGGGGAAAGGCAGGAGGCTAACAACACGCTAAGAGAGTCGGAAACTGGAGTCCTCGGGCTCTCCCAGGGTAACCGTTGCCAGCCCGTTCCGCAAAAAAAGCCCGGCTGTTGAAACGGCCTGGTTCAAGATCAACGCCGTGCAGCGCCCCGTACGTTCTCTTTTGGCGGGCTGCCAGCCCCCTGGCTTGATATCCTTTCCTTTGAACCGGTGTCACCTCTCAGGCTACCACCTCCATTTCCTGAGAATTCATGACGGATTTGTCCTTGCAGGAAAACCGCACATCGCCCGAGGATCAGCGAGCGTGGACGGGCCGACGGCCCGGGAGCACCCGTTTGGTCTGGCCGTTGCTCGTTTGCAGAACTTTCTGCGCCTTGGCCAGATCGTTGACCTTGATCACGGCAAGCATGTTGCCCTTGGACCCCTTTTCCGTGTTCACGGAGCAGTAGGCATAGTCGATGTTGAGGTGATCGGCGGCGAGCCGCTCGCAGATATTGCGAAACGCCCCGTTCTGATTGGGTACGTCCACGAGCAGCACGTCCGCGGCATCGAAGCGAATGTTGAGTTTCTCCAAGACCTCGGTGGCAGCGTCGAACTCGTCGGGCACAAAGCGGACCATGCCGCGGTCCCGGGAATCCATGACAGACAGGGCAAGGAAATTGACCTTTCCTTTGGCTAAGGCTCCGAGCATGTCGGCAAGCCGCCCAGGCTTGTTGACGAGACTGACCGAGAGTTGCTTGGCCGTTCTCATTCCGCTCCTCCTTTACTCAAGAGTGAAGAGAATCCGGTAGAACCGGGTAGCGGAAGACAGTTGCGCCAGCCGGCGTAGTAGGAAGAGGAGACTTTCGCGCACTGGTCACCAGGATCTGCTGCGGAGGCTCCGTCCTCAATTGTTGCCGGCCACAAACACATGCGATCCATTCTCACGTGAGAAGAAATCGCGCTTGCCCGCATGAGCCGCAATTGCTTCCACATCTGGATAATAGCAGGGAAACAGCTAACGTCAACAGAATACAGACACCAAGGGGGCCCGCAGGTTCGACAGCTTGCCTGGATCGTCTCTTTTTCCCGTTTCCTCCCCCGATCTGGTTAGCAGCCCACAGCAGTCCTTCGCAATTTCCGGGCAGATTCCCTACAGAGAGGGGCATCCTTTGGGACGATTGCCAAAGCTCCGATTGTTTGTGAAACTTCTTAAGGGGTGGTTCGTCTTTCAGGTTGGAGGCGTATGAACGATTGTCCGCAAATGGCAGTCGGCTCCCCGATATGCGCAGGCCTGGGCGCTTACCTCCGCATAATTCAGGGTGCCTGACTGGCGTTCCGGACAGCCCGGGAAAGTCTTGTCAAGGGAGATTGTTGCCATGGGACGACGGATGGGAATCTTGGTGGCCCTGGTTGGTATGGTCGCCGCTTCGGCGGCCCGCGGACAGGGGGTATTGATTGTGGTGGATCCAGACCAGTCTGTCCGGCTCCCCAGGCCGCCGATTATCTGGCCCCCCTACCCGCATCCGCATCCGCAACCCCAGCCGGAGCCGCCGGCAACCTACAAGATCGGCGAACTCGAAGTCAACGCACGCCTGGTCGACCAGGTGGCCCAGGTCCAGGTCTCCCAGTCCTTTGTCAACACGGGAAGTCGCCAGTTGGAGGTTTCCTTCGTGTTCCCCCTCCCCTACGACGGCGCGGTCGACTCGCTCACGCTCCTGGTCGATGGCAAGGAGTTCCCCGCCAAGCTGCTGCCGGCCGACGAGGCCCGCAAGCTCTATGAAGACATTGTGCGAAAGAACAAGGATCCGGCGCTGCTGGAATGGATGGGGACGGGTTTGTTCAAGACAAGCGTCTTTCCCGTTCCTCCCGGGGCGAAACGCACGGTGACGCTCACCTACTCCCAACTGCTCCGCATGCAGGACGGGCTGACCGATTTCCTCTTCCCCCTGAGTACGGCCAAATACACGTCCCATGCCGTCGACAAGATCCGTTTCCGCGTGACCCTGGAAACGGACAAGGATCTGAAGAACATCTACAGTCCGACGCACGAGGTGAAAATCAAGCGATCGGGCGACCGGCAGGCGACTGTCACCTACGAGGCCGAGCGTGAGGTTCCTGCATCGGACTTCCGCCTGTTCTATGATCTCGGACGGGGCAAGGTCAGCACCAAGGTTCTGAGCTTCCGTCCCGACGACGATGAAGACGGCTACTTCCTCCTCCTTGCCACCCCGAAGATCCAGTCCGAAGAGGAGAAGCTTCCTGCCAAGACCGTGGTCTTCGTCGTCGACCGTTCCGGCAGCATGAGCGGGAAGAAGATCGAGCAGGCCCGGGGCGCTCTCGAGTTTGTGCTCGCTAACCTGAAACAGGGCGACCTGTTCAACATCATTGCCTACGACAGCGCCGTCGAGTCGTTCCGCCCGGAGCTGCAGCGCTATAACGATGAAACCCGGCAGGAGGCGCTTGGGTTCATCGAGGGGATCTATGCCGGGGGCAGCACCAACATCGACGAAGCCCTTCAGACCGCCCTCGGACAACTCAGCGACGACAAGCGGCCCAGCTACGTGGTCTTCCTCACGGCGGGGCTCGACACGGCGGGCAAGACCGACGAGAGCCAGATCGTGGACCGGGCCAGGCAGGCCAACAAGGTTCGGGCTCGAGTGTTTTCCTTCGGCGTCGGCTACGACGTCAACAGCCGCCTGCTCGACAAGCTGGTTCGCGAGAATTTCGGCCAGAGCGAGTACGTGCGGCCAGAGGAAGATATTGAAGACCGTGTGAGCCGACTCTATCGGCGGATCGAGGCCCCGGTTCTCACCGATGTGAAGCTTGAGTTCACTTTCGACGAGAAGGAAGGCCATGGCAAACCGATCAATCGCGTCTATCCCAAGGGTGTGTTCGACCTGTTTGCCGGCGAGCAGTTGGTGATGGTGGGCCGCTACCAGACGCCCGGCACCGCCAAGGTCGTGGTCAGCGGTTCCATCGGCGAGAAGGAGCAAACCTACGACTTCCCGGCCAAACTGATCAAGGAAAGCGACGACGAGTCGTTCGCCTTCATCGAGAAATTGTGGGCGGTTCGCCGCGTCGGCGAGATTCTCGACGAACTCGATCTCAAGGGAAAGAACCAGGAGCTGATTGAGGAACTGGTGGGCCTTTCGACACGACACGGAATTCTCACGCCCTACACATCCTTCCTTTCCGACGAGAATACCCGCGTGACCGACCTGGCGACGAACGCCTCCACGGCCACCCGTCGGCTCAGCGCCCTGGAGCAGACTTATGGCGCAGGAGGATTCAGCCAACGGGCGTACAAGGGTGCCATGCAGCGTGCCAATGTTGCGGCCGCACCGGCGTCGCCGAGTATTGCCGATATGGCCGGCGCACCGGCTGAATCCCGGTCCGGCGGTATGTTTGGAATGGGCCACATGGACGCCTTCGGCTTTGGTGGCGGTCGAACGACCACCCCTTACGGCTCCGCCGCCCCTGTGCAGTCAGCACCGGGTATGGCCGCGGGCCAGCCGTTGGCCGAAGCCGAGAACGAAATGGCCGAGGCGCAGCAGACGGTTCGCCAGATTGCCAATCGAGCCTTCTACCGCCGCGAGGGCCGGTGGATCGACTCCACCGCCAACGAGGACCAGCAGAAGAACGCCGTTCGGGTCAAACAGTTCAGCGACGAGTACTTCCGCCTTGCCAGGATCCACGGCAAGGAGTTCACCCAGTACATCGTCTTCGACGAACCGGTGATCGTCAACGTCTCCGACCGGACTTACCTGGTCGAACCGTAGCAGGAGTAAGATTGGCAACCGTTCACGGTCGCGAGCCGTGAACGGTTGCCTTGCCCCGGATTTCTGGAGCCTTGTGGCCGGCCACGGCGGAAACAAGTGCCTGCCGGCCTGCCCAGTTGCCCGTCGCCGGCCGGCCGATTATGATCTTCATGGGCGAACACGCCCCCCTGCCGTCCGTTCCCGCCTCAGGATCGCTCAACAAATAACTGCCGCGATTCCCGTGCCGTCCGTCGTGCTTCCGCCGTGATGTCCCCAACAGACACCGGGCAGTCATTTGTTGAGCGATCCAGTATTTCTTCCAGGAGCCCTTCGATGCGTTACTCCCCGCTGTCTCTGCTCATTGTTGCCCTTCTTTCCGTGTCCCTCGCTGGCGCAGAAAAGCAGCAGGTGATCAAGCCTTTCAACGGCAAGGATCTTACCGGTTGGCTGACCGTAGGCGGCAAGCCGGAAGAAACCCTCAAGGTCGGTACGGCCAAGGTCGACCCGAACAACGAGGGGGGACTGATCGTCGAGCCGGGTGGATCCGACCTGGTCAACCCGTTGGCCCATGCCAAGGACTTCTACACCGAGGAGAAATTTGGAACTGCCGTCTACGAGGTGGAGTTCATGGTCCCCAAGGGGTCGAACTCCGGCGTCTATATCATGGGCGAGTACGAAATCCAGATCCTCGACAGTTTCGGCCGGGAAGAGGTTGGCCCAGGTGACGTGGGGGGGCTGTACGGCGCCCAGGCCCCCATGGTCAACGCCGCCAAGGCACCTGGCCAGTGGCAGAAGTTCGTCATCGACTTCCAGGCCCCCAAGTTCGACGCCTCCGGCAACAAGGTCGCCAATGCCCTCTTCAAACGGATCACTCTCAACGGCAAGGTGATCCACGAAAACGTGGAGATGAAACAGCAGACCCCCGGCGGCGTCACCGGCAAGGAAGCCCCTCTTGGCCCGCTCATGTTCCAGGGCAACCACGGCGCCGTCGCCTACCGAAATATCCAGATCATGCCCAGATAGAATCGCGGCGGAAGCTCGCCTGCAAAAGTTGGCTGTGGCCAAGGAGGGGTGGCTGGGGTCGAGCCTTCGGCAAACCCCAGCGACTCTTCCAGCCGGGCACGGGCTTCGGCCGGTGTTTACTCGCCCCGTTCAGTGCGAGTGTTTCAGATGTTTGACCTCACACCGGCAAGCACTGCCTTCTCGTTCTGACAGCCGTCCGGAGCGGAGGATCTGCGGACCGACCAGAACGCCGCGAAGCAGCGATTGGGCCAGCGACACCGTCAGGCCGCGCATGAACGGCCGGGAGTGGGCTGACTGGGCTGCCTGGTCCGCCGCCAGCGAAACACATACCAGTTCGTTGTCGTTGCGGGCAAACATGCACTTCATGGCAAATGCCGGATGGATCCACACGATCTTTCGGCCCATGGTCGTGTTGGTCGGCGCAAGCACGGGAAAACGGCCGAGTTCTTCGTAGCGTTCGCGCGAAAGCTTCGCCAGGATCAACTGGCCCGACTCGTTGAACAGGAAGAAGCGATCCTGGTGTTTGACGAGAAAAGCCGTCGCGTAGCGTTTGCCTCGTTCCCCGGAAGTCGGCTCGGCGGTTTCCCAAAGCCGGGTACCATCGCTGAGCTGGGCGCAGACCAGGGTGCCCGACCCGTCGCACCCATACATGACGTCGCCTTCCAGGAACGGAGTCGCATTGGCGGAGTAAATGGCCTTATCCGGCTCGCCTCGCCACAGGATGTCCGCGCCGGACGCGTCGTTCAACTGGATCAACGCCCCCGCATTGCGCACACCGCTCGCATAGATCAACGCCCCGAGTTGCCTGGGAGTGGCGATCGCCATGCCGAAATCCGGCTTCAGCGGCACGCTCCAGAGAGTCTTGCCGTCCGCCGGATCCAGGCCGTTGATCGACTCGGAATGCCAGATCACCAGTTGCTTCTTTCCCCCATGCTCGATCATGACTGGAGGGCAATAACCCGGTTCGTTCGCATCCAGTGCCCGCCAGAGCTCCTTGCCAGTGTCTTTGTCGAAGGCTACGACCATGCTGCCGCTGCCGCCGACCAGGCAATAGAGAGCCTGCCCTTCGACCAACGGATGTGCGGCAAAGCCCCACATCGGCGTTTGCGCATTATAGGCCTTCTTGAAGTCGATCTCCCAAACCAGGCTTCCGTCCGCCGTATTCAGGCATGCCAGCCGCCCTTCCGTGCCGAGCATGTAGATCTTGCCGCCGGTCACGGTCGGTGTCGAACGGGGGCCGCTCGGATAGGAGACCTCGTAGGCTTGCGGATATTCGTGTTTCCACAGGAGTTGCCCTGAGCCCGCATCGAAGCAAAGCAGCCGCTCGGTTCCCTCGAGCTTGTCGCGGCGCCCCGGATTGTTGGTGATCTCACCCGAACTCCTCACGTAGTCGGGCAGAAACACGCGTCCCTCCGCCACAGCCGGACCGGCATATCCGAGTGACACCTCCGCTCGCCAGTGAATCTTCAGTCCGGCCTCGGGAAAACGATCCACAATGCCCTCTTCCCGCCAAACGCTGTCGCGCTGCGGTCCCAGCCATTGGGGCCAATCCTCGGCTGCCACCGTGCCTGCCCAGCCTGGGCAAGCCAGAGCGACGATGAGCAGTACTACTTTGCGCACCATAGCCAATCTCCGATTCGACGGGCCGTCCGCCAGAGAGGATGCTGCGAGAAACCCCAGGAGATGGCGGAATGCCCGTTCGGGAAGCAATACCACACATTCTATCCAGCCTGTGTTTCGTGCGACACCCGGTTTTTCCTCGCCGCGCCGCCAAAACACCATCAACATCCACGCACCCCACTTCAGACGGGGTGTCATGGCAGCCTCACTAGACAACTGCAATGGCCTATTCCCGCCGATCCGTACCGATGTAGAAGATACCCACCACGGTCAGCACGATCCCCGTCGTCAGCCAGACATTGTTCGGCTCATGAAAGAGGGCCATCCCAGCCACTGCGGCAAGGGCCACCTGGGAGGCATTGAGCACGTTGGCATGGACAAGTGTGGTCCACTGCAGCCCCTTGGTGATCAGCAGGAACCCGAGCAGATTGAAAACGCCCGAGGCAACCATCCAGGCAAGTCGGTCTGGCGGAGTGGCAACCATCCGGTCGAGCCCGATGAGGTTCAGACTCACGAGCCCGCAGGAAACGACTCCCATACCCGTAATCACAAACACGATCACCGACACGGGAGCTTTCTGGGAACCGGCGTAACGGACGGCCGCAGCCAGCGCGGCAAAGGTCGTTCCAGCCAAGGCCGCCGCTCCCACTCCCAACAGGGCCGTGCGGATCGTGGGCAGGTCTTCGAGGGCTATCTTGCCCGACTGACGGGCGATCCCGGTCCCGACCGCCAGGAGTGCAATGGCCGCAGTCAACAACGCGATCGACAGCACAGACCGCCCCGTGATCCGCTCATTCAGCCAAACCAGTCCGATGACGGCACTGGCCACAAGCATCACGCCCATGGCCGTGGGCATGCTCACCGTGAGCCCGACTGTCCCGAACGCCCACTGAACGCTCATATTTCCGGCCAACTGAACCCCGATGCCCGTCGCCAAAAGCACGGCGAGCACGTTCAGATTGCGGAAGGCCAGTTTGCCCCGCAGAATCAGCCAGAGGAGAAAGGGGCCCACGACCGCCACGGTCACCATTTCCTTAACGGCGATCACCCACGCGGGGTGGACATCCCAGCCGGCCAGTTGCCGCAGGCAGATGTTGGCCCCCGTGTAGCAAATGGACGAACCGATGCAGCAGGCTGCGCCCAGAACGGCGGTATCAAAACGCGGTCGCGAAGCGGAGGATGGAGATTCGTCTGTGTTGTTCACAGACTCCATTGTAAGTTGGCCTGGCGGACCCCGCGAGGGGGCAACAGCCCCCGCACCGCCACTGGGCGACTCCTCAAGACCGCAGGACCGGATTGAATCCTGTCTCCGACAGATTGCCGGACGGCCACCTGGCCGACCCGGCGTCTTCCCTCCGCCTACGACATAAACGGCGAGTTGCCCGGCGGCGACGCCGGCGGAATCTGGCCCAGTGGCGCGGCTCCTGGCTGGCCGAACGGCGATCGGCCCGCTTCCTCCGGCGCAAATGCATAACGATCGAGCATCGTTGGTTGGCCCGTGACGCCGAGGTAGATCACGATGTACAGAATCGGGGCATACAGATACTGGAAAGCAATCAAACCGACCAGGCATGTCACAAGACCGATCAGAATGGCCACGACGATGGCAACGAGATAGATGAGAAAAACAGTCAGCTTGTTGCCCGCCATCACTTGTCGAGATGCCGACATGGCGCCGATCACGCCCATATTATGGTCAATGATCAACATCGGAGCATGCATCAGCATGTACGCAATGGGAATGATGCCGGGAACCAGCAGAACCGCTACGAAACAGGCCAAAGCAATCCACGGAGAAACGCCTGCGAGCAAGCTTACGCCTGCCACCGCACCGGCAGGCCCGATGATGATCAATGTCATCAGCAGACCACACAGAATGACTGGAAGCAGATATGGCCCGCCGGCAAACAGCAGGCCGAATCTCGGTTCCTCCCCCCGGGTTATGCTCAGCAGAAACATCAGCATCCCAATTTGGAGCCAAGCCTGCACAACGATCATGATTGCCTGGCAGAAGAATGTCGTGACCCCGATGACCATCGGGTCTCTCACGGCCGCGCCCAGGACCACAAACAGAACCTGCATTGTCCCCGAGAGGGCGAGACCAATCAGAAACAGGATTGCGGCAGCTCCCAAGACGTACAGCCACCGATCGACAAACACCGCCCATGTGCGAGAGAATACCTCCCCAAAAACGATCCTCGTCGGCCGAATCTGACCAGCCGGCGCAAACGCCAACGGCCCCGCCTCCAGACCCGCCGGCGACTGGTAGGGATTCATCGAATCTGGCGGCACGGCTGCTGCGGCAGACCCAAACGGACTGCCGACTGCTTCCAGCCGTCCCATCGGCTCATAGGGCGGACTCGGCCCCGCGCCCGGCATCGGTATCGGCATCACCGTCCCGCATTCCGGGCACTTCGCCTGTTTACCAGCCGTGTCGTCCCCGGTCCGAAGAAGCTTGTTGCACCGCACGCAGCGAAATTCGATGGGCATGATAGGCTCGCCGTCGATCTTGTTGACTCTAAACTCGACACCAACCGGCAAATGTAAGGGAAGACGGAGGAAATGCCACTGCTGTCCTCGTTTCCACTGCGGGTTGGTGTGGATTTGTCTCTGAAACGAATCTACGCGAAGATAGCAAAACGCTCCTGTGCCGACCAGCCATGGCAGGACAGGTCGGCATCTATTCGGGGGGGTAAACTTCTCCCGGCCGTTCGGCTATTCGGCCTTCCAGGCCGATTCTTGCCTCCCTACCCTGGCAATCCTCCCGATGGTAGGCTGAGGGCTTGTGCCCGATTTCCACTCTGCCACGATCTCACCCATGCTCGCTCCTCAGGATATTCTCGGCCCGGATGGCCGTATCGCTGCACGGCTGAAGCAGTACGAGCATCGACCCGAGCAACTGGCCATGGCGGAGGCCGTGGCCCGGGCCATCGCCAAGCCAAGCCACTTGATCGTCGAAGCCGGTACCGGCGTCGGCAAGAGCTTTGCCTATCTCGTGCCCGCCATTCTCCATGCCGCCCAGGTCGGCCCCGACCAACCGAAGCGCCGCGTCGTCGTCTCGACCCATACGATCAGCCTCCAGGAACAGCTGATCGCCAAGGATATCCCCTTTCTCAACAGTGTCATCCCGCTGGAATTCACGGCGGTGCTCGTCAAGGGCAGGGGCAACTATATCAGTCTCCGGCGGCTCCACAACGCCCTGGCCCGGGCGTCCGGGCTGTTTGCTTCCACAGAGGAGTTCGAGCACCTGCGTCAGATCAGCGATTGGGCCCGCGAAACCAATGACGGCTCGCGGGCCGATCTTTCGTTCCAGCCGGCGTCGCAGGTCTGGGACGAGGTGGCCAGCGACTCCGGCAATTGCATGGGCCGCAACTGCCCGCAATACAAGGACTGCTTCTACCAGAAGGCTCGCCGCCGCGTTCACAACGCACAAATCCTCGTCGTCAACCACGCCCTCCTCTGCAGCGACCTGGCCCTGCGTCGCCAGAATGCCAGCATCCTGCCCAACTACGATGTGCTGATCGTCGACGAAGCCCACACCCTCGAGGCGGTCGCCGGCGACCACCTCGGCCTCGGCATCACGAGCGGCCAGATCGACTTCATTCTCAACAAGCTCTACAACGATCGTTCGAACAAGGGGCTTCTGGTGCAGAAGTCGGCCCGCCAGGCCCAGCAGCTCGTGGCGGAGTGCCGCGAAAGAGCGGGCGATTTCTTCGATTCTGTCGACGCCTGGCTGGAGAACCATCGTGGCAGCAACGGCCGTGTCCGCGAGGTGGGCATTGTTCCCAACCCGCTCAGCGAAGGCCTGACCAACCTTGCCCGCAGTGTCCGCGAAGTGGCCGACGGAATCGAGAAGCCGGAGGAGCGACAGGACTTCCTCGCCGCCCGCGATCGCCTGAAAGCCCTGGCCGAACTGATCGAAGACTGGCGATCCCAGCGGATGCCGGAGGCGGTTTACTGGATCGAGCGTTCCTACTACCGGCGCTTTCGGCGGGTGAAGCTCGCCGCCTCACCGATCGATGTCGGCCCGGCCCTCCGCGAAGGCCTTTACGATCAGGTTCCCACGGTTGTCCTCACCAGCGCCACCCTAGCCACCGGCAAGCACCCTTCCCAGAGCCAAAAAGAAGGCCTCTCTCGGGCGGACGAGAACGGCGCCGGCGACAGTTCCGGGGTCGGCTCCAAGAGTTCCTTCGACTTTTTCAAGTCCCGCATCGGCCTCACCCAGGCCGAGACGCTTTACCAGGGGAGCCCTTTCAACTATCGCGAGCAGGTCGAGCTGATCCTGGTCGACGGCATGCCGGATCCGGCCTCCCAATCCGACGCCTACGAGCGCAGTGCGGCCGACATGGTTCGCCGCTACCTCGCCCGCACCGACGGCCATGCCTTCGTACTCTTCACCAGCTACCAGATGATGCGCCGCATGGCCGAGACGCTCGTCCCCTGGCTGGCCGAAAACGACATGGCCCTCTACAGCCAGTCGGAAGGCGTACCCCGCAGCAAGATGCTCGACCAGTTTAAGACCAATCCCCGTTCCGTCCTCTTCGGAACTGACAGCTTCTGGCAAGGGGTCGACGTGCCCGGCGACGCCCTCCGCAACGTGATCATCACCCGGCTCCCTTTCAGCGTCCCCGACCACCCCCTCACCCAGGCCCGCATCGAGGCTATCCAGCAGCGGGGGGGCAATCCTTTCACCGACCTCCAGATCCCCACCGCCATCATCAAGCTCAAGCAGGGCTTCGGCCGACTCATCCGTTCCCGCACCGA
>CAYSCH010000125.1:13491-22682 GCA_964429355.1 uncultured Planctomycetaceae bacterium | reverse complement strand
CCTTGGAGCAGCGTCAGGTCCTCTCGGTTGCCCCCGTGTCGGCCGACTGGGTCATCGGCGCAGCCTTCGACGAGTCGGCAAGGGTCGGCAGGCTCGATAACACGCTGACTGTCACTCTCGATGAGACGACGGAAGGGGCCAAACTCGACGCCTGGATCGACCTGAATGGCGACGGATCCTACGGTGGCTCGTGGGAGCGGATCGCAGCCGGAGTCGAACTCGCGCCGGGAGAGAATGTCCTCACGTTTGACATCCCGGCCAGCGCTCGAAGCGGCCAGACGTGTGCGAGGCTGCTGGTCAGTTCCGAGGGTAACCAGGCTCCGGGCGGACCAGCCGGTGACGGCGACCATGTCGTCACGATTCTCCCGCCTGCGGAGGGGGGCCGCTTCGGCTCGCCGCAGCCCTTTGGCGATTCGGTGGACCCTCCGCGGTCGGCCGACGTGGCCGACTTCGACGACGACGGGGACTGGGACATTGTGATGGCAACGGATGTGGGAATCCGGAAACTGACAAATGACCTGGATGAGGGCCTGGCATCAATTTCCGGCCTTCACGGCCCGATGGAGGCCAACGAGGTGTTTGCCGCCGATATCGACGGCGACGGACGCTCGGACTTTCTCGCAGCGGGCCACTGGCCGAGCCAGTCCCTGTGGTACCGCAGTGAGGGACAGGCTCTGATCTCCAGCATCATTCAGAGCGATCCGTGGCAGGAGATCGATCCGGCCCACGAGATGTCGGTGGCGGCTGCCGATATCGACGGCGACGGCGATATGGATGTGATCGCGACACTCTACGATGCTCAGCAGGTCGCCTGGTTTGAGAACCTGGCGACGGCGGGATTTGCCCAGCATGTTGTGAGCGACCAGGCAAAGACTGTCGAGCATATCATTGCCGCCGATTTCGACGGCGACGGCGACATCGACCTGGCCCTCGGCCAGCGGGCAAGCGAAGAAATCGACGCCCTGACCTGGTTTGAGAACGACGGCACCGGCGTCTTCTCCGTTCACAGTATCGACGGGTCAGCGGCGACAGCCCCCTCCACCGATGGCCACCTCCGCACAAGCGCTCTGAGCACGGCAGATATGGACGGCGATGGAGACGTGGATCTGTTGGCGTCGCTGCAATGCTACTATGATCCCTGGGCCGGATCCTCCTGGACGCAGTACGCATGGTATGCCAACGACGGCCACGGGGAGTTCACCCGTCGTGAGCTGCCCATCGTGTTGGAGCAGCAAGGCGCCCACGCGGTTGCCGGGGAGATGATTCCGATAGACCTGGACGGCGACGGCGACATGGATCTCCTGGCAAACCCCAAAGGCTCCGACGCGCCTTACTGGTACGCCAACGACGGTACCGGAGTCTTTCGTGAATCCTATCGTCTGGCAGGGATCAGAGGGGCGATTCCTTTGGATCTCGATGGCGACGGCGATCTTGACCTGGTCGGGACGGCGGGCAACGATCAGATGGCCTGGCTCGAGAATCAGGCGGCAGAACCGGAGACTCAACTGGGAGAGACGGATTTCTACAGCGGCACATGGATTTCCGACGGAAACGCCCGTTTGAGCTTCGTCAACGCCAATCCCGGACTGGTGACCGTTCTGGTGGACCTGGGAGACGCCGCCGGCAGCACGATCGTGCCCACCTTGCAGTTACAGAACGAAGAGGGCGAGACGGTCGGGACGTTGACGGTGGACGGATCTGTCTGGCGAATCGACTACGTGACGGAGATAACCGGCCAGAAGCTGACGCTGGAACTTGGCAGCGCCGCAGGCAGCATGGACCTGACGGTCTGCAACCTCGTGGAACTCCACGACGGCAAGCTCACAGTCCATTCCGGCGAGTCGATCCGCTACGTTCTCGGCCAGGCGAGCGAGCTTGCCGTCAACGACGTGGTGTACGACGCCAGCACGTGGACTATCGACGCTGCGAATCTGGTCGGCCGCGAGGTGGAACTCGTGGGGACGGCCGACGACGAGAGCGCGCTGGTGTCGCCAGGCCTGGCCACCTGGATCAATTCGGAGAGGGGCTTCGAGGTTGCTATTGAGGCGGATCGTATCAATCTGGCCGGTGGAGGAGGGAGCGATACTCTGCGGATCGACGATTCGACGGAGGATGACCAGCTCTTGATCTCCGAAGACACGGTCTCGTTCGGCACCGAGCCATTCGCCTATATCCGGCCTGCCGCGACCGCGTCCGGCTTTCGCAACGTGTTCGCCTATTCGAAGGCGGGAGGCAACGACAAGGTGTCGATTGTTCTCCCTGACCAGCGGGCGAAGGTTTCTGCCGAACTCACCAAGGTCGTTGGCCAGATGTATGTGCGCTGCAAGTTCTTTGAGGATTTGAGAGTCAGCGCAGACCGGGCCGTTGTCTGGGGATCGGAGGGGATCGACAAATTCGAAACCGAGGGCAATGAGATGACGGTCGAGTATGGCCAGCCGGATCCCCCGAGCCCTAATATGCTGCAGGACGAGGATGACCTTCACATGTACATGCCGATGGTCATCGGCGAACCTATCGTAGACCTGTACATGCCGATTGTCATCGATGATCCCGGGTGGTTGAAAACCGCGTGGGTTAAGGCCAATTCGATCCGCGCCTACGCGGGCGGAGTGGTGGCCGACACGCTGGTCATGCACGATTCTGAAGGCGACGACGTATTGATCGCCAAACCCCACAAGGTCATCATGGCCAATGCACCCCAGTCCGAGGCGGAGGTCGCGCGAGGGGAACTCTATGAGGTGTGTGCTCGCGGGTTCGCCAAGGTGACCGTGATTGCCGATCAGGGGGGCGACAACGACGTGGCGAAGCTCTACGATTCGGCCGAGGATGGCATCGATGTTTGGGAGGCTGCCAACGTCGAATCGCGGACATGGTCGACTGTGAGTTCTCCCAAACGGCAACTCTACGCCGTCTGGGACTTCGAGGAGGTGGGCGGCTACGGCTTCAACGGCGGCATGGGCGAAACCCATGGCAGCAATGTCAAGGATCACGCCGCGGCTGTGGACTTCATCTACCAGCGTGGAACCTGGAGCGAGCTGTGAATGGCCCTCGGTGATTCCCAGAGGAAATTGCGGCAAGGCGATCAGGAACTCGATGGGCCGGGAGTGACAGAGTTTGGTTCACGCAGGCTGAAGCCGGCTGGAGCCTGTACTCCAACGAGCGCGGGGCGAGCCCACGCGGCTATCTTCAGGACGACAATTTTTCTGCGAATCACGCAAGGCCATTCAGCGCCACGCCCATGACCACCCGGCGCGTCAGCGTGGGGAGCCAAGAATCGGTGCAGCCGCGGTGCGTCAGGGCCTGTCGATTTGGTCGCGATGGGCAACATCGGGCGACCATTTGAGGCCTCCGAGCTCTGGGCTCACCGGGGTGCCAGTGAGAGGATGACGTCGAGGAGGCGGGTGCGGATCTGTTGAATGCGGGTCTCGGTCTCGATCTTCTTGCCCGAGGCATCGATCAGATAGAAGACATCGACGACCTGATCGAGGTAGGTTCCGATCTTGGCCCTTCCGACCTGAAGCCCCAAATCGAAGAGGGCCTTGGTGATCGCATAGAGCAGCCCGGGCTGGTCGACGGCGAAGATGTCGAGGATGGTGAACCGCTGGCTCGACGCGTTGTCGACCTCGATACGGGTCTTGGCGATCTGCATTTTGGGCTGGCCGGAGGCGCCGATTTTCCAGGTTTTGCGGAACGACGGCGTCGAGCCGGCCCGGTCCTGCAGCGAGCCGGCCAAGGCGCGGCGGATTTCTTCAAAACGTTCCGGAGGGGGCTGGCCGGCGAAGTCGGGATCGACAACGACGAAGCGGTCGAGGACGAGATCGTCGGCAAGGGTGTTGATTTCGGCCGAGAGAATCTGGAGTCCCCGGCCGGAAATCGCCCCGGTCAGGCGGTGGAAGATCCCGGGGGCGACGTCTTCGTGCGTTGCCACCGTGAGCCGGATTGTGCTGGTTTCTTTCTGGTAGGCGGCCAGGACGTCGACGTTCTTGGCCTCCAATCCGCTCAGGAGCGAGAGATCGGACGCGGTCTGGGCGATGGTGGATTCGCCGAGCAGGGCAGGGGGGAGGGAGTCGACCACGGGGAGGACGTCGTCGTGGCCCAGTTCGGAGAGGAGCCTGCGGATCTCTTGGCGGCGGGCGTTCAACTGTTCCTCATACTCCGGTCCGGGATCGCCCGCGAGGTGCCGATTCACTCGGCGGTAAAGGTCGGTGAGAACATCTTCTTTCCAGGTATCCCAGACCCCGGGGCCGACGGCGCCGAGGTCGGCGGCGGTCATGACGTAGAGCATTTTGAGCCGCTCGGTAGACCCCACGTCGACCGCGAAGCGAACGAGCAGTTCTTCGTCGGTCGTGTCGCGGCGGAAGGCGAGATGGTTCATTGTCAGGTGGTTGGCGACGAGGAACACGACCGTTTCGGCGTCTTCGGGAGGCAGGCCCAAGAGGCGGGCGTTTTCGGCGGCCAGGCGAGCGCCGACCTGGGTGTGGTCGTCGGCATAGCCTTTGCCCAGGTCGTGCAGCAGGAGGGCCAGGTGGAGCACGTGCTTGCGGCGGATTTCACGGTAGGTTTGGCCCAAAACGCCCTGGTTCCACTGCATTTCCGACACGATGTCGACAGTCCGGAAGCAGTGCTCGTCCACCGTGTACTTGTGGTATTGATTGAATTGCAGCAGGCCCCGGGCGTGGGAGTAAGCGGGAATGAACCGCTCCAGCAAATGGACTTCATGGAGCAACCTCAGCAGGTCGCCAAGGCACCCCGGATAACTGATGAGGGAGACGAAGTGCTTCATCGTCTTGGGCGAAAGTTCTTCCGGCAGTTGGCTGGCACTGCGTCGTACGAGCTCCCACGTTTCCGGCTCGATCCGCTTGTCGTAGAGGTTGGCCAGATCGAGCAATTGCATTACGGCACCGAGGTCGCGACCCAGGCGGTGGCGTCCCCGGGCACTTGCGGCAATGAGAGTGGGACCGACGCGAAAGCCTTCGCCCACCTTGTGGCCGAACAGCACGGTCGACCATGCAGCTCGGCGAGCGGACGATCTAGCTTTGGAGAGAAATCGCATAACCACGTGGCTGACGGTCGTGGTCTGGCGGAAATGGTCGCGCATGAACTGCTCGACGGGCAGCATGCCGGTGGTCGCCTCGTAGCCGAGCGAGGCGGAGATCCGTACCTGTTCGCTGCGGGAGAGCACGTCGCCGGCCTTGCCGGAGTGGAAATGCATCTCGTTGCGAAGCCGCAGGAGGTACTCCGTTGCTTTGACGAGCTCTTCGCAGTCTTCCTGGGAGAGGAGGCCGAGACGAACCAGATCGGAGGGTTCCGAATGGCCGTAGCGGATCTTTCCGGTCCATCGCAGGAGTTGAACGTCGCGAAGTCCGCCGCGGGAGCGTTTGACGTTGGGTTCGAGCATGAACACGGTCTCGCCGTAGCGGATGCGTTCCTGACTGCGTTCTCTTTCGGTGGCGGCGAGGAGGCGAGAGGCGTTGTGTCGCAGCCGCCGGTCGAATTTGTGCCGGTACGCGTCAAAGAGGGCCTGGTCGCCGACGAGGAGTCGCGACTCGATGAGCGAGGTGCAGATCTGGGCGTCGTCGCAGGCGAGCGAACAGGCCTCGTCGAGGGTGCGGAGGCTGTGCCCGAGGACGAGTCCCGCGTCAAAAATATCGCGAAAGAGACGCTCGGCCAAGGGCTTGGCGGCATCGACGGTGAGCCGCGGACAAAGGATCATGAGATCCACATCGGAGAAGGGAGCCACTTCGCGACGGCCATAGCCACCATGGGCGACAAAGGCGAGGCGGTCTGCCAAGCCTTTTCCCGTTCCGGAAGACTCGGCTGCTTCGCGGATCAACTGGAGAATGACCTGGTCGCGGAGATCGCTGCCCTTACGGCAGAGTTCCACGCCGGCAAGGCCCTGGGCATGAAGCTGTTTGAGGTCCCGATAGCCTTCGGTAAGCCGGGCTTTCGCTTCGAGGATGCTGGATCGGAGCGGAGACATGGGCTTTGGAGGCGAAAAGGGTGGAAGAAGGGACTCGAACCCTCGACTTCTGGATCCACAATCCAGCGCTCTAACCAACTGAGCTACATCCACCATAATGGGCTAAGAACATCACTATAGTTTTGTCGTGAGAGGGCGTCAATAGGGGGTGTTCGGGCAGTCCTTTGGTGGGGATACTCAAATATAGGGAAAACGATTGTCGAGGGTGGCGTTGGACAGTTCAACGAGGAAGGTGGAGAGTCGCTCGACGAGGACCTCCATGAGCCGGTGGCCTTTCTCGGCCGTTGCGTTGTGGGGGTTACCTGCTCCGCTGTTGGTCGTTAAGAGGTGCCAGGGGCGGGTGATGGAAACCCAGCCTCGGTTGACGGCGTCGAAGCGGGTTTCCGCCTTGGTGCCCTCATCGCCGGCGAGCTTACCGTCGTCGTCACGGAGGACCAGTTCAGGCCAGTAGGCGAGGGCCAGGGAGGTTTCGACTTCTCCGGCATGGTCGTCGGGATGCTCGAAGATCGTGTCGTAAAGGTCGGCGAAGATCGTGTACCAGTTGCAGAGGAACAGCTTGGCCGAGGTTTTTCCGTACATTTCCCGCAAGTAGGCCTTGAGGTCGTTTCCGCCGTGGCTGTTGAGCAGGACGATCTTTCGAATCCCGTGGTTTTCCAGGGACTCGACCAGGTCGGTAATGACAGCGCCCAGGGTCGAGGGATTCAGGTTCATTGCGAACGGGAATTCCCGCTGGTTTGTTTCGGTGCCGTAGGGGATCGTCGGGAGGAGTATGACCTTGGCGCCTCACTGCCAGGCTTCTCGACAGATGGCCCGGCCGATCTGGTCGCCTTCGCGTGTATCCATGCTGTAGGGCAAGTGGAGGTTGTGCGGTTCGGTGGCCCCGAGGGGCAAGACGGCGACCTCATAGAGCTGGTTCTTGACGGTGGCATAGTGGGTGAGACTCAAGTTCCATGGGGGGGACGGAACTGTCATGTGTTGTGCCTCGCTTCACGGGTGAAAGGAGCCCCTCAAGGCTACCGCTGGTGGAGGCGGAAGGCAAGCAGGGCGTGGCTTGCGGCTTGCGATGGATTCCCGCTGTTGGGTGGGCAGCCTGGATTGCAGCCTGTGTCGGCTTTACTTACTATAGTAAGGCGGTTGCACTTTCCCGGTATAGGGGAACGGTCGCAGGTGCGCCGCAGAGCTTTTCGTTTGGGGACGGTCGACTGCGCAGAGAGGATGACGATGACTCTCGTACTGTATGACATGTTGCTCAACTTGAAGTATCCGATTCCGGACAAGGATATTGTTGTCTATGGAAAGGAAGGGGGAAAAGCCTGCGACATCTTTGTCGGGACCAACAGGTACGACGAGATGCGGACGATCGACGAGGAAGAGAAGATCGTGATGAATTTCGTCCTCGGATCGGTATCCCACCAGCATTTTGTGATTGATCGTCGCGCCGTGAACGAGGCGGGCGAGGGGATGGTGGTGAAGGATCTCAGCCGCAACGGCACGTATGTGAGCCTGGAGGGCGGAGAGTTTGTCAAGGCGCAGCGGGTCGTGGACGGCAACTACGACTCGGTGCCGGGGCTGCCGATCCAACTGGGTTCGCGTATCCGACTGGGGAGCTCGTCGGACCATCGCTTGGAAGTCATGACCGACGTGGCTGCCAGCGGCGTGATCGAGGCATTTGTTTCCGTCCGGGAGCTCATGAATGCGCCGGTGGAGGAAGCGAAGCCCAAGAAGAAAGCCAAGAAGGGTTTCTTCGGGTTGTTCAGACGCTGAACAGCCTTGCGGGATTCCCGGCGGCAAGGCGCTGAAGGACTCGATGGGACGGGGCCGACAGAATCTGTACGCAAGGCAGGGGCGCAGTCCGAGCGCGGGGCAAGCCCACGCGGCTATCTTCATGATGGCTAGCCTTCTGCGAATCACGCAAGGCCATTTCGAGTTCACTTTCCGGAGCGGATCTCGTAGAGCCGCGCTGCGACCTCACGGCAGGCACGGATCGTTTCCTGGTACGGGGTATCGCACACGTCGAGAAAACCGATCTGATAGTTTTCGCCGTCGCCGCGGCCTGTGGTGGCCTGCTCTCCGAACTGGAACCAATGGGTTCCGACGATGGCCGGGTGCTGGAGCGCGCCGGTCACGTAACCGGCATAGGCTGCCGCCCGCTCGTCCTGGCTGGCGACGGGTTTGAGGCCGGTGTGGAACATGCCCCGGTCGAGGGCCCCGAAATGGAACTCGCCAATCACGACGGGCATATCGATCCCTTCGGGCAGTTTCAGGTCGGCAACCGTGTAGCGATACTGGTTGAAACTGATTACATCGCAGAAGCGGGCCGCAGCCCGAACGGCGCGATCGTTGACCCAGGCGAACCGGCATCCGAGGTACAGGGTATTGGGGGCGACGGCCTTCACCGCGGCGCGGCAGACGCGGAAATACTCTTCGGCAACACGGGTTGCGAATGCCTCCAAGTCCGGGCGTGCCCGCCCGGCGTCGGGCGGCGTTTGGGAATCGAGCAGGGCATCCCACGAGGCGTGTTCCGTTTGCCAGGCCTTGTTGAGGGCCTCGATCTTCTCGTACCTGGCCTTCAGATCGGCGACAAAGGCCTGCTTGGCGGCCTGCTGCGGCGGGGAAGCCAGGGCGGCCGTCGCAAGGGAGAATTCTTCGCCCCAGGCGAGTTCGTTATCGACGAAGTAGCCGAGGCACCAGGGGTCGCCAGCCGACTTGTCTTTTTCGGCCGCCAGGCGCCGGTCGAGATTTGTGCGAAAGGTGGGTTCAAAGGGATCAGGAAACTTGCCCCAGTAGCCTTCGCTCCCTTCGATCGGTTTGCGAGAGACACTGATCGAGACCGCATAGGGCGTTTTGCGCATCAAGTAGATATCTTCATCCGACCAGTTGGCGATCGTGTTCATGCCCCAGCTTCGGAGACGCTGGTGACAGAGATCGCTGTGGACCGCCTCCCAGTCGTCTCCGTACTTTCGCAGCAGGTTGGCGCCGGTGAAGTTGAATGTCTCGTAGGACTTGCCCTGGTAATAGCCGTGGGGTGCCCAAGAGCCACGGCCGTAGAAGCCTGCGAAAGGCGAATTCCGATCGGGCAAGGCGGCGAAGTAGTGTTCCCGGTCCGTGATCGGCGTGGAGGCGTTGGAGGTGTGAACGCAATCGATTCCGTGAGACCAGAAGAGCCGGCCTGTGGGGTCGACGAGCCACCACTTGCCCTCGTGCTTAGCTG
>CAYSCH010000125.1:0-13481 GCA_964429355.1 uncultured Planctomycetaceae bacterium | reverse complement strand
TTCGAGTTTCGGACCGGTTGCCCAGGCGCCGAATTCATTCCAGTTGCCTGGTGCCGAGTGGGACTGGAGGTCGGCCATTTCGGCGGAGGCGGCCCGCTCGAGGTCGGCTGCGGCATGGGACTTGCCGGGCCAGTCCTTATGGATGTATTGGCCAAACTCGTCGATCAGCGGGAAGAGAGCGTCTTCGGAGTCGGGAATCCGCTCCGGGACGGCGGTGCCGACCGTGCGGAGGTTGTCGAGGAGGAACCGGTACTCCTCCTTGGGGTCGGCAACGAAGATCAGAATTGCGTCGACGCGACTCGGATCGATACCCTGGTCGGGGAGGCAGCCACCCGGGTAGCCTCGCATGCCGAAGAGCTTGTCTTTCAACTTGGACGGCAGCCGGCGCCGGAGCGTCACCTTGACGGTTGTCTGTGTGCCGGGTCCCACCTCAGAACCTTCTTGATAGTAGACCCGTTGGCCTTCGAAGTCGGGAGTATCGAGGCGACAGTTGACGGTGACAGGGTGGTCGCCGAGATTCTTCACATCGACAGCCACCTGCTGGCAGCCGCTCAAGTCCCAGATTCCACCGGCCGGTTTCAAGGTGATGCCCGGCCAACGCTCTGTGGTACCGGTTTTAAGTTCCAAGGCGCGGTTGCCGTCGACCGTGGTGAGGGCGGCCTGGACATCGCGTCTTTCGACGGCAGCGAGATCGAAACCGTCTTCGAAATCGACAAGGAGTTGCTCGGAGCGAATGTTTCCGCAAAGGGTGAGGATCGCGAGGAGGGGGAGAGAGGTTTTGCGGAGGGGAAGCATGGCGGCGTCTCCTGTTGGGTGGGCAAAGGGGAGGAGGCTATTCTAGCATGGAAGCCGGCTACGCACACCAAGGGCGGCTCGCAAGGGAGGAGAGAAGACGTGACTTGGCAGGTGCTTCCGGGGGAGTTACAAATAGGGCGTTGCGGATGCCAATCCTGGGTTGGAGGCGGCAGACCATGGAGTTTTCTGATGATAAGGTCACGCGGCGGGCGGTATTGGTGAGGGCGGCGAAGGCCGCGATCGTGGCAGGGGCCATGGGAGTGTCCGGGCAGGGGAGGCTTACCGCCGCAGCGGAAGACTCGGGGTTTTCTCAGGACTATGAGATCTGGGACATGCACGGTCATCTTACGTCGCCGGGCGAGAATCCCAGGGAGAAGATCGCCAGTCTGCTGAAGTCTGCCGACCGAATGGGAATCGAGCGGTTGATCGTGTTCATGGGCTACCCCTGGTCCTACGAGCCCACGCCCGACGACTTGCGGCGGCAGAACGACCAGGTGCTCGAGGCGATGGATCATTCCGGGAGCCGAATGCTCGGTTTCGTGTACGTCAACCCGAGGCACACGGAGGCGAGCCTGGCCGAGATGGATCGCTGCATTCAGGGCGGTCCGATGGTTGGGGTGAAGCTGTGGGTGGCCGTCCGGTGCCACGAAGAGTGTCTGGACCCGATCGTCGAACGTGCGGTGGAGCTGAAGGTTCCGGTTCTTCAGCACACCTGGGACAAGATCACGGGCAATCTGCCGGGAGAATCCACGGCGGGAGATCTGGCGGTGCTGGCCGCCCGTCATCCCAAGGCGTTGTTTATTGCGGCCCACACAAACGGCGATTGGGAGATGGGCATTCGGGCGATTCGCGGGTTGCCGAATGTGACGGCGGAGATCTGCGGCGGCGATCCGACGGCTGGTTTTGTGGAGATGGCCGTGCGCGAACTGGGTGCCGAGCGGGTGATGTATGGCAGCGATTTTGGCGGCCGCAGTTTCGCTTCGCAGTTGGCCAAGGTGTATGGTGCCGATGTTCCGGAGGAGGCCAAACGGTTGATTTTCGCGGGCAACATCAAGCGGATGCTGGCACCCGTGCTTGGATCCGCTGAGAGGACCGCCGCTCGTGCACATGCCGAGCCTTGGGGAGACTCGCTAAGTGTGTTGAGATCTGTACGAGCGAAGGGGATGAGAGCATGATGACCGACGTGAACGTTCACCTCTCGCGTTGGCCGTTCCGCAGGCTGCCAGGCGACGAGTTACCGAAGCTGATCGAGAAACTCCAGGCCGGCGGTGTGAGCCAAGCCTGGGTGGGGAGCTTCGATGGGATCTTTCACAAGGACGTGGGCGCGGTCAACGCCCGATTGGCTGCCGATTGCCGCCAGGGAGATCCGGGAATGCTGGTTCCCTTTGGCACGGTCAACCCGAGACTTCCCGACTGGGCTGAGGATCTCCGCCGCTGCCACGAAGAGTACAAGATGCCGGGGATCCGGCTCTACCCGGGATACCATGGGTACGGGCTGGACGAGCCGGTCTTGGCGGAGCTTCTGGCCATGGCAGACGAGCGAGGACTCGTCGTCCAGTTTGTCGTGCGGATTGAAGATACCCGGATGCAGCATCCGCTGATGCGGGTGCCGGATGTGGATCCCAAGCCTTTGCCGGCGATGCTGGCCGCTCATCCGAAACTGCGCGTGGTGATGCTCGACGCGCTGAAAACGGTCCAAGGTGCCCCGCTCGATGCGCTGATGGCGGCCGGACAGGTGTATGTGGAGATATCGATGCTCGAAGGGGTCGAGGGGATCTCGAACCTGCTACAACAGGTTCCTGTCGAGCGGATTCTGTTTGGCTCCCATCTGCCGCTATTTCTTCTGGAGTCGGCCCTGCTGAAGCTTCAGGAATCGGATCTCACGCCCGCCCAGTTAAATGCCATCACTCACAGCAATGCCGAACGGCTACTGGAAAGTTGATTCAATCATGACGTTGAACTCATCCAAGAGGTGTCTTGCATATGCGTTTCTCGCGATCGTCGTCGGAGCACCATGATTGCCGAATCGCCGGTTCCGATTGGGTTGGGAGGAGATTTTCGGGGTGGCCGGATCTATTTTGGCAGCGGCTCGCACCTTTACAGTTACACGCTCCCCATGTGAGGACGAGGGCAGCGCGGGTCCACTTCAGGGTGGAGTGATGGGATGACGGAACTGGCGGAATCAGCGACCCAAGAAGGGAGGCTACGTCCCCCCCGTGCTTGGTGTCAAGCGTGGGTTTCGCGTAACTTTGGTTTTTTTGTCAGGCAGTTCCGACTCAATTCGCACGGTTCACAATTGGCGCACGCAGCGCTTGCCGATATGGCAGCCAACTACTGACAAACGGTACTTCGTGATTTAGAATGGGCCATTTGCCTTCCTGCCCGAGGCACGGCGGCCGTGGCTGCCGTCCCGCCGCGATGTACCCATGCGGAGACTCGTTCATGTCCCGGTATGCGATTTTTTCAGCGATTCTGCTTGTGGCCATCGGTGTGACCGTGGCCGCAGCGTCCGAAGACTCGCGGTTCACCAAGACCAACAGCCGCAGTCAATACGTCCACTGGATCGATCTTTACGACGCGGGTGACAAGCGGATCGATCCGACGGCCGAAAATGGTCCTCCCTACTCACCGCAGTTCACCTGCGGGCGTTGCCACGATTACAGGGCAATTGTGACAGGGCACCACTTCAACGGGATTGACAAGACGACTTCGGCTGGACGTCCTGGCGAGCCATGGATCTGGACGGACGAACGAACGGGGACGCAGATTCCGCTTTCTTATCGAGGTTGGATGGGGACGTACGATCCGGGGTCTCTGGGAATCTCGACCCGCCAGTTTGTGCTCAAGTTCGGGCGTCATCTGCCCGGCGGCGGGCCTGGCGAGGCGGTGCCGGAGGCGGCAGGCAAGCCAGCGGAGGCAGCGGAGGGCGCCAAGGTGGAGGAGAGCCCGCAGGCTGCGGATGCCAAACGCTGGAAGCTTTCGGGGTTGCTGAACGTGGACTGCATGATCTGCCATGGCAACGGCCATGGTTACAGCCAAGAGGCCTGGTGGGATCAGATTCAGAAGGAGAACTTCGCCTGGGCGGCGACTGCGGCGGTTGGGATCGGCAACGTGGAAGGCAAGGTGTCGGATCTGAAAGACGACTTCGATCCGGCCAAGGCCGGGGAAGACTCGAAAGAGAAGCTGCCGGTGACGAAGTACGATCTTGCGCGAGTGAACGGTGAGAAGAAGGTCTTTTTCGACGTCATTCGCAAACCGGCCAACAACGCCTGCTATTACTGCCACTCGGTGAGGCCGGCAGGCGAGCACGCTCCCGCAGAATGGACATTGGACGAAGACGTTCACGTGCGGGCCGGATTTGACTGCGCGGACTGCCACAGCAACGATCTGGCCCACCACACAGTGCGGGGCTTCGAGGGGGAGGTCCACCCATCGGGTGAGGACGTGGCAACGCTCTCCTGCGAGGGCTGCCATCTGAACGACGGGCACGGGGGGGGGCGGATGGGCGCTCCCAAGGCGATTCACAAGGGTCTGCCTCTGATGCATTTCGATCGATTGTCGTGCACGGCGTGCCACAGTGGGCCGAAGGTGGAGGGCGAGGCGGAACTGGTGCAGACCTCATTGGCCAACGCGTTGGGGTTGCCGACGCACGCTTCCGGCGATGTGCCGCCCGGGATCAAGGCTCCGGTCATGGTTCGCGATCAAGGAAAGCTCTATCCGCACCGCGCGGTGTGGCCGTCTTTTTGGGGGCAGATCCAGGGTGAGAAGATCACGCCGCTGAATCCCGACGCCGTCTACGAAGCAACTCGCAAGACCTTCCGCGTTCGGCGCGGGTCGAGCCTTGCCGAAGCGGTGAAGGACGTGAAGCTGAGTTCCGACGACAAGAAGACGGCACTGGGCGAAGAGCGGGCGAAGGTGAAGGAGGACGAGCTTACCGAGGAAGAGAAGGCCAAGCTGAACGAGTTGATCACGTCGCGGGCTGGGGAGAACTGGCAGAAGATGCTCGTGGCGGGTTTGAAGGATGTGAAGCAGATCATCACGGAGCAGGACGCCGATCCGGTATTCGTTTCTGCCGGCAAGGTCTACAAGCTGAGTGGTGAAGACTCCCTGGAAACCTTCCATCACCCGGTGGCCGAACCGTACGTGTGGAAGTTCGCCCACGATGTGCGTCCCGCAAGACTCTCCCTGGGAGCGAAAGGCTGCTACGATTGCCACTCGCTTGGTGCGCCGCTGTTCAACAGCACAGTCGCGGCCGTCGGACAGGCCCCGGACGACGAACCGGTCAGTCATGCCATGCACGAACTGGCCGGTTACGACAAGCTGAAGACAGACGTCTGGGCCCTGTCGTTTCTGGGGCGGCCGGCCTTCAAGTACTACGGCTATGCCGCGATGGGGCTGGTGAGCCTTGTCGTGTTGGCCTACGTTCTGCGAGGGATCACAAGCCTCCTGGCATTGGTACATCGCAGATAGGGTCGATGGTCGAATGGAGAACAACAACGCAAAGGCGTTTCCCTGATATTTGAATTGGAGCAAATCGATGTTCGCCGAGTTGAGCCCCGTCCTGGCTTCCGGAAACACGGGTGAGATATTCCGTCAGATTCTGCCTTTTGCCCTGGGCGGTATTGTGGTGATCATGGTCCTGCACCTGGTGGTTGCGGTGATTTTCCGCGGTGCTGCAGCCGAGCGGAAGAGGTGGAATCTGTGGGATATCCTGATCTATCTGGGCACGATCGGTTGTGTGGCCGTGTTGGCGCTGACGTCGTTTGTGGAGGTTCTCCGGCACGGTGAGCTGGGGGGCTGGCCGCTGTTTTTCCACATGTGCGGCGCGGGAGCGTTCACGGCGGTGTTGCCCCTGCTGGTTTTGAGTTGGGCCCACCTGAATCAGTTCCAGATTGGGCCCGTGACGGGCAAGATCTTTCCGGCCAAGTTTTACTGGCTTCCCAAGTTGTTGTTCTGGGTGATGGTGGTGAGCGGCATCGTGGTGACGATGACGATGCTCGTCAGCATGCTGCCGGTCTTTGGTTCCGACGGCCAGCGAGTGCTCCTCGACCTGCACCGTTACAGCGGTCTGGTCGTGGTCCTGGCCCTGGTGTTGCATCTGTATGCGGTGGCGGCGCAGCGGATCGGTTTGCAGTGAGGGCAACTGAGGATCCACACGGGGGCGCCGCAGCGGTTGGCTGGCCCGATCGCAGAAGGCGGTTCAAAGGAAGAACAGGTCGAGCACCCCGAGGGCGAGCTTCAGGACGGCCCCGAATACGATTCCCAGGAAGAGATACAGGGCCAGGACGTAGGCGGTAACTCGCAAGGAAAGAGAATACTTCCAGTGGAGCACGGGGGCCATCGTGAGGAAGACCGGAACGATGGCTGCGACTCCGAGGGTCAAGTAGAGCACGAGCTTCCATGCGGCCATCGCGAAACAAGCGAGTCCGAGCCTATGCCATTTCAGGGAGCCTGCCCGCACCGCGATCCGGAGGACGATGAACAGGACGAGCGTGTCCCAAGCGAGATGGAGGAAGAGCAACGGAATCAGCCGCATTGGCTCTGGCTCTGGTAAAGCACTGACTTCTCGTGTTTCGCCACGCGATTGCCCCCACTTCGTCGGGAGTGGGAACCGGCATATGTTACTGTATCGGGAGCGCGTCGGAATCACAAGCAACCGCGGAATATCGTCCTGCATCGGGGAGATCAAGAAACGACAGAAGGAACCTGCGCATGGATGAACTGTCCGTGGCCAAGATCACCAGTCTTTCTTTCTCGCGGGTGCTGCTTGCCGGCGATTTCATGCTGGACGAGTACCTCTATGCAGATGCCGAACGAATCAGTCCGGAGGCTCCGGTACCGGTCCTGAAGGTAGTAAGCCGGGAGTTTCGTTGTGGTGGAGCAGCCTCCGTTGCAGCCGCATTGGCGGCGATGGGGTCGAAGCCGATTTGTGTTGGCGTGATTGGTGACGATGAACGGGGAAACCGTCTCAAGGGGCTTCTTGACGACATTGGCGCAGACACATCGGGGTTGATTCGCGTAGCGGGGCGTCCGACCACCACCAAGCAGCGTCTTGTGGGTGTTGCCCAGCATCGGCATCGCCAGCAACTGATGCGGATCGACGACGAATCGGACGAGCCGTTGAGTACGGCGGTCTACGACCGCCTTGCGACCTTGTATGGGGAGCGGGTATCGGCCGCAGATGTGGTATGCCTGCAGGACTATGCGAAGGGCGTGCTATCGCTGGAGTTGACTCAGGTTCTGTTTGGGAAGGCTCGCGACGCCGGAAAGTTGACCTTGGCCGACCCGCACCGTTCGGCCGATTTTGAAAAGTACCGTGGGGCGGGGCTGATCACACCGAACCGGTTCGAGGCGTCCCATGCCGTGGGCTTCGCCATACGCAGCGAGCAGGATGCAAATCGGGCGGCTGGTCTGTTGCGCGCCAGGTATGGAATAGGCACGGTGATTATCACGCTGGACCGCGAAGGGATGTACGTAGCGAGTGCCGACGATGGGCAATTGATCCCCACACACGCTCGGAGCGTCTACGACGTGACGGGAGCAGGCGACGTGGTGCTCGCCGCCCTGGCGGTCGCCCTGGCTGCGGGCTGGAATCAATCGGAGGCCGCGTCTCTGGCCAATCTGGCGGCGGGGATCGCCGTCGGAAAGTTCGGTACGGCCACCGTTTCCATGGATGAGATTCTCTGGGAAAGACAGATGTTCCTGGGCGGTCAGAGACGAAAACTACTGCCGCTGGAATCGTTGCTGAAGGCACTGGAGGTGCACCGGCAGCGGCACGAGACTCTTGTCTTCACAAACGGCTGTTTTGACGTTCTCCATCAGGGTCACACGAGCTGCCTGAAGTTCTGCAAGGAACACGGCGACGTGGTGATTGTCGGTCTCAACAGCGATACGTCGGTGCGGATTCTGAAGGGACCGAGTCGCCCCGTGAATAAGCAGGACGATCGGGCCGCGGTGCTGGCTGCCCTGGAGGCAGTCGACTACATCGTGGTCTTCGACGATCCCAGCGTTTTCGAGTTGGTTCAGGCCATCCGGCCCGATGTACTCGTCAAGGGTGCCGACTGCAAGAATCGCGACGAAGGAGTTGTGGGGCGAGAGTTCGTGGAGTCCTATGGGGGCGAGGTGCTACTTGCGCCTCTTGCCGAAGGAAGAAGCACGACTTCGACGATTGCCCGCATTCGCTCCGAGTCACCGGCGATTTGAATGGACTTGCACGATTCCGGGAGAAGGCTGCCGGACCAGTCCTTGCAGGAACCAGGATTGACCGATGACACCAAGGACAAGCCGTATGCATCGCTGCGGGCAGGCGCCGGCTGGGGGCCGACAAGCTCGTCATGCAGCTTCGGACGTCCGATGCCGACGGTTGGTTATCTCGAGATAGAGCGATTCGAAGGCGTCGCAGTTTCGCGAGAAGGAATGCTGCAAGGCCAGCCGGCGCGCGGCAAGACCCATTTCTTCTCGCAGTGCTGGATCCAGCAACCGGGCCAGGTGTTCGGACATGGCATCTGTTTGGCTCGGGTCTGACACGAGGTAGCCTTCAACTCCCTCGGTCATGAGTTCATCCACACCGGTTGCACGAGTCGAGATGACCGGCAGCCCGGAGGCCAAGGCCTCGAACACCACCAGGCTGCAGGCGTCGTAGTAGGTGGGGTGGATGAATACATCGGCTGCCGCCAGGTAAGGAACCGAGTCCGGGCGAGCCCCAAGGAATGTCACGTGGGGGGCAACTCCCAGGGCACGAGCGAGGCGGAGGTACCGCCGGGGCCTCCCACCGCCGACGACAACCAGATGGGTGTTCGGTGCCCGGGCGTGCAGCTTTGCCAGTGATTGAATGGCCGAACTGAGCCCTTTGAGCCGAAAGTTGTGGGCGATCATCAGGACGAGGAGGGCCTCGGGGGCGAGGCCGAGTTGTTGCCGCATCGTACTGCGATGAATGGAGCGGTTTTCGGGAGAATACCGGTCGCAGTCGACACCGTTGGGGATGATTCGGATGGCACTGCGCCGGACACCGTGATAGCTGACGAAGGCGTCGGCCACCTTTTGCGAGAGGGCGACGAACACTCGGCCGTCGTCGACGAATTGCCGAGCCTCCAGAGCCGCAAACTGGCGGTACCGGGGCAGAACTCGAATGGCCAGACGTTTCAGCGGGCGGAAGGGTACGGAGAGGAGGTCGATACTGCGGTGGGCAAGTGCCGCGCGAGATCCAAAGTGTGGTTGGTAAACATCACAGAACCAGCCCGCCCCGGTGTCGTGAACGACGTCGAGATCGAGCGTGGCGAGGTGTTGCTCCAAGGCGGCCGCGTATTTCAAGCGGGAGGAGCGACCCGGCATGCGATGAAAACGAAGTGAGGGGGCGGCGTCGGCAGGGGGATAGGATTGGGCCAGTACGTGCAATTCGTGTCCACGCTCGATCATGGCATGACCGAACTGCCAGGCCCAGTGCTCCAATCCGCCACGGTGCGGATCGAAGTGTTCGAGGACGAGTCCAATCCTCATCGGCTCATCCCCAGTTTGCGTTCCATGGCACGCTGTTTGGCAAGAACTGCTCGAACGAACCGCTTGTGTTCCGGCCTCAGTTTGCGGACGCCGAAGTAATGCCGGATGAACGCCATCTTGTGGGTGCACTTGATACGATCGCGAGGTGCGGAGTAGGCCAACTGGGCCAGGTCCTTGACGAGCCACCGCCGCCGCAATCGTCTGCGATGCTGCACACGTTGGAGGTCGATGAGCCGAATCTCGAAATCGCCCGAAGAGTCCTCGTGGACAAAGAAGTGACAGCAGTAGAGATCGCGATGGTTGAAACCCGCTTCGTGGAACTGTCTGGCGATGGCCGCGACACGCGCGATCAGACGCCGCAATTCCGGATCGCGTCGCTCCGGGTGGTTGGTGAGAACGCGGAAACGACCACGGAGAAAATCGTCGAGTTGCGTGAAACCTTCGAGTTCGGGCGTTATCAGAAACGACTCGAGGAGACCGTCGTGGCGAAGCCGTTCCCCAAAGGCAGCAAGTTCCATGCACGGGATCCCGGCGGCTTCAAGTCTGCGTACGTTCTGGGCCTCGTGACGTCCGGGCGAATCGTGCGGTCCAAGCCCGAGGGTGGCGCGCAGTCGAGACCACCAGGATCGAGTATGGTGCTTTTTGAGATACACAGAGCGGACAACGCCACTGCATGGCAGCGTCAGCCGCCAGTTCTCTCGATCAGCGAGTGCCCGTGAGCAAACGCCGTTGAGGGTGCCCATCACCGCGGGGCAACTGGCGAGTCCGGCGTCTCTCAAGGCGACCTGCCAGGCAGGGGTCGCCCAAACATCGCCGCTTCCGGCAGGCGACAAGCCGGCAGCCGCGGGATCATCTCCGCCGGAGAAGGGTTCTGCATCGGCAAGTGAATCCGCCACTCGCACATAGAACATGTGCTGACGACTGTGCCGTGGCTTCGTCGTCGGCAGGGCAGGCGGACTATGACCGCCGGCAGCCCTCCAGCGTGCTCGCCATGTGAGCAGGAATGAAGTCTTCTCCCGATTCATCTAGGCCACCTTCTCCAGAACGTTGTTTGCCAGGCTCCCCGACAGATGTTCGAATACCGTGTCGGGGGAGAGTTCTTCCATGCATCGGTGATGCCCGTAGGGGCACACACGTTTGGCGCAACCGAGACAATCGATCTTGGCCTGGAGCGACAGGCCCTTGACCGTAGGGTTGTCGATCCAGACCGGCAGCGTCGGCCCCAGCAAGGTGAACACGGGCTTTCCCAAAGCGGCAGCCACATGCCGCGGACCGCTATCGGTGGAAACAGCGGCCCGGCAGCGGGCCAAACAGCCCTTGGTGGTTGGCAAACCCACCTTCGCATCGGCAAGGGAAAAGACCCGCTTGCGATCGGCTCTGCGAGCGATGTCGCGGGCAATTTCCCGTTCTTGGGGACCGCAGATCACCAAGACGTCATGGTCGAGGCGGTCAACCACGTATTGAGCCAACCTGGCGAAATGAGTGGACGGCCAATGTTTGGCCACACCGTACGCTCCGCTCGAATTGAGGGCGATGACTCGCCCGTCGGTACGAAGTCCGAACTCAGCCCAGACGCAATCGGCTGCCTCCATGTCAGCGGAGGAAACGGCCAGCTCAAGACGTTTTGACCCGGTGTCGCATCCAACCGCCTCGGCCAACCGGAGATAATAATCGACCATGGGAAGGTTGATCGGGCGACCTCTGACGGTGGGCCGGAAGACCTTACCTGTCAGCAACGGGCCGCGGCAGTTCCTTGCGTATCCGATTCGTTCGCTCGCGCCTCCAAGCCAAGCCAGGAGGGCTGAGCGTATCGAGTTCGGCATGAGGACCATCATATCGAACCGGGCGGCCCGGATTTTACGCAGGATCGCTTTGTATCCAGTCTCGGGCAACCCGTGCCGGAGATCAAAATACCATTGCTCTTCCAGCAAGTCGGTCCCGGCGAGCAGTTCCTCAAGGTTGGGACGCATGATACCGACGATGCGGGCCCGTGGGCCGAAATGTGTGCGAATGGCTCGCAGAGTCGGTGTGGCCATCACACAGTCGCCAAGCCAGTTTGGCAGGAAGATGCCGATCTTCGTCGGAGTGTATTTCCTGAGAATCGACATGCGTGAGATCTCACCATCCATGGTGATTGCCTCGGAGGTCGTCCAGGACAGGTCTGCATGCCTTGCCGCCATCGCTGCGGAGTGCGGAGTGCCCAGATACGGCTCGAGTCATTTGGGTCGTTGGGGCATCCTGGGGATCTGGAAGTCTCGGGAGTGCTCTCGCCAGACATTCACCGGGTGCCCGAAATTTGTGGTCAGGGAAAGAGCAGCATACTCCCGGCCACTATCGTCACCAAGATCATTTCAGTCCGAGTTGTCACCAGTTGTCCCCACCACAAGGGGTAAGAGTTGTGCCTCTTGCGAGTTCGCCGGGCTCCCTGCAGCCCATTGGTAGCGATTCGCGCTGCCGAACATCCCTGCAGGATTGGCTATGCAGACGAGCCGACTTGGATCTTGGTCGGCCCGAGCGTAGGATCGAGCAATGTGTAGCAAGTCTTTCGTGGGGGCTTTGTCAAATGGCCTTGGTTGCCAAAATTCTCTATATTACGTGGGCCGCTCCCAATACGCTTCTAGGAGCGAGTATCGGAGGGGTGGGGCTTCTTTTCGGGACCCGACTGCAAATGCGCAGGGGCGTCGTGGAGTTTCATGGTGGGGCGGTGCGCCGCATACTTCAGCTCGGGCCGCCCGGCGGTTTCGCGTCGGCACTGACGTTGGGGCACACGATTCTGGGGCAGGACCTGGATGCATTGGACCGGTGTCGCGACCACGAACACGTTCACGTGCGTCAGTACGAGAGATGGGGACCATTGTTTCTGCCGGCTTACCTGTTGTGTTCGCTGTTGCTGTGGCTGCAGGGGCGGGACTATTACCGTGAGAATCCCTTCGAACGCCAGGCATACGAGGAAGAGGGGCCTGACTGAGGTTCCGTCGGATGCTGACCGGGTATGCCACCAAGAAGGCAAGGCCAACGGCTATCGTTGGTTCCAATACGAGTGCAGAAACGGGACCTCGGACCTCGTCGGCGACTCGGGTCAGTATGGGTAACGGGCGCGGGGATCGAGGTGGTTGACGAGAGCCTGGATGTCGATCTGGTCGACGGGGACATCGTGCTGGCAAGCCATGGCGGCCGCAACCCCAGCGGCGTGTCCGATCTGGATCATGGTCCGCTGGAGGCGGCAACTCGACGCGGCAATCTTGCTGAAGCCGGCGCCGCGGCACGCAATCATCAGGTTGTTCCAGGGCCCCTCCGGCAGAAGGCAGCGGTAGGGTATGCCGTAAGCCGTCTCGAGAGCTGCGAGATGCCCGCCAGCGCCATGAACGTCGCATGGATGGTCGGCAACGGCGATGATATCGTCGTGTTTCTGGCCGGACAATCCGGCCAGCAGATCATTCTCGTTGAGGATATATCGTGTGACGACGCGATGGCTCTCGCGAATTCCCAACATGGGGGCAATTTCGACCATCTCGTAGCCTCGGAACTCGGGGATCTGTTGCAGCCAATGCCAATGGGCGCGGACCACGGGTTCGCTGCGGCGGAGACACTCGTCGTAGCCAAAGTCGATCAGGGCCCGTCCGGGAAGCAGTGGCAAAGTATTGACGGCCTGAAGTCCGTCTTTCCAGCCGGTTACGAAAGCACATTTTGGAAAGTGAATGTCAATCTCCGGGGCGGGCTCGCGCTTGGGGTTCGCGTTGGGGCGAATCAGGTAGCAGCGAGAGATGGCATTGAGCTGGAGGGAGCCCTTTTCAGGGGCGGAAGGTTCGTTAAATCGGCTTTTCGGTTCGCTTCCAATCATGGTCTGGCAGCCCAAGTCGCGGCAGAGCCAGGCGCAGCCGGTCGAGTCGATGAAGACCTTGGCACGAATGCGAAGGACTCGCCCATCGGCGGCCTGGGCGAGAACCGATTCGACGTTTGTCTTGTTGGCATCCGTTTCGGTCTGGAAGAAGATCGTGCGATCGAGAATGGTGACCTTGCCGATTTCATCGAGCATCTGGCGAACGACTCGATCGAATGTTTCGGGTTTGTAGGGCACGCGGCGCAGTTCGGCGTTTGGGAGGCTTGCCCGTCGCAGGGTTTTTTCGTAGGGAATCCCCTCGGTGACAAGGTTGTATCCCATGGCGGCGTCGGTTTGGACGGGATAGTCG
>CAYSCH010000124.1:17478-22738 GCA_964429355.1 uncultured Planctomycetaceae bacterium | reverse complement strand
GAGCTACCGCTCGGCTCGAGTGGCCTGCTCCCGGCAAGTCGCGGATCTTTGTGAGGAACTTCGCGATCTTTGAGGTTAGGTGAAACGTGAGAGAGAAATTCGCGCACCTGCTCCTGTCATTGGTTTTGTCCGCCTGCCCGCTCGGCGCAGCCGAGTTCCGGCCGGTCGCCGTGTGGACCGATACGGAGTGCTTCTCGGATCCACCGGGCAAGTATGCGGCAGAAAAGATGATCGACGGCGACCTGGGCACCTACGCTTGTCTGCTGGACGACACTCGCACGGGCAGCGACACGGCCGTCTGGCCACCCAAGGCGGCGGCACCCGTCACTGCCACCTTTGTGCTGGATCTGGGGGCGGAAAAGACGGTCTCCGGAATGCGTTTCGTGGCTCGCAACGCCTGGGTCTACGTGCTGGCGAAGAACGTGACTATTTCGGCCTGCGCCGACGCGCAGGGCCGGGAACAGATCAGGCCGCTGGCGGAGAGGCAGGAGTTGCCCGCCACGTCGAACTCCAACTCCGCCTTTGTGGAATGGCTCTCCGTGACGACGCGCTATCTGAAGGTGTGCGTCAACGACTCGTACCAGAAGCGATATCCGGGGCCGTGGATGCTCGAGGCACAGATCCCTTGGAGCCGCAAGGTAGGGCTTGCGACGGCAGGCGACGGGCGAAATCTGAACACCCAAATTGCGGAAATCGCCTGCTATGATGTTCGCCCCGACGATTATCCCATCAAGAACCCGCCGGACGTGGCGTTTCCTCGCCACCGTCTCGAGCGAGACTGGCTTTATCAGGATGTCGGGCTCGACATCGCGAGCGTCTTCACGTCGGAGAGCGATTGGGAAAAAGAGCGTTCGATCGTCCTGAAGGTTCTGGGACAGATCCCGGAGGACGATCCCGGATTGAGCCTCCTGCGGCAGCGACTGGATCGGCTCATCGAGGGGAAGGTTCCCGCACGGGATCCGAGCTGGCGATTGCTGTATTTCGACGCCTGTGCCGCGCGTCGCAGGGCACGCCTGCAGGCGATCCGCGCGAGGGGCGCCGCCCAGTTTGTGTATGCCAAGCATTACATCTTCGGCTGCATGCAGGGGCTTGTGGGGAAATACGACATTCCGGATGAGCAGATCCGCGACTACACCCTCGGTTTCAAACAGGGGGGCCAGCTTTGCCTGGGGACTCTGCTCGAAGACGGCACGGTCAGGCATGAGGTGTTGCTCGAAAAGCCCGAGGGGGCGATCTGCTATCCGAACCTCTCGTGGGATGCTCGAACGCTCGTTTTCTCCATGCGGGAAAATTTCGAGGCCGACTCCTATTACCTCTACACGATGGACATGGCGACGCGCCGGGTGACGCAGATCACCTTCCCGATCCTGAAAGACGGCAAGCCGCTACCGATCGCCGATTGCGAACCGACGTTCCTGCCCGATGGCCGGATCGTCTTCACGTCGACGCGCGACGTGCATATCAGCGACTGCTGGTACCGCGCGGGCGGGAATATCTACTCTTGCGACGGCAACGGCGGCAACATCCGCCGCCTGACCTTCGACCAGCTCATGACAAACAATCCCCAGGTGCTCGGCGACGGCCGTGTCGTCTTCACCCGCTGGGAATACAACGACCGCAGCGCGCTGTTCACCCATCCGTTGATTGCAATGAACCCGGACGGCACGGCGCAAACAGAATACTACGGAAACAACAGCATGTTCCCGGCGGCGATCATCCACGCTCGTGGGATCCCGGGGTCGCACAAAGCGATCGCCCTGATCGCCGGGCATCACTCGATCTACAAGGGAAAGCTCGGACTGATCGACCGCTCCAAGGGCATTCAGGCGGGCAACGGGATCGAGTTCGTCAACACCAGGCTCGACGGGCATCCGGGACGCGAGTCGGCCGACTTTGTTCGCCCCGAACCGCCGGATCCTTCCAGGCCTTACCTCGACCTGAAGATCGATGTTTTCGGGCAGTTCGGCCCGCAATACTCCCATCCCTATGGAATGGATGAAGAGAACTACCTGTGCTCCTTCTGTCCTGAGGGGTATCTGCCTCCGTTCGGCCCGTTCAATCCGCCACTGGGTGTCTACTATATGAAGTCCGACGGCGTGCGGGAGCTGTTGGCCTTCGATGACTGGCAAAGCACGGGGCAGGCCGTTCCTGTCATGCCCCGCACGCCGCCCCCGGTGCGAGCGTCGCTGGTCAACCCGCGGGACAACAACGGGGTCTACACCGTGCAGGACGTGTACGAGGGGCCGGGGCTTGCCGGTATCCCGCGCGGCACGGCGAAGAAACTGCGTGTGGTCGCCCTGGAGTACCGTGTTGCCCGTATGGGTTACGGGCAGAACGGGGGCGAGTGCGAGACCGGCCTCTGCCAGACACCGATCTCGCTCAACAGCGGGAGTTGGGACGTGAAGCATGTCCTGGGCGAGGTGGATATCGAGGCGGATGGGAGCTGCAGCTTCGAGGTACCCGCGCACACGCCGGTCTACTTCCAGGTGCTCGACGCCAAGGGCTACACGATCCAGTCGATGCGAAGCTGGTCGACGCTCCAGAACGGCGAACGTTTCTCCTGCATTGGCTGCCATGAGAACAAGATGGGTGCGGGGGCCCAGCCGCCGGCCGTTCGGAAAACCACGCTGGCTCTCTCCAAGCCGATCCAGAGGCTCCAGCCCTTTGCGGGCAAGGAAGATCCGTATATCGCGCGGCTGGCATCGCAGTCCTGGCTCGACAGTGTAGAGAACTATCTAGGGGTTAATGCCCCGAGATCGATCGAGGCCGGGGCGCCGGTGGACGGCTTCAGTTTCGTCCAGGAGATCCAGCCGATCTTCGACCGTCACTGCGTGAGCTGCCACAATGCCGAAAAGATCGGCACGAGCAAGATCAGCCTGACGGGCGAGGTGGCCAGACCGGAAAGCGTCCGACTGATCGGCGCGGGACAGGTGGATCCCAAACGCGCCTACACGCAGTCCTACGTTGCCATCACCACCTCCGGCGATCCCGACAAGAACCCGTGGATGACGTGGCTCAAACCCCGCAGCCGGGCCGTGATGCTGCCGCCATATCACACGGGTGCGTGCAAGAGCAAGATCATGGACTACCTGGAGTCGTCACACTACGACGTGCAGACGAGCGAGAACGAAAAACGCACTTTCGCCTGCTGGCTGGATCTGCTCATTCCGTTCTGCGGGTCGTACACGCAGCACAACACGTGGACCGACGCGGAGAAGGCCGAATACAGTTACTTTCAGGAAAAACGCCGCGTCTATGCGGCGGCCGAGTTGGAATCGCTTCGGCGTTCTCTGGACTTCTGAGCGACTCAGGCAGCAGAAGGCGTTGACGGCGTCCCAGAAAGAGTCGTTGGTCACGGCGAGCGCATCGGGGTGGGGCGCGAAGGCGGAGCCGCCATAGCAGACCTCGAAAAAGCGCAGATCCGGGTTGTCGATCAGGTTCTGGGGCTGGATGTCCCAATAGACCCATTGAGAATGGTTGAGACCCTCGCGACCTGCTACCGTTTCCTACGCGTCTTCCAGGGTCCAAGGCTTCCGATATTCGTAGTGGAGCAGGTCATTGGCCTCGGGGAGGTTGGTGATCAGCTCGCGTTCGGGGTCCCAATGGAGGGTGGACTCGGTAGCCAGGGAGATGTTGGCCAGGAGGGCCATGCTCGTCGAGCGGTGTCCGATCTCGACGTCGGCATGGGGCTTTTCTCGGGAGCGGATGCAGTCGAGGAAGTTTCCCGTGTGGTCGCGTACGTGCTGGGAGTAACCCTCGTCGAACTTCTGCGAGATCGACTCCATGCGGGGTTCCTGGTCATCCTGGTAGCGTCCTCCGCGCTCCGGCAACACTTCAAAGCTGGCGTCGTCGACGTATAGGGCTCCTTGCGTACCGCGAAATTCGGCGAAGGCCTGACGCGGCATGGCCCGATTGCCGCTGGCCTCATACTGGGCGAAGGTCGTCAGCGGGCCGGAGGGGAACTGGAACATGCCTTCCATGGCGTCGGGGGTGGTGCGATCGTCGTCAATGGCAAAGCACCCTCCCAGGGCGGAAACACGCACCGGGCCCGGCTCGTCGCCGATCAGCCAGCGCATGATATCCAGAAAGTGCACGCCGTTGTCGGAGAACCGCGAAGCATAGAGATCCCACCAGCGAAACTTGAACGGCGTGATCGTGGCCTGGTAGGGGCGCGAGGGTCGGGGGCCGAGCCACATTTCCCAGTCGAGATCCTTGGGCGGATCGCCTGGTTCCGCCTTGCCGATGCCCTTGGGAAACATGTTCGTGGTGTCGAAGGCCCTTGTCACCGTGATCTTGCCGAGCTTGCCGGAGGCAATCAGTTTGGCGGCTTCGGCATAGGAGTGCCCCGAGCGCCGATGAGTTCCCATCTGCACGACGCGCCCGGTGCTCCGTGCGACCTCGACCATCCGGCGACCCTCGCGAATGGTCTTCGACAGGGGTTTCTCGCAATAGACGTCCTTGCCGGCGCGGCAGGCAATGATCGTTTGCAGGGCGTGCCAGTGGTCGGGCGTGGCGATCAGAACAGCGTCGATGTCGTTACGGTCGGTGATCTTGCGAAAGTCGCTGTAAAGTTCCGCCTTGCCGCCGAGGAATTTGGCATTGGCGGCCTCGGCCGTCGACCGCGACACGTCGCAAAGGGCGGGGATTTCCACGCCGGGTTGCTTCAGAAAGAACTCCATTACCTGACAGCCGCGGTTTCCCGTGCCGATCACGCCCAGACGCACACGGTCGTTGGCCCCCAGCACACGTCCGGCGCCCAACGTGCTCAGCCCGAGAGCGGCAGCACTGGTGGTTTTCATGAAGGTTCGACGGTCGAGAGGTATCGTCATGGCACGTTCTCCGGAAAGGGCAGGCAGGAAGGATCTCCGAGCATTTCACCAGCCGGCCCAGGGCGAGTCAAGCCTTGGGCGTGGAGGAGACACGACGCACCGGTCAGCCCGGATGATTCACGAGCCGGGATTTCGCGACAAGCTGGTTGAGCCAGCCTGCGAAGCACAATCGAGGACAACTCGGCTCTTCGCCCTCGCCTGCGCATCGCTCTTGCGATGGGCTCGTGAATGATCCGGATGAGGAAACTACTGCAAGGTGAGCTGTTTCTCGGCCAGGCCGGGACGGGACGGTTGGATGAAGACCGGCCGTGTCGCTTCGCCACATCCGGAAATCCTTGACTTCCCACCCGTCGGGTACGTCTAATAAGCACGGGTGCAGTCTGACGGACAGGTTCGTCAACATGGCTGTTCACAGAATCAAGCGAGCGAGG